>NZ_JBVJDK010000007.1:0-442159 GCF_055582325.1 Streptomyces sp. NPDC042100
GGCCGATGGTGGCGAGGAGGGTGTGGACGTCGTGTTCGGTGAGGCCGATGCCGGTGTCGGTGATGCGCAGGGTGGCGCCGCCCGTGCCGCCGGTGCCGCCCGTGCCGCCGGTGTCGGTGCCGGTGTGGATGTGGACGCGGGCGGGGGCGTCGGGGTCCAGGGCGTGGCGGGCGGTGAGCGCGTCCACGGCGTTCTGGAGGAGTTCGCGCAGGTAGACCCGGGGGCTGGAGTACAGGTGGTGGGAGAGCAGGTCCACCAGGCCACGCAGATCGACCTGGAACGTGTGGGGCTTGTCGGGGGCGATCTCGGATTCCTCGGGTTCCTCGGGGTCCGCGGACGTGCGCACGGGCCGGTCCGGCGGACCCGCGCACCGCGGTCGGGTCCGCAGGCGCGCGCGGTCGGTCCGGGGACGCGTATCGGCACGTATCCCTCGTCGGCTGTCCGCAGACTCTTTCAGAACGACACGGGTTCGTACATCCGTAGAACTACGGAATCGTGACCCCCGGGGGGTATGCGGCCGAAGGGCGCGCCGGCCCGGTCGCCGTCGCCTGGCGGAACTGCGCAGCGCCTGTCCGCGATGTCTCGGATAGGGTGATTCGGTAGATGTTGCGATAGGGATAAAGCGATAGTGCGAAGTGCGGTAGGGATTGAGCCCCTCGGGGCCAGGCTGATGCGTAGGTAGATGCGTTGCACACTCACCAGTCGCCGGGCAGGGTGCCGCAGCCGCCCCGCGCGGCCGTCGGCTACGCGGGCGTGCTCAACGACCTGCTGCCCATCGCGCTGTGGCGCGAGGACGCCAGGGGGCGGATCGTCGAGTGGTCGCTCGCCGCCCAGGACCTCCTCGGGCACCGCCCCGAGGACGTGATCGGGCGCCTCGCCACCCCGCTCCTCGTCCCCGACACCAACCGCGAGCTGGCCGACCGGCTGACCCGCCAGGTGCAGGCGGGGGAGACCGTCGTCGGCACCCTCCCGGTCCGGCACCGCGACGGCCACCAGGTCGTCATGGAGATGTGGATCGTGCCCGCCGCCGACCCCCAGGGCCGCCCCGGCGCGATGCTGATCGCCGTCGAGACCTCCGAGGTCCTGCGGATGCGGGACTCGCTGGCCGCGCTGGAGTCCCTTTTCACCCAGTCGCCGATCGGCCTCGCGACCCTCGGTCCCGACCTGCGCTTCCTGCGTGTCAACGACGCCCTCGCCCGCATGAACGGCGTGCCGCCCGCCGACCACCTTGGCCGCCGGCTGACCGAGGTCGTGCCCGGGGTGAACGCGGGCGCGCTGGAGGCGCTGATGCGCCAGGTGCTCGACAGCGGCACCGCCGTCGTCGACGCCCGCCGGGTCGGCCGCACCCCCGCCGACCCCGACCACGACCACATCTGGTCCTGCTCGTACGCCCCGCTCCTCGACCACGGCGGGCACCCCCTGGGTGTCATCGCCTCGCTGATCGACGTCACCGACAGCCAGCGGGCCCACGTCGAGGTCGAGCGCGCCCGGCACCGCTTCACCCTGCTGGCCGAGGCGGGCGCCCGGATCGGCACCACCCTGGACCTCCGGCAGACCGCCGAGGAGGTCGTGTCCTTCCTGGTGCCGAGGCTGGCCGACTCCGCCGACGTCCAGCTCCTCGAATCGGTCCTGGACCCCGACGAGTCCACCGCCGCCACCCGGGGCGTGCTGCGCCGCCTCGCCGCCGCCTTCCCCGACCCGGCCGCCCCCACCGCCCTCCTCGGCGTCGGACGCACCTTCCAGATCCCGCCGGGCTCCGTGTACGAGGAGGTCATCACCGACGCGCGGGCCATGGACCTGCGGACAGCCGACATCCCCGCGCTCATCCGGGACCCCCGGATGGAGGCCCTGCGCAGCTACCTCGCCACCCGCATCGGCTCCGCGCGGCTGGTCCCGCTGGTCGCGCGCGGCACGGTCCTCGGCACGGTCTCGGTGACCCGGCTGCGCGGCCGGGAGCCGTTCGACGGGGAGGACCGCGTCCTCATCGACGAGGTCGCCGCGCGCGCGGCCCTCAACATCGACAACGCCCGCCTCTACACGACCCAGCGGCAGGCCGCCCTCACCCTCCAGCGGAGCCTCACCAACAACGCGCTGCCGGACGTGACCGGCCTGGAGCTCACCGGGCGCTACCTCCCGGCGAGCGAGCACGACGTCGGCGGCGACTGGTTCGACGTGGTCGCGCTCCCCGGCGGGCGCACCGGGCTCGTCATAGGCGACGTGATGGGCCACGGCATCCACGCCGCCGCCGTGATGGGCCAGCTCCGCACCGCCGTGCGCACCCTGGCCCGGCACGACATCGCGCCCGCGCGGATGCTCCGTTCGCTCGACGCGGTCGTGGCCGACCTGGGCGAGGACGAGATGGCGACCTGCGTGTACGCCGTGTACGACCCCCTCACCCGGAGCTGGACCATCGCCCGCGCGGGCCATCCGCCGCCGGCCGTAGCCGTCCCCGGTGGGGCCGTCACGTTCCTCGACGGCCTGCCCGGCACCCCGCTCGGCACCGGGGCGCACGAGTTCGGGACGCAGGAGGTGGCGGTGCCCGCCGGGGGCCTGCTCGTCCTCTACACGGACGGTCTGATCGAGGCCCGCGACCGCGACCTGGAGCAGGGGATGTCCCAGCTCGCCGCCGCCCTCCACGACACGGACCGCCCGCTGGGGGAGCTGTGCGACGACGTCCTGGCCCGGCTGCTGGACGGCCGGGCCCAGGACGACGTCGCGATGCTGCTGGCCCGGACGACGGGCTGACGGCCGCTCAGCGGGCAGCGCCGGACCCGGTGCCGGACCCCGTACCGCGTACCCGGATCAGCCGGCCTCGCCCCGGGCCCGGTAGAGGTCCCTGAGCAGGGCGATCTCCGCGCCGTGGTGGAGGAGTTCCTGGTTCATCCACCAGATGACGTCGACCAGGGCCTCTTCCGGGTCCCCGCCGTGCGGGTAGGTGCAGTAGCCGACCGTGTCGAGCGCGGTGTCGTCGAGGGTGCGCAGCATCGCGTGCCAGGCGGCGGAGGAGCGCGCCAGGTCGGCGAGCGCGGGGGCGGCCTCGCCCTGGCAGCGGAAGTCGTCGCGGGTCAGCTCGCGGCCGCCGGCGGTGTGGTCGGTGCGCAGCGTGAACATCTCGGTGAGGTGGTTCAGCCGCCAGGCGATCGTGGTGAACGGCGCCGGGTCGGGGTGCGGCGGCGGGCTGGTGTCACGGCCCCACTCCCCGGCTCCGACCAGCAGCGTGGCCCGGGCCCCCGGCCCGTCCCGGTGGCGGCGGACCGACCAGCAGCCCGCCACCGGCTCCCACAGCAGCTCGGCGTCGGTGAGCGGGCCGACCGGGACCCCCGTGCCGTTGCCGCTGTCCACCACCGGTCCGGTCAGCCGGTTGAGCAGCCGCTCGCGCGCGAACTCGAACTGTTCCATCAGGGGGACGAGGCGGGGCGGGGTCGTCATGGGGGCTCCTGGGTCGGTGTGGTGCGCGCTCGGACCGCGCGCCGCCCGGGAGGCGCGCGCGTGCCGGAGCCTGTCACAGGGCACCCGCCCGGGGCACGTGATTTCAGGCGCGGTCGATGTGCACGCTGGTCGACTTCACGCGGGCCGTGGCCCGCATCCCGACCTCCAGACCGAGCTCCTCGACGGCCTCCCGGGTGAGCAGCGAGACCAGCCGGTGCGGGCCCGCCTGGATCTCCACCTGGGCCGCGACGTCGCCGAGCTTCACGGCCGTGACGATCCCGGGGAAGGCGTTGCGCACGGAGGTGTACGAGTCGTCCTCGTCGCCCGGCGCCGCCTGGGCGAGCTCGACGGAGAAGGCGGCGAGGTCGGGGCCCTCGATGAGGCGCCGTCCGCTCTCGTCGCGGTGGGTGGTGACCCGGCCGGCGTCGGCCCAGCGCCGCGCGGTGTCCGGGCTGACCCCGAGGAGCCGTGCCGCCTGCCCGATGGTGTAGGTCTGCATGCCCACGAGCCTAAGCGGCCATAGGTGGCATATGCAAGGTGAATCAGCGGAAATGCCTAGCGAATGCGGATCATGTCAGAGCTAGCCCGCCGCGCTGGAACGCCGCACCCGACTCGCCCGCCGCACCCGGCTCACCCCTCCCACCCGCCCTACCCGCCCTGCCCGGCTCACCCCTCCCACTCGGCCAGCCACGCCAGCGCGGCCTCCGCCGTGAACTCCCGCTGCCCGCCGCGGAAGACCAGGTCCGCCGTGGTGAAGAAGGGATCGTCCGCCGTCTCCGGTACGTACGGCAGGACGAGGCACCGCATCCCCGCGGCGTGCGCGGCGGCGGCGCCCGGCGGCGAGTCCTCCATGACCACGCACCGCTCCGGCGCCGCGCCCAGGCGGCGGGCCGCCTCCAGGAAGACGTCCGGCGCGGGCTTGCCCCGGTCGACCTCCTCGGCCGAGACGACCGTCTTCAGGTACGCGTCCAGCCCCGTCCCCGCCAGGACGGCCTCGATCGCGGCCGGCGAGGAGCCCGAGGCCACCGCCATCGGCACCCCCCGCGCGGACAGCCGCTCCACGAAGGCGCGCATCTCCGGGAAGACGGGCGTCGCCGCGCGGGCGAGCTCCAGGTAGTGCCAGTTCGTCGCGTCGAGGAGGTCCTCCGCCGGGGCCGTCACCCCGTACTCGGCGGTCAGCGCGCGCAGCGACTCCAGGGTGCCGATCCCGATGAAGTCCGTGTGGCGCGCCCAGTCGAAGGTCGTGACGCCGTGCGCGGCGAGGGCGCGGCGGGTCGCCTCGAAATAGTTGGGCTCGCTGTCGACCAGCGTGCCGTCGAGATCGAAGACGACCGATACGCGCGGGGTGCTCATACGCCCACCCTTTCAGAGGGCCCGACGGAAACGGAGGGCCCTTGGTCCCGCCGTCCGGCCGAAGGGCCCGCCGCCGGAGTCCGCCCTCCCGGAGCCCGCGCCCCGGAGTCCGCCCCCCCGGAGCCCGCGCCCCCGTCAGGTCCTAGCCGCCCCGCCGCCCCACCGACTCCACCAGCGGCAGCAGCCGGTGCGCGACCCGCTCGCGCAGCGCGATCTCGGTCCGGGTGCGGACCACGCCGGGGAGCTGGATCAGCCGCTGGATGACGTCCTCCAGATGGCCCGCGTCCCGCGCGACCACCCGGGTCCACAGGTCGCCGCCGCCCGTGATCGAGAAGGCCTCCACGATCTCCGGAACGGTCGCCAGCGCGTCGCCGACCTCGTCCAGGTGCCCTTGGGTGACCTCGATGTGCACGAAGGCCAGCACCGGGTGCCCGAGCGCCGCGGGGGAGAGCACGGGGCCCGTCGCCGTGATCACGCCGTCCCGTTCCAGGCGGTCGATCCGGGCCTGGACCGTGCCCCGGGCCACCCCGAGGACCCGGGCGTACTCGCGCACGCTGGTGCGCGGCTGCTCGATGAGGAGCCGCAGGATGCGGGTGTCGAGCTCGTCCACCGTCATGGTCCGTTGGCCTCCCTGTGGCCGTTCATTCGTCGCCTTGACTGTACCAATGGCCCACTCATCAGGCCGCCGGTTGAGCCAGTGGGCGGAAGGATGCTTTCCTCTTCGGAGAGTTGGACAGATGGCGCCGCGCACGCGCCGGACCGGCGAGGCCGCCGGCCCCGGACCCGCGGCGCCATCGCCATGTCCAGAGGGCATCGCGCGACGACGAAGAGGGTGTGTGTACGGCAGCGGGGGCGGATCGACCGTCGTGAAGAAGGGCCTGGCGGCCGGGGGAAGGCTGTTCCGGCTCGTGTGCGTGGCCCCCGACCCGGGCAGGGTGCGGCTGCGGGTGGCCTCGCGGGCCGTCCTCGGCGTCGGCCTGGCCGTCGCCGCCGCCGAACTGGCGGGGCTGTCCCTGACCGCCTCGATCACGGCGGGCCTCGCCGCGCTCCTGGCGCTGTTCACGGTGGGCGACCCGACCGTGCGGCGGCAGGCCGTCACCACGGCCCTGCTGCCGCTGGCCGGCTTCCCCGTCCTCGCCCTCGCGACCGCGCTGCACGGGCTGCCCGCCCTGCGCGACGCCGCCTGGCTGCTCGTCGTCTTCGCCGGCGTGTACGCGCGCCGCTGGGGGCCGCGCGGGCACGCGCTCGGCATCTTCGCCTTCATGCAGTTCTTCGTGACCCAGTTCCTGCACGCCGTGCCCGCGCAGCTCCCCGAGCTGTACGCCGCCGTCCTGCTGGCGCTCGGCGCCGCGAGCGCGGTCCGCTTCGTCGCCTGGTGCGTCGAGCGGCGCGTCCCGCCGCCCGCCGCGCCCGCCCCGCTGCCCGGTACCGGGCTCGCCCGCGCCACCACGCGGCAGGCCTTCCAGGCCACCGTCGCCTGTGCCGTCGCCCTCGCCGCCGGACAGCTCATCTCCCCGGACCGCTGGTACTGGGCGGTCGGCACCGCCTGGTGGATCTTCGTCAACACCGCCTCGCGCGGTGAGACCCTGGTCCGAGGCTTCCGCCGGGTCGTCGGCACCGTCACCGGCATCGCGGCCGGGCTGCTGATCGCCCTGCCGCTGGGCGGCGCCGGCGCCCCGACGGCGGTCCTGGTCGCCGTGTGCGTCTTCGGCATCTTCTACACGGCCCCGCTCTCGTACAGCTGGATGATGTTCTTCGTCACCGTCATGGCGGGCCTGCTGTACGGACTGCTCGGCGTCCTGCACCCCGGGCTGCTGCTGCTCCGCTTCCAGGAGACCGCGGTCGGCGCGCTCGGCGCCGCCATCGGCGTGGCGCTGCTGCCGGTCACCACGCACGCCGCGACCAACGCCTGGATCCAGCGGGCCGTCGGCTCCGTGCACGCCTGCACCACCGCCGCCGCCCGGCGGCTGGCCGGCGACCCCGGCGCCGACCCGGCGCCGCACGCCGCCGAACTGGAGCTGCTGCTCGGCCGCGCCCGCCTCTCGCTGGCCCCGCTCGTCCACCCGCTGAGCCCGCTGCGGGCCCGCAAGGCCCGCGCCCGCCGGGTCCTCGCGCTGCTCGACGACTGCGCCCGGGAGACCCGCGGGCTCGCCGCCGTCGCCGCCGACCCGGACGCCTCGCACGACGCCCGCCTGGTCGCCGCGGCCTGGCGCGTCGAGGCCGCCGTGCACGCCCTCGTCCCCCCGGTCGAGGCGGCCGGCGGCCGCGTCGAGGCGGTCTCGCCCGCCCTCCCGTCCCACCACCCCGGCGCCGAGGCGGCCCTGCACCACCTGCACGGCCTGGAGCGCGCCCTGGTCGACCTGGCGGCCCCCCTCCGCACCTCGCCCCGCGCCCCCCTCGTCCCGGCGGCCTGACGGCCCACCGATCCACCGTCGGCCCTGCCACCTCGTGGTCTAGACCTGCTAACGTCGCCCCGACGGACGGCCGGTCCGCCGTGACCGGCCAGGGGACACCGCACAGGGGAGGCTTCGTGGGCGACGCACGCCGGACACGGGCATACATCGGATCGTTCACCTCGGCAGGCGGCCGGGGCGTGCTCGTCGCCGAGCTCGCGCCGGACGGCGGCGCGCTGGAGGTCGTCGGGGGGAGCGACGCCGTCGCCGACCCCTCGTACCTCGCCCTCGCCCCCGGCGGCGAGCTGCTCTACGCCGTCTCCGAGACCACCGAGGGCGCCGCCGCCGCCTTCGCGGTCGGCGACCCGGCGGACCCCGCGCCCCGGCTCCTCGGCGCCCCCGTCCCGGTCGACGGCGCCGCCCCCACCCACCTGGCGCTCGCCGCCGGGCACCTCCTCACGGCCAACTACACCTCCGGCAGCGTCAGCGTGCTGCCCCTCGTCGGCGACGGCGCCCCGGGGCCCGTCGCCGACGTGGCCCGCCACCAGGGCTCCGGCCCGGTCGCCGGCCGGCAGGAGAAGCCGCACGCCCACCAGGTGCTGCCCGACCCGAGCGGGCGCTGGGTGCTCGCCGTGGACCTCGGCACCGACTCCGTGACCGTCTCCGCCCTGGATCCGGCCACCGGCACCCTGCGCCCGCACGGCACGACACGGCTGCGCCCCGGCACCGGGCCCCGGCACCTGGCCTTCCATCCGGACGGCGGCCACGCCTACGTCCTCAACGAGCTGGAGCCCACCGTCACCGTGTGCCGCTGGGACGCCGCCGCCGGTGTCCTCGAAGCGCTCGGCGAGACCCCGGTCGTCCCCGAGGACGCCACCGGGGACCGCTACCCCTCCGAGCTCGTCGTCGCCCCCGACGGGCGCTTCCTGTGGGCGGCCGTGCGCGGCCACGACAGCCTCGCCGTGCTCGCCCTCGACGAGAGCGGCGAGAAGGCCGAGCTGACCGCCTCCGTGCCCTGCGGCGGCCACTGGCCCCGCGACCTCGCCCTCGGCCCCTCCGGCCGGCACCTCTACGCGGCGAACGAGCGCTCCGGCGACGTCACCTGGTTCACGGTGGACCAGGAGACCGGACTGCCCTCCCGCGCGGGCTCGGTCCCCGCGCCCGCCGCCTCCTGCGTCGTCTTCGGCTGACCGCCGCCCGCGCGGGCGGACACGGGAAGGGCCCGCACCGGAACCGTCCGGTGCGGGCCCTTCCCGTCACTGCCTCTCGCCGTCCCCCGGCGGCGCGGTCCGTCAGTGGACGGGCGCACCCTGCTGCGGGGAGATCCCCAGCGCCGAGGCGTACTGCGAGAGCACCAGCTTGCCGATGGCCGGATACGCGCCGAGCGCCTCCGCCGTCGCGCAGTCGGCCTCCTTGGCCGCCGCGTCGAGCAGTCCGTCGGCCAGCTCCGGGCCGATCAGGTACGGGGCCAGCGCGAGCTGCTCCGCACCGGCGGCGCGCAGCTGCACGGCGATCGAGGCGATCGAGCCCTCCTGGTCGAGCGCCGCCGCCATCACGGGCACGGCCAGCCGCGCCGCCAGCAGCATTCCGGTGATCCCGGCGGCCTGCACCGCCTCCTCGCCGCCGACCGTGGCCAGGATGATGCCGTCGGCCGCCGTGGCGACCGTGAACAGGCGCGCCCGGTCGGCCCGCGCCAGACCGGCCTCCGAGAGGCGTACGTGCAGGGCCTCGGCGAGCAGCGGGTGCGGGCCGAGCACGTCGGTCAGCTCCGCCGTGTTGCCGCTGTCCATCACGGCCTGCCGGACCTGCCGGAGCAGGGCGCTGTCCGGGCCGGCGAGCAGCGGGACGACGACCGCGGCCGGGCCCTCGGGCGCGGTGACCTCGCGGCCGGCCGCGAGGGCCAGCTCGTAGCGCTCGGTGCGCAGCGCGGCGGCGCGCGCCAGGACGCCGCCGAGGCTCGGGTACTCGGTGGCGTCGTCGCCGTCCAGGTAGCCGATCACGGCCTCCAGGCCGGGCAGCTCCGAGCGGGCGATGCTCACGACCTCCTCGGCCAGCGAGCGTATGGCGGCCGACGGCACGCCGGGAACGGCGAGAACGAGCGCGGGAGCGCCCTCGGGCGCCACCACGGGTTCAGGGCGCCGGTGCCGCCCGGACTGGCGGGGGCGCGGCATTCGTACAG
The DNA here is from genome assembly GCF_055582325.1 of Streptomyces sp. NPDC042100. NCBI lineage: Bacteria > Bacillati > Actinomycetota > Actinomycetes > Kitasatosporales > Streptomycetaceae > Streptomyces > Streptomyces sp. NPDC042100. The sequence continues at coordinate 9,355 of NZ_JBVJDK010000007.1, forward strand.
GCAGGCCGGGAGTAGGCCCAGTGGGGGAGCTCATGGCGCCGTATGCTACTGCGCTTGCCCGTCCCGCACTGCGGTGAGGTGCGGCTGAGCGACTTCTGCCCCTTTATGTCCGAGTCGCCGGGAACCGCCGATTACGTGGTGAGTTGGAGAAGCCGGGGATCCTCCGGCAGCCGCAGGGTCCCGTCGGCCAGCGCGGCGGCGATCGTCACCGCCCCGGCGAGCGGATCGCCTGCGGCGGGCACCTCGCGGGCCCCCGGCAGCAGCCTGCCGAGCTCCGCGCGGAGCGGGCCCAGCAGGGGCTCGCCCATCTTGAACAGGCCGCCCGTCAGGGCCACTTCGGCGTCCGCCGAGGACGCGCAGACGGCCTCCGCCGCCTCCGCGATGTGCCGGGCCGCCCGCGCCAGGACGTCCGCCGCCACCGGGTCCCCGGCGGCGGCGCAGGCGCTCACCCGGGGCGCGAAGGAGGCGAGGACGGCGGGCCGGTCGCTTCGGGGGTAGAGGGCGCCCGGCAACCCGGCGACCGGGCCGAACAGCTCCTCGGCGCACGCCAGGAGCGCCGCCGAGCCGCCGCGTCTGCCGTCGTGCGCCCGCATCGCGGCTTCGAGCCCGGCGCGCCCGATCCACGCCCCGCTGCCGCAGTCGCCGAGGAGATGGCCCCAGCCGTCGGCCCGGCGCCAGCCGGTCAGGTCGGTGCCCATCGCGATCAGGCCCGTGCCGCCCGCGACGACGGCGCCCGGCCGCTGGCCCAGCGCCCCCGCGTAGGCGGTGACGGCGTCGGCGGCCAGCGCGAGCCGCCGCACGCCCCAGGCGCGCGCGAAGGCGCCGGGCAGTTGGGCCCGCAGCCCGTCGCCGAGGGTGGCCATCCCGGCCGCCCCGACGGCGACGGCCACGATCGGCCCGGCCCCGCCCGGGCCCCCGCCCGCCCGTGCCGCCAGCGACTCGACGGCGGGCAGCAACCGGGCCAGCAGCTGGCCCGCGTCGATGCCGCCCGCCCCCGTGCGTACGGGTTCGGCGGAGGCGGTCGTCCCCAGAACCCGGCCGTCGGCGGCGCGGGCGAGCGCGATCCGCAGCCCCGAGCCGCCGGAGTCGACGCCGAGGACCAGCCCGCGCTCCGCCCCGTCCGTCACGGCAACTGCCAGTCCACCGGCTCGGCGCCCTGACGGAGCAGCAGCTCGTTGGTGCGGCTGAAGGGGCGCGAGCCGAAGAAGCCGCGGTCCGCCGACATCGGCGAGGGGTGCGAGGACTCGATCGCGGGCAGGTCGCCGAGGAGCGGGCGCAGATTGCGCGCGTCCCGGCCCCACAGCACCGACACCAGCGGCTTGCCGCGCGCGGCGAGCGCCCGGATGGCCTGCTCGGTGACGGCCTCCCAGCCCTTGTCCCGGTGCGCGCCGGGCCGCCGGGGGGCGGTGGTGAGCGCCCTGTTGAGCAGGAGGACGCCCTGCCGGGTCCACGGCGTCAGGTCGCCGTTCGACGGGCGCGGGTGCCCCAGGTCCCGGTGCATCTCCAGGAAGATGTTGTCCAGGCTCGGCGGCACCGGGCGCACGTCCGGCGCCACGGAGAAGCTCAGCCCCACGGCGTGCCCGGGCGTCGGATAGGGGTCCTGGCCGACGATGAGGACCCGCACCTCGTCGAAGGGCTGCTGGAAGGCCCTGAGGACGTTGGCCCCCGAGGGCAGGTAGGTGCGCCCGGCGGCGACCTCCTGCCGGAGGAAGTCGCCCATGGAGGCGATGCGTTCGGCCACGGGTGCGAGCGCCTGCGCCCACCCGGCCTCGACGATTTCGTTCAACGGTCGTGCTGCCACGTCCGTCACTCTACTGGCGCACTCCGACAGCGGGTCCCGCAGCTCGGGCCGGCTCAGCCCAGCACCGCCGCGCGCACGCACAGCACGTCGGGCAGGTGCTCGGCGAGGAGCCGCCAGCTGTCGCCGTCGTCGGCGCTCGCGTACACCTCCCCGTTGCGGTTGCCGAAGTAGACGCCCGCCGGGTCGCCGTCGTCGGTGCACAGGGCGTCGCGGAGCACCGTGCCGTAGTGGTCGCCCTCCGGCAGCCCCTCGCTGAGCGGCTGCCAGCTCCCGCCCGCGTCGGTGGTGCGGTAGACGCGGCAGCGGTGCCCGGCGGGCACCCGGTCGGAGTCGGCGTTGATGGGGAACACGTAGGCGGTGTCGGGGCGGTGCGGGTGGGCGGCGACGGCGAAGCCGAAGTCGGAGGGGAGCCCGGACCCGATGTCGGTCCACCGGCCGCCGGCGTCGTCGCTGCGGAAGACGCCCCAGTGGTTCTGCAGATAGAGCCGGTCGAGGTCGCCGGCGTCCTGCGCGATCTTGTGCACGCACTGGCCGAACTCCGGGTGCGGGTCGGGCAGGAAGACCGCCGAGACGCCCTCGTTGGCCGGGTCCCAGCTCGCCCCGCCGTCCCGGGAGCGGAAGACGCCGGCCGTGGACACGGCGACCGTGACGGCGTCGGGGTCGCGCGGGTCGGTGACGACGGTGTGCACCGCCTCGCCGCCGCCGCCCGGCACCCAGCGGTCCCGGGTCGGGTGCTCCCACAGCGGGCGGACCAGCTCGAAGGACTCGCCGCCGTCGGCGGACCGGAAGAGCGCGGCCGGTTCGGTCCCCGCGTACACGACGCCGGGGGAGTGCGCGGGCGCGGGGTGCAGCTGCCACACCCGCTCCAGCGAGGCCCCGGTGTCCTGGGGGAACTTCACGGCGGGCGCGGCCGGTTCGGTCCAGGTGGCGCCGAGGTCGTCGGAGTGGAAGACGGACGGGCCCCAGTGGGCGCTGTCCCCGCCGACCAGGATCCGGGGCGCGGGGCGTCTGGTGTCGATGCCGATCGAATAGACCGCCTGCGCGTTGAAGTGCGGTGGGCCGAACTCCCAGCGGCCGTCGCGGCCGCGGCCGATGAACAGACCCTTGCGGGTGCCCACGGTCAGTAGCACCTCGGACATGCCGACACCTCCAGGACGCCGTCGTCGCGGATACGGGCCAGTCTGCACCCCCGCACCGACAACGGCCCCCGGAGGCGGCCGCGCCCCAGGTCAGCGGCGTGTTGAAGCCGCCGGCCCGGGGTCGGAGGGTCCGGCTCCCGAGGCCGGGGTCCGGGCCGTCCGTCGCGCCCGGCCCGCTCCTCAGATCGCCCAGGCGTACGGCGCCGGGGCGTGGGTCTCGCCGTCCAGCTCGCGCGCGGCGCGCCGGGCCCAGGAGGCGTCGCGGAGGAGCTCGCGGCCGAGGAGGACGGCGTCCGCGTCCCCGCCGGCGACGATCTCCTCGGCCTGCCGGCTCTCGGTGATCAGTCCGACGGCGGCCACCGGCAGCCCGGTCTCCGCCTTCACCCGCGCGGCGAACGGCACCTGGTAGCCGGGGCCGACGGGGATGTGCGGGGCGCCGCCGTTGCCGCCGGTGGAGACGTCCAGCAGGTCGACGCCGTGCGCGCGCAGCAGTGCGGCGAAGCGGACCGTCTCGTCCGCGGTCCAGCCGTGCTCGTCGAGCCAGTCGGTGGCGGAGATCCGGAAGAACACCGGCAGGTCGGCGGGCCACACCGCGCGGACCGCGTCGACGACCTCCAGGGCGAAGCGGACGCGGTTCTCGAAGGAGCCGCCGTACGCGTCGGTGCGCCGGTTGCTGTGCGGGGAGAGGAACTCGCCGATCAGATAGCCGTGGGCGCCGTGCACCTCCACGACCTCGAAGCCGGCGGCGAGCGCGCGCCGGGCCGCGTCGGCGAACTGCCCGGTGATCTCGTGGATCCGCTCGACCGTCAGCTCGGTGGGCACGGGGTGGTCGTCGGCGAAGGCGACCGGGCTCGGCCCGACCGGCTGCCAGGCCAGTCCGGTGGCGGGGTCCACGGGGCCGCGGCCGTCCCAGGGGCGGTTGGTGGACGCCTTGCGCCCGGCGTGGGCGATCTGGAGGCCGGGGACGGTGCCGTGCTCCTTGAGGAAGGCGGTGATCCGGCGCAGGCCCTCGATCTGGCCGTCGTCCCAGAGGCCGAGGTCGGCGGGGCTGATCCGGCCCTCGGGGGCGACGGCCGTCGCCTCGACGAGGATCAGTCCGGTGCCGCCCGTGGCGCGGGCCGCGTAGTGGGCGAAGTGCCAGTCGCGGGCCACACCCGCGCGGGGGCCCGTGGGCTCCGCCGAGTACTGGCACATCGGCGCCATCCACACCCGGTTGGGGATCGTGAGGGACCTCAGGGTGAGGGGCTCGAAGAGGGCGCTGCTCATGGGGGACTCCGTTTCCGGGACTGCGGTACGGCCTGGAGGGGCTTACTACGATACTCGTCGTAGTACGCCGCCTGTCAAACTACGAAGATGCTCGTACAATGGCGGCACGCCTTCCCGAGAGCCGCCCGGCAGCACGCACCCCCCCGGACAGAAGTGGAGCCGCAGCCGTGACGACCGCGACCAACCCCAGAGTCCTGGAGCACCCCGCGCGTGAGGACATCCGGCTCGAAGCCGTCCTGCACGCCCTGTCGGACGCCGTCCGGCTGCGGATCGTGCGCTGCATGGCCCTCGCCGACGCCGGGGCCGAACTGAGCTGCTCCTACTTCGAGCTGCCGGTCACCAAGTCCACGAGCACCCACCACTTCCGGGTGCTGCGCGAGAGCGGCGTCGTCCAGCAGATCTACCGGGGCACCGCCAAGCTGAACAAGCTGCGCCGCGACGACCTGGAGGCGCTCTTCCCGGGGCTCCTCGACACTGTCCTGACCGCCGCGGGCGCCCAGGCCGAACGGCTCGGCGACACCGCGCGCGCCACCGTCTGAGGGCGCTTCCCGCCGCTCACTCCCCGCCGCTCACTCCCCGCGCGCGGCCGCCCGCAGCCCCGCCCAGTCCGGGATCTTCACCCGCGCGCGCCCCAGCGCGCCGCCCAGGGCCTCCTCGGCGCGCTCGATCGCCAGCCAGCCCGTCCACGGCACCGGTGCGTGCCCCAGGGCCCGCAGCCCGGCCACCGGGTCCGCGGCGACCGGGCGCCGGGCCAGCTCCCGGGCGTCGGCCAGCAGTGACGCGGCGGTCTCCTTGGCGCAGGGCCGGTTGGTGCCGATCACCCCCGTGGGGCCCCGCTTGATCCAGCCCGCCACGTACTCCCCGGGCGAGACCGCCCCGTCCCGCAGCACCCGTCCCGCCGCGTGCGGGACCGTGCCGCGCGCCGCGTCGAAGGGCAGCCCGGCGAGCGGGACGCCCCGGTAGCCGACCGCGCGCAGCACCAGGCCCGCCGCGATCTCCTCGTACCGCCCCGTGCCCCGCACCCCGCCGTCCCCGTCCGGCGCGGTCCGCTCGAAGCGGACCCCGGTGACCCGCCCGCCGGAGCCGAGGATCTCCACGGGACGCAGGAAGAAGCGCAGCCGGATCGCGCGCGCGGCGTCGTCGCCGCCCGCCGCCCACCCCCGCAGGACCTCCAGATTGCGCCGGCTCGCCGCGGGCAGCGCGTCGTACGCCGCCGGGTCGGCGTACGCCGGGTCCAGGGCGAGCTCCGCCGGGTCGGCCAGCACCCGGGTCCCGGGCAGCGTGCCGAGCTCGCGCAGCTCCTTGGTGGTGAAGCGGGCCTGCCCGGGCCCGCGCCGGGCCACCATCCGCACCTCGCGCACCCCGCTCGCCGCCAGCGCCTCCAGAGCGCCCTGCGGCACGTCGGTCGAGGCCAGTTCGGCCGCCCGGCGCACCAGCAGCCGGGTCACGTCCACCGCCACGTTCCCCGCCCCGATCACCACCGCGCGGGGCGCGTCCAGGCCGAACGCGGCCCGCGCGGAGTCCGGATGGGCGCTGTACCAGGAGACGAAGCCGGTCGCCGAGTAGCTGCCGCGCAGCTCCTCGCCCGGCACCCCGAGCGGCCGGTCGCGCGCGGCGCCCACGCAGTACACGACCGCGTGGTACAGCTCCAGGAGCCGGGCCGGGGTGAGCCCGCGCGCGCCCACCTCCACGTCGCCGAGGAAGCTGATCCGTTCGTCCTCCAGGACCGTCCGCAGGCTGCCCTGGAGGGACTTGATCTTCTCGTGGTCGGGCGCCACCCCGTACCGCACCAGTCCGTACGGGCAGGGCAGCCGGTCCAGGACGTGCACCCGCACCCCCGGCACCGCGCTCTGCCCCACCAGGGCCTGGGCCGTGTAGACCCCGCTCGGTCCCGAGCCGACGACGGCGACGCGCAGCACGAGGGGTGCCCCTTCCTGCCGGAGGCTTCCAGCATGGCACCGCCGAGGCCCCGGGGCCGGACTACAGGGAGCGCATCCGGTTGATCTCCGCCGTCTGCTGGGCGATGACGTCGTTCGCCATCTCCTCCACCAGCACGTTGTTGCCCTGGCTGAGCACCTCGCCCGCCATCGTCACGGCCCCCTCGTGATGCGTGATCATCAACTTGATGAAGAGCGCGTCGAACGCCTTCCCCTTGGCGGCGCGCAACTCGGCCAGCTGCGCCTCGGTCGCCATCCCCGGCATCGTGTGGTGGTCGTGGCCGGACTGCGGGCGAGGGCCGCCGTTGTTCTTCAGCCAGCCCTCCATGGCGCCTATCTCCGGGCCCTGCGCCGCCGCGATCCGCTCGGCGACCTTCCGTACCTGCCGCGACTCGCCGCGATCCGCCGCCAGCGAGGTCATGGTGAGCGCCTGCCGGTGGTGCTCGATCATCATCTGGACGTACATGTAGTCGGCTCCGTTGGGGCGTTCGTCGGGCATCAGCCGCGCCGCCTCCTCGGGGGACACCTTCCTCGCCGGTTCGCCCGGCTTGCCCGGCGCGATCACCGAGGGGCCGCTCGGCTTCGCCGCCGGGGGCGCGGCCGCCCCCGCCCCCGACTCGCACGCGGCGAGCGCGAACACGGCGGCGACGGCGAGCGCGGCTGCCGCCGCTCCACGGGCACGGTGCTTCGACAACACGACCTCCACGGGCACTTGGGCGACTCGGACCACTCGGGCGACTCGGGCGGGCTGGAACAGGTGTTTCTTCATTACGTCTCTGTTGCCATCTGTTGAGATGTGCACAGCAAGGAAGATACTGCCGAGGTCCCACCCTCGTTCAACTGTGCGACACCAGATGAGGACGGAGAGACTTCCTTGCGTACCACGAGTACCCCGCGCGTACGGATCAGAGGCCTGGCCGTGGTGACCGCCGCGGCCGGGCTGCTGGTCAGCCTGCTCGCCGCCGGCCCCGCAGCCGCCACCCCCGACCCGGGCGACGCCGGCGCGCCCGCGGCCGTCTCCGCGGAGCGGGCGGCGGAAGCGCGCGCCGCCATCGCGGCGGGCGAGATACCCGGTGTGGACGAGATCGTCCACAGCCCCAACATCGAACACCTGGCGAACGTTCCGAAGGACGCCCTGAAGGGCATCAACTCGGACCTCGCCTTCCAGGGCAAGTACGCCTTCGCCGGCAACTACGACGGCTTCCGCATCTTCGACATCAGCAACCCCAAGTCACCCAAGACGGTGGCCCAGGTGCTGTGCCCCGGCTCCCAGAACGACGTCTCGGTCTCCGGGAACCTGCTCTTCCTGTCCACCGACTCCTCGCGCAGCGACAACTCCTGTGCCAGCGTTCCGCAGCCCGCCTCGGTGAAGGAATCCTGGGAGGGCATGAAGATCTTCGACATCAGCGACATCGCGAACCCGAAGTACGTGGCCGCCGTCGAGACGGCCTGCGGTTCGCACACCCACACGCTGGTGCCCCAGCGCAAGGACGTGTACGTCTACGTCTCCTCGTACTCGCCCAACGCCGCCTTCCCCGACTGCCAGCCCCCGCACGACGGCATCTCCGTCATCAAGGTGCCGCGCAAGGCCCCGCAGCAGGCCAAGGTCGTCAACTTCCCCGTCCTGTTCCCCGGTGAGGGCCCGGACGGCGGCGGCAACCCCGGTGAGCCCACCAACCCCGGTGTCTCCAAGACCACCGGCTGCCACGACCTGACCGTGCTGCCCGAGGAGGACCTGGCCGCCGGCGCGTGCATGGGCGACGGCATCCTCTTCGACATCAAGGACCCGGAGCACCCGAGGGTCATCGACCGCGTCCAGGACAACGTCAACTTCGCGTTCTGGCACTCCGCGACCTTCAACCAGAAGGCGAACAAGGTCGTCTTCACCGACGAGCTCGGCGGCGGCGGAGCGGCCACCTGCAACGCGGTCGTCGGCCCGAACCGCGGCGCGGACGGCATCTACGACATCGTCGGCAAGGGCGACAGGCGCAAGCTCGTCTTCCGCAGCTACTTCAAGATCCCGCGCCACCAGGCCGACACCGAGAACTGCGTCGCCCACAACGGCTCGCTGATCCCGGTCAAGGGCAAGGACATCATGGTCCAGGCCTGGTACCAGGGTGGCGTCTCCGTCTGGGACTTCACCGACTCCCGGCGCCCGAAGGAGATCGCGTACTTCGAGCGCGGCCCGGTCTCCGCGACCACCCTCGCCACCGGCGGCTCCTGGTCGGCCTACTACTACAACGGCTACATCTACTCCAACGACATCGCCAAGGGCTTCGACGTCCTGAAGCTCAGCGACAAGCGCACCGACAAGGCGGCCCGGGTCCGTCTCCACGAGCTCAACGTCCAGACGCAGCCCGACTACTTCGACTAGCGGACGCCCCGGGCCCGGCAGCCGCCTACCCCGGGGTACGCGGACCGGTCCGCCGGTCCGCCGACCCCTGGCGCGGCACCCGGGCGGCCGGGCCCGGTAACGTCGTACGCGCACCCGGGGCGCCGTCGGGCGGACGCGGTCCGTCCGGCGGCGCCCCCTGCTCCCAGTCCAGCCCGTAGCGCTGGAAGAGCTCGGAGCGCAGCCGTACCCCCGGCATCGGGGCCCCCGGCAGCAGCACCGCCACCACCGCCCCCATCAGGAGCGCTCGCAACAGCGGATAGTCGGTGTCCACGTCGTCCGAGCCGTACCGGGTCACGGTGTCCCGCAGCAGCTCCGCGAGCCGCTGCTGCTCGGGGCAGCGCACAAAGCCCTCGGCCTGCAGGATCCCCGCCATGTGCGTCCGCATCAGCACCGGCCGGTCCTCCGCGAGGCCGAGGATCGCGTCGATCGCCCGCGCCATGCGCTCCCGGCCGTCCGCCGTGCGCGGCTCGCGCTCCAGCGCCTCCGCCAGTGTCAGGTGCATCAGCCGGTGCACCGCCGACTGCAGGAGCTGACGCTTGCCGGGGAAGTAGTACGAGATGAGGCCGCGCGCCGAGCCGGCCCGGGCGGCGATGTCCGCGAGGGTCGTCGCCTCGTAGCCGCGCTCGTCGACCAGCTCCACCGTCGCCTGGAGGATCCGCTCACGGGAGCGCCGCCGAAGCTCTTCATTGACCTGTGCGCTACGCGGGGACATGCTGGACTCCTGCGTTGACTGGCTGGCAGCCAATATACTCAGCGCGTCCTGCCGTCGTGCCCTCGTGGCCCGAAGCGGGACATGCCGTCTGTTCTGGGCGACGCGGGGGATCGTCCAGGACAGGCGGCTTCAACGCCTCTCTCCCATGATGCTCCCGGCGTCCGCCTCCGGGCCGGGGCGCCGGCGCCGCTCGACCGCCCGGTACGCGACGATCGACCCGGCCGCGCAGGCCCAGCCGAAGAGCCAGCCGCCCAGCACGTCCGAGGGCCAGTGCACCCCCAGGTACACCCGGGTCCAGCCGACCCCGACGACCGACACCAGGGCGGCCCCGGCGAGCGTGCCCCAGCCCCGCCGGGTCTCGGTCCAGTGCAGCGCCAGCACCCACAGCAGCAGCCCGCAGGTGACCGTCGCCGTCATCACGTGCCCGGACGGGAACGCGGAGAAGTGCGCCGAGTCGACCGGGTCGGGCCAGACGGGCCGGGGCCGGTCCACGGCCGCCTTCAGCGCCTGCTGGAGGCCCACGGCGAACAGGCTGGTGCCCGCCACCCACAGCGCGAGCAGCCGCTCGCGCCGCCACCACAGCCAGCCGACGGCGACGGCCGCCAGCGCGCGCATGGTCCACGGGTCCCAGACCCAGTCGGTCAGGATCCGGTTGAGATGGGTGATCCCGGGCTCGGCGACCGCGCTGCGGTGCAGGGCCTCGGCGACGTCCCGGTCGAACGAGAGCAGCGGTGGCCACCCCACGGCCACCAGGACGAGCAGCAGCACGGCCAGGGCACCGGAGACGACGGCGGAGATGCGCATGGCCCCGATCCTGCCCGACGCCCCCACCCGGTCCCGCGCCCGGCCCCGCCCCGGCGGGTCGGGGCCGCGCGCCGGGCCGGGAGGCGACGGCTAGTTCAGCGCGCGCAGCGCCGGCACGAAGGCGACCAGGACCGGGAAGACCGGCACCAGCGCCGCCACGGCGGTCAGGCGCAGCCGACGGGCGGCGGTCAGCCGGGGTGCCGCGGCCAGCAGCCGGTCGACGCGCTGCGGCAGCCCCGTCCCGGGACCCGGCGCGGGGCCGAACGCCCCCCGGTCCTCGTTCAGTTCGACCAGTGCCAGCGCGATCGTCAGCCGCCCGAAGCGACGCGAGGCGACGTCGTCCGCCGCCAGCTCCACCAGCCGGTGCATCTCGCCCCGGAAGGCCGCGAAGACCGGCACCCCCGGGAAGCCCTCGGCCAGCGCGCCCGAGCAGTGCAGCAGCCAGTCGTGCCGCGCCCGGGCGTGGCCCTGCTCGTGCGCGAGGACCGCGTCGAGCTGCCGCCCCTTGAGCCGCCGCAGCGCCCCCGTCGTGATCACCAGGCGCGGCGCCCCGCCCGGCAGCCACCAGGCGTCCGCCCGCTCGCCCTCCAGGATCACCAGGCGCCCGCCGTCCGAGGCCTCCTCGCCGGGCAACAGCGGCGCGCGCACCAGGAGTTCGCAGCGGCGCTGCCGGCGGCGGGCGCGGGCGAGGCCGATCTCGCGGCCCAGCATCGCCCCGCTCCACAGCCCGGCGGCGGCGAGCAGCACGGCCAGCACCGCCGACCAGGGTCCGCCGGTGCCCAGCTCGTACGCCTCGATCACCGCGTGCGGCGCGGGGGCGAAGACCTGCCCGCGCACCGCCTGCCAGGCGGCCGAGGCGCTGAACGTCATGGACAGGGCGAAGCTGACGAGCACCGCCGCCACGACGCACTGCCACACCCACAGCGCCACCACGGGTTCCCGCTCCGCCCAGTCGGCCCGGGACAGGAGCCGCGGGGCCACGGCGGCGGTCAGGACGCCGAGCGCGAGCAGCGCGAGGGAGACCAACATGGCGCCACCTTATGGAGCGGGTACCACGCCGGGGTATGCCCTCGTCAATCAAGTGACGCACGCCACGTTTGCCGCGCCCGCCCTTCAGAGCGTAAGAAGCATCGCGAGCATCGCGAGGGCCATCGACAGGCGGCACACCAGCGTCAGCTCGGCACCGGCGGCCGCCCGCGCCGCGCCGCCGGTGCCCGGGGGAGCCGCGACCGGGACCAGGCGCGTGCCCGACCGCAGCACGTACACCCCGAAGTAGGCGAGCAGCGCCCCGGTCAGCAGGGGTACGCCCCCGGCGTCCGCCACCGCGCCTCCGGCGTCCGCCGCCGCGCCCCCGTGCCCCGCGTGCGCGCCCGCGCCGGGCGCCGCGACCATCGCCACCGCCATGTAGACCATCGCGAGCGAGCCCACCAGGTGGTGCACGTGGTGGCCGCCGCCGCGCAGCGCGCCGAGCAGCCCGAGCAGGGCCGCGACGCCGAACACCGCCGCATACCCCAGCAGCACCCACTCCGGCGGGGCCGCCACCGTGGCGGGCAGCGCCATCGCGGCCATCCCGAAGCCCATCACCGCCTCGCCGCCCGCGGCCCGCCGCTCCTCCCCGGAGCTGCGGCGCATCCGCAGCAGGCAGTACGCCCCGCCGGCCGCGCAGAGCACCACGAGCAGCCAGCCGGACAGCGCCGGTCCGTGCATGGCGGACCTCCCTCCTCGCCGACCGCGAACCCTCCCCGTCCGCAGAGGGGGATGCCCGGCCCCCGTCCCGCCCACGCGGGCGCACGGCCGCGCACGGGTGTACGAGGGGGAGTGCGGGGCGCGCGCTAGGCTCGGGGGGATCGCGCCCGCCGATCGTCAGCGCCCGAGGGGAGCCCCGTACACATGGACACCGCCGCGTCCCAGCACACCGGCCGGATCACCTACCGCGACGCCGTGACGGGCGACGTCCCGGCGCTCGTGCCGCTCGTCGAGTCGGCCTACCGGGGCGACTCCAGCCGGGCCGGCTGGACCACGGAGGCGGACATCCTGCAGGGCCGGCGGACGGACGCCGAGGGCGTCGAGGCGGTCATCACCACGCCCGGCAGCCGGCTGATGGTGGTCGAGCGCGACGGCGAGCTCGTCGCCTGCTGCCAGCTGGAGCACCGAGGCGAGGCGGCCTACTTCGGCATGTTCGCGGTCCGCCCGGAGCTCCAGGGCGCGGGCCTCGGCCGGCAGATCATCGCCGAGGCGGAGCGCCGGGTGCGCGAGCTCTGGGACGTGACCGAGATGCACATGACGGTCATCTCGGTGCGCGAGGAGCTCATCGCCTGGTACGAGCGGCGCGGCTACCGCCGCACCGGCCGGATGACCCCCTTCCCGTACGGCGACGAGCGCTTCGGCCTGCCGCAGCGCGACGACCTGCGCTTCGAGCTGCTGGTGAAGGAGCTCGGCTGACCCTCAGGCGGTGCGGGCGACCGAGGCCCGGATCGCGGGCTCGTCGGTCGTCACCCCGTCGAGCCCCAGCGCGTACGCGAGGCGCAGCTCGTCCTCGGTGTTCACCGTCCACGCGGTGACCCGCAGCCCCGCCGCGTGGGCGCGCGCCACGGTGTCCCGGCTGACGAAGCGCAGCTCCAGGACGAGCGCCCCGGCCCCCACCGCCAGGGCCCGCTCCACCGCCTCCGACTGGCGCCGCCCGGCGACCAGCGCCGTGCGCACCCCGGGGACGAGGGCGCGCGTCTCGGCCAGCGCCTCGTCGTGGAACGAGATCACCTCGACCCGGTCCGCCAGCCCGCGCGCGCGGAACACCCCGGCGAGCGTCCGGGCCGCCGCCACGTCCTTGATCTCCGCCTGGAGCGGCGTCCCGACGGCGTCCAGGACCTCCTCGAAGACCGGCACCCGCTCGCCGGCGCCCGCGTCGAGCTCGCGCAGCTCCGCCAGGGTCTTCTCGTGGATCGGGCCGCTGCCGTCGGTGGTGCGGTCCACCTCGGCGTCGTGCATGACGACCAGCGCGCCGTCCTTGCTGAGGTGCAGGTCGAGCTCGATGAGGTCCAGGCCCTCCCGCTCGGCCCGGACGAAGGAGCGCAGGGTGTTCTCGGGCTCGACGCCCATGACCCCGCGGTGACCGATGGTGAGGAAACCCAAGACCTTCTCGCTTCCCTTGTCCGGCGGAGTCCGCGCCCGGCGCGGACCTTTGCCCGGTCGATTGGTGCCCGAGGCAGCCTAATCGCTGGGCCGTCTCTCCCCGGTGACCCGGCGGAACGCCGCATTTCTTGAGTGTCAACCCCAGTAGACAGGAAAAAGGGCGGTCGATCAGGGGGTTTGGCAGGAGAATTTCCCATACCCCTCTTGTGGCCGAGAAGCGCCGATGGTTACGGTGTCTTGACGTGAGGTTCTCCTGTGGAGGAAGAGGAATGACGGAAATTCTTGTGCAGGACGCGACCGGTGGGGGGATATCCACCGACGCACCCGTGGTCGACCACCCTGCCTGGCCCGAGCTCAAGAATGCCGTGGAGGAGCTCCGCCCCTGGCAGAGCGCGGACGGCTCCATCGACTTCCGGGCCGAGGGCGCCCCCGCCCTCGCCCACGCCGAGCGGACCGTCGCGCGTGTCGTCGCCGCGGTCGAAGCGCTCTCCCCGCTGCTCCCGCACGACGCGGAGTACCACCGCGCGCTCGTCGCCGACCTGCGCAAGTGGGCCGAGGGCGGCTTCGCGGTCCCCGACTTCCTCGACGCGCTGCTCGCCTTCCAGCCGGCCGCCAACCGCGTGGACGGGCTCCAGCACCTCGTGCTCTTCCCGATGTACACGCAGAACGGGAACCCGGACCGCAACTTCGAGGCCGTCGTGCTGCGCATGGTGTGGCCCGAGTGGCTCTCCGAGCTGGAGGCCACCCGCTACGACAACCCGCTGTTCTGCGGCATCTCCTTCGAGGACTTCACCGCCGGGTACGACACCAACTCGGCCGTCCTCTTCCCCGAGACCATCGCCGTCCGCGAGGCCCCCGAGCGCTTCAGCTGGGGCGGCATCTTCTGCGACCGCGAGGCCGCCCGCTTCCGCAAGGTCACCGAGGCCGCCGTCGACACCCTGGGCATCGAGCTGCCCGAGGACATCGCCGCCATGGTCCAGGACCAGGACCGCTGCGAGAAGGCCTTCGTCCTGTGGGACATGGTGCACGACCGCACCCACAGCCACGGCGACCTGCCCTTCGACCCCTTCATGATCAAGCAGCGCCAGCCGTTCTGGATGTACGGCCTGGAGGAGCTCCGCTGCGACCTCACCGCCTTCAAGGAGGCCGTGAAGCTGGAGGCCGAGGGCAACGAGCACGGCCGCGACGTGCAGTACGCGGTCCTCTTCGACCGCATGTTCCGCTTCCCGCTCTCCGGCGACCGCAACCGCAACTACGACGGTCTCGGCGGCCAGCTCCTCTTCGCGTACCTCCACAAGCACGACGTGGTGCGCTGGACCGACAACACGCTGAAGATCGACTGGCAGCGGGCGCCCGAGGTCACCAACCGTCTCTGCGGCGAGATCGAGCAGCTCTACCGCGACGGCATCGACCGTCCGAAGCTGGTCCACTGGTTCAAGGCGTACGAGCTCGTCTCCACCTACCTCGCCCCGCACCCCGGCTCCACCTGGGCCAAGGGCCCTGACGCCCTCGACCTGAGCCTGCCGCCCCGCAAGCTCGTCGACGACGTGCTTCCGGACGAGTTTCCGCTCAGCATGTTCTATGAGGCCCTCGCCAAGAAGCTCAAGGGCGTGATCGCCGCGACCAAGGGCATCACCGCCACCAGCGCTTCGGACCCCGCGCGGGCCGCCGCGTGACCGAGCCGACCGAGCAGACCGAGGAGGCGGCGCCCATGAACGCCAACGGAAACGGTGGGCCCCTCGACGGCGCCGTCATCGCCGTCGCCGGAGCGGCCGGCCCGGCGGGCCGGGCGACCCTGCTGCGCCTCGCCGAGGCCGGCGCCACGGTCGTCGCCTCTGACGCCGACCCGGCCCGCCTCGCGGAGGCCGTCGACGCCGCCCGCTACGCCCACGGCGGCGCGCGGGTCGTCGGCGACACGGTCGACCTCCTCGACCTGGCCGCGACCAGGGAGTGGGCCGAGAAGACCGAGAAGGAGTTCGGCCGGATCGACGGCCTGGTGCACCTGGTCGGCGGCTGGCGCGGCAGCCAGTCCTTCGTCGAGACCGACCTCAAGGACTGGGACTTCCTGGAGAAGCTCCTGATCCGCACGGTCCAGCACACCTCGCTCGCCTTCCACGACGGCCTGCTGCGCAGCGGCGGCCGCGGCCGCTACGCCCTGGTCAGCCAGGTCGGCGCGCACAAGCCGGTCGCCAACAACGCCGCGTACAACGCCGGCAAGGCGGCGGCCGAGGCGTGGACCCTCGCCATGGCCGACTCCTTCCGCAAGGCGGGGGGCGACGACGGCGCCCAGGCGGCGGCTGCCATCCTGGTGATCAAGGCACTGGTGCACGACGCCATGCGCGCCGAACGCCCCAATGCGAAGTTCGCGGGCTTCACCGACGTCAAGGACCTGGCCGAGGCCATCGCCGGACTGTGGGACCGGCCCGCACAGGAAGTGAATGGACAGCGCCTGTGGCTGACCCCCAAGCCGTGACCGCGGCCCTGGGCCCGAAGACCGACGCCCGTCGTCATCACGACCCGTCGGTCCGGGGCTTCGCCAGCGACAACTACGCCGGAGTGCACCCCGAGGTCCTCGCGGCCATCACCCTCGCCAACGACGGCCATCAGGTCGCCTACGGCGAGGACCAGTACACCGACCACCTCCAGCGGATCATGCACAGCCACTTCGGCCCCTCGGCCGAGGCGTTCCCGGTCTTCAACGGGACCGGGGCCAACGTGACCGCGCTCCAGGCGCTCACCGACCGCTGGGGCGCGGTGATCTGCGCCGAGTCCGCGCACATCAACGTGGACGAGGGCGGTGCCCCCGAGCGGATGGGCGGCCTCAAGCTGCTCACCGTGGCCACCCCGGACGGCAAGCTCACCCCCGAGCTGATCGACCGGCAGGCCTGGGGCTGGGAGGACGAGCACCGGGCGATGCCCCAGGTCGTCTCGATCACCCAGAACACCGAGCTGGGCACCGTCTACACCGTGGACGAGATCAAGGCCATCGTCGAGCACGCCCACGCCAAGGGCATGAAGGTCCACCTCGACGGCGCCCGGATAGCCAACGCCGCCGCCTCGCTCGACGTGCCCATGCGCGCGTTCACCAGCGCGGCGGGCGTGGACGTCATCTCGTACGGCGGCACCAAGAACGGGATGATGTTCGGCGAGGCCGTCGTCGTGCTCAACCCCGACGCCGTCAGTCACATGAGGCACCTGCGCAAGCTGTCCATGCAGCTCGCCTCCAAGATGCGCTTCGTCTCCGTCCAGCTGGAGGCGCTGCTCGCCAAGGACCTGTGGCTGCGCAACGCCCGCCACGCCAACACGATGGCCCAGCGCCTCGCGGCCGGCGTGCGCGGCGTGGACGGGGTGGAGATCCTCTACCCGGTCCAGGCCAACGCGGTCTTCGCGCGGCTGCCGCACGAGGTCAGCAGACGGCTCCAGGAGCGCTTCCGCTTCTACTTCTGGGACGAGGCGGCCGGCGACGTGCGCTGGATGTGCGCCTTCGACACCACGGAGGACGACGTCGACGGCTTCCTCCAGGCGCTGAAGGAAGAGATGGCGCGGTAGTCCCGCGCGGGCCCCGAGGGGCTCCCGGGCCGACGGCCGGGCGGAGGTGACACACTTCCGCCCGGCCGTTCCGTCATCCCCCCCCCGCACTTCCGGCGGAAGTCCAGTGAAGTGGATTATCCGGTGCTCTATGCTGAACCGCACGCTCTGAGACCCGGAACACCGAACGGCGGACCATGACCCTGACGCTCACCGTCTCCGACGAGGTACGCACCCTCGTACCCGGCTTCACCCACCTCGCCGTCGAGGCGCGCGGACTCGTCAACGGGCCCAGCGACGAGACCAGTTCGGCCCTGCTCGACGAGGCCGCCCGCCGGCTCGCCGAGCGGCTGGACGGCCAGGCCCCGGACAAGGACCCGCACGTGGCCGCCTGGCGCGCCGCCTACTCCGCGTTCGGCGCCAAGCCCTCCCGTACCCGCAACTCCGCCGAGGCGCTGGCCAAGCGCGCGCTCGCGGACGGCGGGCTGCCCCGGATCAACCGGCTGGTGGACGCGTACAACGCGATCAGCGTGGCCCACCTGATCCCGGTCGGCGGCGAGGACCTGAACAAGATCCAGGGCTCCATGCGGCTCGTCCGGGCGACCGGCGAGGAGGAGTTCGTCACCGTCGCGGGCGGCGAGGAGAGCGTCGAGCACCCGGAGCCGGGCGAGGTCGTCTGGTGCGACGAGGCGGGTGTCACCTGCCGTCGCTGGAACTGGCGCCAGGGCCCGCGCACCCGGATCGAGGACGACACCACCGACGCGATCTTCCTGCTGGAGTCGCTGGTGCCGATGACGCTCGACGAGCTGCGCGCGGCCGGCGAGGAGCTCGCCGAGGCGCTGCAGAAGGTCAGCCCCGGGGCACGGATCACGGTCCGCGACCCGGAGTGACGTTTCGCCGGAGCGGCCGGGGCCGCCGCGGGACTACTTCTCGGCGGCCCTGACCTCGTCCGGGGTCGGCGCCGTGCCTCCGAGGTGCGCGGGCACCCACCAGGTGTCGCCCGCGTCCTTGGGGCGCACCGGATACGCCCGCTGGGCGGCCTCCAGCAGCTCCTGGACGCGCTCGCGCAGCCGCCGGGTGAGGGCGCCCGCGTACTGGTCGGCCGGGGCCTCCAGGGGCTCGCCGACGCGGATGGTGACCGGGATGTGGCTGCGCTTGAAGTTGCGCGGGTGGCCCTTGGTCCAGATCCGCTGGGTGCCCCAGAGCGCCACCGGGATCAGCGGGACGCCGGCCTCCTGCGCCAGGCGCACGGCGCCGGACTTGAAGCTCTTCAGGGTGAAGGACGGGGAGATGGTCGCCTCGGGGAAGACGCCGACGAGCTCGCCCGCGCGCAGCGAGCGCAGCGCGTGCTCGTAGGCGTGCTCGCCCTGGGCGCGGTCCACCGGGATGTGCTTCATCGCGCGCATCAGCGGGCCGGAGACCTTGTGCCGGAAGACCGACTCCTTGGCCATGAAGCGCACCAGGCGCTTCTGCGGCAGCGCGGCCAGGCCGGTGAAGATGAAGTCCAGGTAGCTGATGTGGTTGCTGACGATCACCGCCCCGCCCTCGCGGGGGATGTGCTGCGAACCCTGAGTGTCGATCTTCAGGTCGAGCGCCTTGAACATGGTGAGTGCGGCGCCGATGACCGGCCGATAGACGAGCTCTGCCATCTGGGACGAACCCCTTCGTCAGTGCCTGGGGAGGGTTCTCCCGGCGAAGTTACGCGGCCGTAGGTTTCCGGCTTTGGGCAGATGGTGCCCCATGTGGGCCCCCGTGACCAGTCCAGGTGGCTTCGTACGGGGAGATTCTCGTCACTCCGGGTGCTCGTGGCGGGAATCGTTCGATTACCTGGGACGCTGCACCTGGCGGGACCACAGGAGGAGCAGAGGACATGACCGATGTCGTGGGCGCCGCGGAGCTGGGCGCCGAGCTGGGGGAGCGAGCCACTCTGGTGCAGTTCTCCACCGCCTTCTGCCAGCCCTGCCGGGCCACCCGCCGGACCCTCGCGGAGGTGGCCGCGATGGTGGAGGGCGTCGGACACGTCGAGATCGACGCGGAGGAGCGCCTGGACCTGGTGCGCGCGCTCGGCATCGTCCGTACGCCCACGGTACTCGTCCTCGACCGCTCCGGGCGGATCGTGCGGCGCGCCGCCGGGCAGCCCCGCCGGGCCGACGTCATCGCCGCGCTCGGACGCGCGGTCTGACGGGGTGTGCGGCCCCGTCCCTGACGCGGTGACACATCTCCCACATCGCGGTACGCACTTGACTGCACGCGGCAACGATCGTCAGTCTGGCGTAGTGCCCACGGAACTCCTTCTCTACGGGCGGGCCCATGTGGACCTGGCCCGCAACGCGAGCGCGCGCTGTCCGGGTGTCTGACCACCCCGCGACTCCTCTCACGCCGCCCTCGCAGAAGGACAATTCCATGACGGTCTCGCCCGAGCTCCGCACGCTTCCGACGTTCCCCGCTCTCGGCGCACCCCGGCCCGCCTCTCCCGACCTGCTCCGCTCCGTCTTCCGTCAGCACGCCGCCGGTGTCGCGGTGATCACCGCGCACGGCGAGCGCCCGGTCGGCTTCACGGCCACCTCGCTCAACTCCGTCGCCGCCGAACCGCCGCTGATCTCCTTCGGCGTGGGCACCGGCTCCTCCAGCTGGCCCGTGGTGGCCGAGGCCGAGCACATCGGCGTCCACATACTCGGCGAGCACCAGGCGGAGCTCGCCGCGACCTTCGCCCGCAGTGGCGCCGACCGCTTCGGGTCTCCCACCCGGTGGAGCCGAGGCCCCGAGGGCGTGCCGGTGCTGGACGGCGTGCTGGCCTGGCTGGTGTGCCGGGTGGTGGCCCGGGTCCCGGCCGGGGACCACCGGATCGTGATAGCCGAGGCGGTGGCCGGCGACCCGGCCGGGGCGGGCCGTCCGCTCCTCTACCACCAGGGCCGCTTCAACGCGCTGCGCGACTGAGAGTTCCCGCGCGGGCCGGTCCGGACGCGTTGGCAAGGTCACACGGCTGAGCGCTTGCTTACTGGTAACGAACTGGGTGTACTGGCGAGTAATATTTCGGTCGGGGCGTTCGGCAGTGTCCGGATCCCCGACCGGAAACCCGCCCTTCAGGCGCCTATGCTGCGAGCAACAAGGCAGCCCAGTTATGACGATGCAGTAGGAGAGCCGGCGTGAGCTTGAGGATCGTTGTCTGTGTGAAGTACGTGCCGGACGCCACCGGCGACCGGAAGTTCGCGGACGACCTGACCGTCGACCGCGACGACGTCGACGGCCTGCTGTCCGAGCTGGACGAGTACGCGGTGGAGCAGGCGCTCCAGATCGCGGAAGAGGCCGACGACGCCGAGGTCACCGTGCTGACCGTCGGCCCCGAGGACGCCAAGGACGCGCTGCGCAAGGCGCTCTCCATGGGTGCCGACAAGGCCGTCCACGTCGAGGACGACGACCTGCACGGCACCGACGTCATGGGCACCTCGCTGGTGCTCGCCAAGGCGATCGAGAAGACCGGCTACGACCTCGTCATCGCGGGCATGGCCTCCACCGACGGCACCATGGGCGTCCTGCCCGCCATCCTCGCCGAGCGCCTGGGCGTCCCGCAGGTCACGCTGCTCTCCGAGGTCTCCGTCGAGGACGGCACCGTGAAGGGCCGCCGCGACGGCGACACCGCCTCCGAGCGGCTGGAGGCCTCCCTCCCCGCCGTGGTCTCCGTGACCGACCAGTCGGGCGAGGCGCGCTACCCCTCCTTCAAGGGCATCATGGCCGCCAAGAAGAAGCCGGTGGAGTCCCTGGACCTGTCCGACCTGGACATCGAGGCGGACGAGGTCGGCCTGGAGGGCTCCTGGACCAAGGTCGACTCGGCGGACGAGCGCCCGGCGCGCACCGCGGGCACGATCGTCAAGGACGAGGGCGAGGGCGGCAAGCAGCTCGCGGAGTTCCTCGCGAGCCAGAAGTTCATCTAGGGGCCCGGGCGCCCCGCGCCGACCCCTCAGGCCGTCCCCGTTTCTTCCGCAGGAGATTGAAGTCCCATGGCTGAGATTCTCGTCTACGTCGACCACGTCGACGGAGCCGTCCGCAAGCCCACCCTGGAGCTGCTCACGCTGGCCCGCCGCATCGGCGAGCCCGTCGCCGTCGCGCTCGGCAACGGCGCCGCCGACACCGCCGCGGCCCTCGCCGAGCACGGTGCCGTGAAGGTCCTCACCGCCGACGCCCCCGAGTTCGGCGAGTACCTCGTCGTCCCGAAGGTCGACGCGCTCCAGGCCGCCTACGAGGCCGTGTCCCCGGCCGCCGTCCTCGTCCCGTCCTCCGCCGAGGGCAAGGAGATCGCGGCCCGCCTCGCCGTCCGCATCGGCTCCGGCATCATCACCGACGCCGTGGACCTGGAGGCCGGTGACGAGGGCCCGGTCGCGACGCAGTCCGCGTTCGCCGCCTCCTTCACCACCAAGTCCCGCGTCTCCAAGGGCACCCCGGTCATCACGGTCAAGCCGAACTCGGCCGCCGTCGAGGCCGCCCCGGCCGCCGGCGCCGTCGAGGCCCTCGCGGTCTCCTTCTCGGCGCAGGCCACCGGCACCAAGGTCGTCGCCCGCACCCCGCGCGAGTCGACCGGCCGCCCGGAGCTGACCGAGGCCGCGATCGTGGTCTCCGGCGGCCGAGGCGTCAACGGCGCCGAGAACTTCGGGGTCATCGAGGCGCTCGCCGACTCCCTCGGTGCCGCCGTCGGCGCCTCCCGCGCCGCCGTCGACGCCGGCTGGTACCCGCACTCCAACCAGGTCGGCCAGACCGGCAAGTCGGTCTCGCCGCAGCTGTACATCGCCTCCGGCATCTCCGGCGCGATCCAGCACCGCGCGGGCATGCAGACCTCGAAGACCATCGTGGCCATCAACAAGGACGCCGAGGCCCCGATCTTCGACCTGGTCGACTACGGCGTCGTCGGCGACCTGTTCGACGTCGTGCCGCAGCTGACCGACGAGGTCAAGGCCCGCAAGGGCTAAGGGCTGACCTGCGGTTCTTCTACGGTCCGGGGGTCGCGTGGTGATCTTCACCGCGCGGCCCCCGGTCGTTTCGGACAGCCATTGACGCGGGTCCGGCCGGGACATTAACTTCGCTATACGGATTGTTGATTCCGTGCAGCGGAAAACAGGAGGATCTGGGATGGGTCAGCAGGAGAAGGTGTCGACGAGCCTCGCGGGCGCGGTCAGCGAGGAGATCAGCGCCTCCCTCGCCACGGTCGACGCCGAGCTGGACCGGCGCTACCCGGGAGACCCCGGCACCCGTCAGCCCGTCCACACCGTCTACGTCCCCGGCAACGTCTTCGACGCCGGAACGATCCGCTCCTGGGGCGACCAGGCCCTCGCCGCCCTCGACGAGCACGCCCCCGACGCCGCCACCTTCGCGGGCGTCCTCGGCCTCTCCGACGAGCTCGCCGAGGACGTCTACGGCCGCGTCCGCGCCAAGCTGGAGCGCGAGCCCATCGAGGACCTCCGCGTCGACTTCGAGGACGGCTACGGGGGCACGGACGAGGACCACGACGCCGCCCGTGCCGCGCGGATCATCACCGAGGCGTACGCGGACCTCAGCGCCGCCCCGTACATGGGCATCCGGATGAAGTGCATGGAGTCCGCCGTACGCGACCGGGGCATCCGCACCACCGACGTCTTCCTCACCGGCCTCATGGAGAACGGCGGCCTGCCCGACGGGCTCGTCCTCACCCTCCCCAAGGTCACCTACCCCGAGCAGGTCACCGCCTTCGTCAGGCTCCTCGAAGCCTTCGAGAAGGCCCACGGCCTCGACGCCGGCCGGCTCGGCTTCGAGATCCAGATCGAGACCAGCCAGGCCATCCTCGCCTCCGACGGCACCGCCGCCGTCGCCCGCATGATCGACGCCGCCGAGGGCCGCGCGACCGGCCTCCACTACGGCACCTTCGACTACAGCGCCTGCCTCGGCGTCTCCGCCGCCTACCAGGCCAGCGACCACCCCGCCGCCGACCATGCCAAGGCGATCATGCAGGTCGCCGCGGCCGGCACCGGCGTCCGGGTCTCCGACGGCTCCACCAACGTGCTCCCCGTCGGCTCCACCGCCCACGTCCACGAGGCCTGGAAGCTCCACTACGGGCTCACCCGCCGCGCCCTCGCCCGCGCCTACTACCAGGGCTGGGACATGCACCCGGGGCACATCCCCACCCGCTACGCCGCCGTCTTCGCCTTCTACCGCGAGGGCTTCCAGGCCGCCGCCAAGCGCCTCTCCGCCTACGCCAACCACGCCGGCGGCGACGTCATGGACGAGCCCGCCACCGCCAAGGCGCTCTCCTCCTACCTGCTCCGCGGCATCGACTGCGGCGCCCTCGACACCGCCGAGGTCGACGCCCTCACCGGGCTCACCCGCACGGACCTCGACCGCTTCGCCGCCCCCCGGCGCGGCGATCTGACCGCTCAGGCGCAGTGACCTCCCGGTACACATCGTTTTCGCGCCAACTGCCCCGTACTCTGTACGCGTTCACGCTCATGGGAGCGTGAGTTCGACTGGGAACGGGGCAGCGGTGTCATCGGGGGAGAACGGGCGGCTCGCGGGCCGCTACAGAATCGTGCGCAGACTCGGCCGAGGCGGCATGGGCGTCGTCTGGCAGGCCGTCGACGAGGTCCTCGGCCGCGAGGTCGCCGTCAAGGAACTGCGCACCTACACCGACATGGCGGCGCCCGAACTCGACGCCATGCGCCAGCGGATGCGGCGCGAGGCCCGCGCCGCCGCCCGGGTCCGCCACCCCGGAGTCGTCGCCGTCCACGACGTGACCGAGCACGAAGGGCGCCCCGTCATCGTCATGGAGCTCGTCGACGGGCCCTCCCTCGACGACGTCCTCGCCGCCGAAGGGCCCCTGGACCCCGTCGAGGCCGCCCGGATCGGCGCCCGCGTCCTGGAGGCGCTCGCCGCCGCGCACGAGGCCGGCGTGCTGCACCGGGACGTGAAGCCCGGCAACATCCTGCTCGACCGCTCCGGGCGGGTCCTCCTCACCGACTTCGGCATCGCCACCATCGAGGACCCCGCGGACGGGGCCGCCTCCCGGCTCACCCGCAGCGGCGAGATCGTCGGCTCCCTCGACTACCTCTCCCCGGAGCGCGCCCGAGGCGCCGCCCCGGCGCCCGCCGCCGACGTGTGGGCGCTCGGCGCCACCCTGTTCGCGGCGGTCGAGGGCGCGGTGCCGTTCCGGCGCACCTCCACCTGGTCCACCCTCGCCGCCATCGTCACCGACCCGCTCCCCGAACCCGTACGCTCCGGCCCGCTCGCCCCCGCCCTGCTGCGGCTCCTCGCGAAGGACCCGGCGGAACGGCCGGGGGCGCGGGAGGCCGCGCTGCTGCTGGGGGCCGTGGCGCGGGGGGACGGGGAGCCCCGGCGTGCGGAGGACGCCACCGGCACCCCGGGCGCCGCGCCTGGACCCGCGCCTGCGGCCGTTCCGGTGCCCGCGCCTGCGGCCGTACCCGCGCCTGCTCCAGTGGCCGTTGCCGCGCCCGCGCCTGTGGCCGTACCCGCCCCCGTCCCCGTCGCCGGTCCCGGTTTCGGGCCGCCGGTGCCGCCTTCCCCGGTGCCGCCGCCGGTGCCGGTGCCCGCCCCGCCGCCGGCGCCTTCCCCGCGCCGGCGCGGGCGTGTGCTGGTCGCCGCCGCCGTCGCCGGGGTGGTGCTCGTCGGGGGCGGCGTGACGTACGCCGTGATGGAGCGGGACGCGGGCGGGACCGCCGTCGCGGGCGAGCGGCCGGCCGGGGGCGGCACCGGCGATCCCGGCCGCGTGCTGGACGGGGGCGAGCCGTCGGACGGGCCCACCACCGGCACCGCTCCCGCCCGTACTCCGGGGCCCGGGGAGAGCGCCTCGCCCGGCGCCGGGACCACATCGGACGCCGGACGGCCCTCGGAGCCGGGTGCCGTGCCGTCCTCACGAGGCGCTTCCGCGACCCCGCGCAAGGGCGGCGCCGGTGCCGCCACCTCCGGTACCCGGCCCAGTGGCGGGGCCACCGCCGCCACCACGACCGCGGCACCGCCTCCCGCCGTCTCCGGGTGCACGTCCTCGGGGAGTTCGGCGACCTGCCAGGTCGTGCGGAGCGCCGTCACCAAGAGGTACGACGGCGGGGAGATGGGCTCCTTGGGCGCGGGCCCGCACCCCTTCTCCTGCCAGGTCGACCTCGACCACAGCGAGAGCTACGGCGGGCAGAGCAGCCGCTGGTGGGCCCGGACCGACGACGACAGCGGCAACACCAACGTGTACGTCAGCGTCCTGCACCTGAGGGGCGGTGCGGGCGGCGGCCCCGTCGACGGGCTGCGCGTCTGCTAGCCGACGCCCGCTGCCCGGTCCCGCCGCCCCGGCGGGTCAGGGGGCGATCTCGCCTGAGCCCCGCGGGATGAGCGCGGTCGCCAGGACCGTGGTCGTGGGGGGCTCCTCGGCGCCGTCGAGGCGGCGGAAGAGGCGCTCGGCAGCCGTGCGGCCCAGCGCCGCCGCGTCCTGGGCGATCACCGTGATGCCGAGCAGGTCCGCCAGCTCGATGTCGTCGAAGCCGACCAGGGCGACCGGCCGCGCGTGCTCCGCCAGCACGCGGACCGCCGTCACGGTGACGCGGTTGTTGCCCGCGAACAGGGCCGTGACCGGGGCGGGGCCCGACAGCATCGCGCGTACGGTCCCGGCGACCCGCTCCGGATCGGTCGGGCCGAGCGAGACCCAGGCGTCGGCGACCTCCAGGCCCGCGTCCTCCATCGCCGCCCGGTAGCCGCGCAGGCGTTCCGCGGCGGTGTGGATGCGGGGGCGGTCGCCGACGAAGCCGATGCGGCGGTGGCCGTGGGCGATCAGGTGCGCCACGCCCTCGCGCGCGCCGCCGTAGCTGTCCGAGAGGACGACGTCCGCGTCGATGCGGCCCGCCGGGCGGTCCACGAAGACCGTCGCGACGCCCGCCTGGATCTCCGGCTCCAGATAACGGTGGTCGGAGCCCGCCGGGATGATGATCAGTCCGTCCACGCGCCGCGCGCAGAGGGCGAGGGCCAGTTCCTGCTCGCGGTCCGGGTCCTCGGCGCTGGAGCCGTTGATGAGCAGGGCGCCGTGCGCGCGGGCGACCTCCTCGACCGCGCGGCTCAGCGGGCCGTAGAACGGGTCGGCCAGGTCCTCCAGGACGAGGCCGACCGACGCCGTGCGGCCCTTGCGCAGCACGCGCGCGCTGTCGTTGCGGCGGAAGCCCAGGGAGTCGATCGCCTCCTGGACCCGCCGCTCGGTGTCGGGGGTGACGCCCGGTTCGCCGTTGACCACGCGGGAGACGGTCTTGAGGCCGACGCCCGCGCGGGCGGCGACGTCCTTCATCGTGGGCCGGTTGCCGTATCGGTGCTCGGGGCGGCGGGCGGTGTCGGCCACGGTGCGCGGTTCCTTCGTCGGAGCGGGGGATCGACGTCTCGATCTCGTTGCTGTCGAGCATAGGGCCTGGACAACGTTGTCAGCGGTGGGAAGACTGTAGGTCACCGTCACCGTCCCACGGAGATCCGAAGCCCATGAGCACTGACCTCGTCGTCGCCCTCGACATCGGTGGTACCAAGATCGCCGGTGCGCTGGTCGACCGGGCCGGCCGGATCCTCGTGCGCGCCCAGCGGGCCACCCCCGCGCGGGAGGACGGCGAGACGGTCATGGGCGCCGTCTCCGGGGTCGTCGAGGAGCTGGCGCGGTCGGCGTCGTGGAGCGCGGTCCGCGCGGTCGGGATCGGGAGCGCGGGGCCCGTCGACGCCTCCGCCGGCACCGTCAGCCCCGTCAACGTACCCGGCTGGCGGGGCTTTCCGGTCGTCGAGCGGGTGCGGCGGGCCGTGGGCGGACTGCCCGTCGTCCTGGTGGGCGACGGCGTCGCGATGACCGCCGCCGAGCACTGGCTGGGCGCCGCCCGGGGCCATGACAACGCCCTGTGCCTCGTGGTCTCCACCGGCGTGGGCGGCGGGCTCGTCCTGGGCGGCCGGGTCCACGCCGGGCCCACCGGCAACGCCGGGCACATCGGCCACATCAGCGTCGACCTCGACGGCGAGCCCTGCGCCTGCGGCGGGCGCGGCTGTGTCGAGCGGATCGCCAGCGGACCGCACCTGGCCCGGCGCGCGCTCGCCGAGGGGTGGCGGCCCGGCCCCGACGGCGACGTCACGGCCGCCGCGGTGGCCGCCTCGGCGGCGGCGGGGAACCCCGTGGCCGTCGCCTCCTTCGAGCGCGCGGCGCAGGCGCTGGCCGCCGGGATCGCCGCCACCGCCAGCCTGGTCGAGGTGGACATCGCCGTCGTCGGCGGCGGCGTCGCGGGCGCGGGCGAGGTGCTGTTCGCGCCGCTGCGCCGCAGTCTGCGCTCCTACGCCACCCTCTCCTTCGTCCAGGGCCTCACCGTCGTCCCCGCCCTCACCGGCACCGACGCCGGGCTCCTCGGCGCGGCGGCGGCGGCCTTCCCGGAGGGCTGACCCGGGGGTGGGGGCGGGGACGGGCGCGAGGTCGGGGACCCGGGCCCGCCCCGGAGCTCTCAGTCCTCCGGGGCGCGCTGCTCCACGATCACCAGGAAGGCATCGGACTCCAGGTCCATCACGACCCGCGCGGGCAGTCCCTCGTCCCGCCGCGCGCTGGCGAACTCCTCGGCGGGCCAGCTGCCCCACGGACCCCCCGCGGGAAAGCGCTCCAGCACCGTACGACTCATCTCCGCACCCCCTCGTGCTCGCCGTCTCCAACGACGGCCCGTCCCGAAGCGTTACGCGCCCGGGACGGGACGAAGAGGGGGCGGGTGCCCTCACGGGCCTCAGTCGTCGATACCGAAGTACCGGGCGAGGTAGTCGATGATCTCGACGGCGTGCGGCAGGAGTTCGGGCAGTTGGGTGGCGAGGACCCGACGGGTGGCGGCGGACAGGGCGCCGGTGCTGGTGGCGGCCGGGCGGACGTACGGTTCCAGGCGCCGGATCAGCTCGTAGTTGCTGTCGATGTCCTCGGCCCGCATCGCCCGCTCCAGCGGCGGCGCCCCGGGCGGCGGGATGGGCGGGAGGACCCGGCTGACGTAGGTGACCCGGTGCAGGACCCGCCAGCACGGGGGTTTGGCGGAGCTCTGCCGGGCCTGGCGCAGCGCGGCGGCGTCGGGGGCGCCGCTGCCCTGGAGCCAGACCGGGTCGACGACCTTGCGGTAGAAGTCGTCGAAGTTGGCGCTGGTCTCGCCGAGGTAGAAGGTGAGGAACCGGTAGGCGTCCACCTTGCCCGGCACCAGCACCGGCCGGCCCGCCGGGTCGTACGCCAGTGTGCCGTCGGCGTTGCGGCGTTGCAGGTCGCCGGAGGGCGCGCACTGGACGTCGAGGCCGAAGGAGCGGGAGGCGTCCTTGCCCTTGGCCCGGGTGTTGCTGAAGCCGCCGCCCACCGAGGCGTCCATGTGCAGGTCGAAGCCGAGGTCGATGGCGCTGAAGGCCATGTCCGTGAAGCCGCCGACGGAGCCGTGGAAGCTGTACGAGCCGGCGGTGGTCTCGCTGACGGCGTCGGTCGCCTCCGTGGTCTCGGCGAAGAAGCCGCCCTGGGCGGTCCACACGTACGTGTTGACCAGGTCGCGGTGCGAGAAGCCGTCGGCCGTCGTGTTCGGGCCGCCGGAGCGGCTGTCGCCGGCGGGCGCGACGTCCATGCCCATCGAGCGCAGCACCGTGCGGGCCTGGGCCTCGGCCGGGTCGTTCGCGCCGCGCTGGTCGGTCTCGGTGGAGATCGACCGGTAGTACGCCTCCAGTCGTTGCTGGTCACGGGTGATCCGGCGCTTGAGGGCGTACGCGTCCCTGGGCTTGAAGTAGCTGTACTCGCCGTACGCGGTGGCGGTCGGGTAGTCGGGATCGGTGACCTTGCCGCGTTCGTCGAAGCCGACCGAGCCGTCCAGGGTGCCCTGCTTGGTGTAGCGGGGGTTGATCGGGAAGTGGATGATGTTCCAGTCCAGCGGGATGTCCGGGTTGGGCAGCATCCGGTAGGCGATCAGGGCGCCGGTGTGGGCCAGGCGGAGCGCGAAGACGTCGGCGGTCTGGGACTGCACCAGTGCCATGCCGGTGTTGGCGGGCACGTAGCGGCGTCCGACGGCGGGGTTGACCAGTCTGGCCGGGTCCTCGGGGTGGCCGGTCAGCGCCAGCCGGGTCGTGCGGGTGGTGTTGGTGCCCTGGCTGACCTGGGTCTCGGAGCTCCAGGTGTTGGAGAATTCGAGGCCGCCGCTGATGCCGAGCTGGAACCGTCCCGAGAACAGCGGTTTGGCGATGCCGACGCCCAGCGGGGCGGTGACGGTCATGGTGTCGATGTCGGTCGTGAAGCCGAACGAGAAGTTGAAGGCGGCGTCGACGCTCCGCTCCTTGCTGGTGGACAGGCTCTGCACCACCTCCTCGGCCTCGGTGAACTCCACCGAGGAGGCCCCGTCGTGGTCGCCGGCCCCGTCGACCAGGTTCTCCGAGGGCACCGGCGGGGCGCCCTCGATGTAGCCGATCAGCTGCGGGTCGAACTGGGCCTGGCCGACCCATTCGGTGGTCAGGTCACCGACCTTGTAGCCGGTGACCAGATGCCAGCGGCCGTCCCGGACGAAGGCGTAGCAGCGCTTGAGCACGCCGAGCGCCTCGCCCTTGGCGTCGTACTGGAGGTCGGCGTACTCGCTCGCGCCGGGGGCGCCGGAGACGTTCTCGTGGAAGGGGGTGCGGACGTCGGCGAGGGCGGAGCGCACCTGGGCGGTGTCGGTGGAGATGGGGGCGGTGGAGAGCAGGATCCGGGGCCGCTTGGGCGAGAAGTCCAAGTCGTTGCCGCGCAGGCCCTCGTCGCGCACGGACGTGGTGCCCGGCTCGGTGGAGTCGCGGTCGAACGGCCAGTAGCCGAGGAGGTCCTGCTTGTCGCCGCGCAGCCGGGAGAACAGGTTGTCGGAGATCTGCTCGGCGGTCCGGACGGTGCGCCAGATCCGTACCTCCTCCAGCGTCCCGGTGAAGGCGTCGGCCGGCTTTCCGCCCTCCAGCCGGGCGCCGAGGGTGAGCTGAGCCTCGCCCCAGGGCGCGGGGTCCTGAGCGGCCGGGCTCTCGGCCAGCGGCTCGCCGTTGCGGTACAGCCGCAGTCCGCTGGCCGCCGGGTCGGGGTCGCGGGTCCAGCGGGCACCGCGGAGCTTGGCCGGGAAGGAACCGCTGTGGTCGAAGGCGGTGTTGCCGGCGTTCTCGTCGAACGCCCAGCGGGCCAGCAGTCCCTTCTCGCGCGGGGTGACGGGCATGCCGACCTGGTTCGAGGCCCGCGCGGCGTTCCAGATCCGCACCTCGCCCAGCACGCCGGTCAGACCGCGGCCGATCTCCAGCTCGCTGCTGTTGGCCTGGGCGCCGGGGCCGCTGTACAGGTGGTTGCCGGCCAGGCTGCCGCCGATGTAGAAGCGGATGTACTGCTCCGGCTGGGCCGGCGCGGGCGGCTCGGACGGCTGGGCGCCGCCGGACACCGCGGGTGCGGGTGCCGGCTGGCGGCGCTCGCGGACCACGCTCACCTTCTGCACGGCGCCGGGGGTCAGGGCCTGGGTGGAGACGAAGCGGACGGCCTTGCCGTCGGCCTCGGCGAACGCGAACTCCAGCCGCCCGTCGGCCAGCACGCC
Organism: Streptomyces sp. NPDC042100; assembly: GCF_055582325.1. Classification (NCBI taxonomy): domain Bacteria; kingdom Bacillati; phylum Actinomycetota; class Actinomycetes; order Kitasatosporales; family Streptomycetaceae; genus Streptomyces; species Streptomyces sp. NPDC042100. The sequence goes on from NZ_JBVJDK010000007.1 coordinate 39,619, forward strand.
GAACTGGTACGGGACACCGTCCTGCCCGCCGTCGGCCACCCGGCCCTTGGCGACCAGGCCCATCGAGCTGCCGAGCCGGTCGATCCGGACGAACGCCTCGATGGTCAGGTCCTCCAGCAGGTCCAGCGCGTCCTGCGACTCGACCGACAGGCCGACCGCGCGGTCCATCCGCAGTGCCCAGGACTGGGTGAAGGTGGCGGCCAGGTGCGCCCACTCGTTGCACGGGAACCGCTCCGCCGACTTCACCACCCGGTCGCCGACCCGGGCCACCGCCTGGTAGCCCTTGATCGGGGACGCCGGGCCGCCCGGCCCGTCGAAGGTCCAGTGGCCGAGCAGGCCCGGTTCGTTGCCGGACAGCCGCCGGTCGCGCTCGGCGGCGATCTCCCGCTGGGTGCGTGCCCGGTCGAAGACCCGGACCTCGTCGATCCGGCCGTCCAGGTACGCGTCGCCGAATCCCAGGCCGCCGATCACCAGCGGCCCCTTGCCGGTGTACGGGGCGTTGGCGACGCGGCGGCCGACCTCGACGCCGTCGCGGTAGAGGATCTGCTCGCGGGTGGCGTTCTTGTACACCGCGGCCCAGTGGTGCCACTCCAGGTCCGGGTAGGACTGGGCGGTGTCCAGGTCGTCGCCGTACAGCCCGAAGCGGAAGGTCTCGGCGGGGTTGAACACCAGGTGCAGGGACTGGTCGCGCACGCCGCTCGGCACACCGTGGACGAGCAGCGGCTCGGTGCGGCCCCGGGACTGGTTGCGCTTGGCCCACAGCTCGACGGTGAAGTCGCGGTTCGCCAGGTCGAGCGAGTCGGCCAGGACCAGCTTCTCGGCGCCGGCGAACTGCTTGACCGGCAGCCCGGCCGGGACCAGCGAGAGTGCGTAGCCCGAGTCGTCCGTCCGGGCGTGCAGGACCCGGCCCTGCCCGGTCTCCGGGTTGACCCAGGCCTCCAGGGTCAGGTCGCCGTTCGGGGCACCGGCCGGCTGCTTGCCCGACGGCAGCGTCAGGTACTGGTCGTTGCCGGAGAACTGGAGGGCCCGGCCCGGCATCTCGGCCCGCCAGCGGCAGCCGCGCCCGGCGATGGCCGGCTTGGCCGTGCCGTTCGGTACGAACTCGGCCTCGCCCGGGTTGAGGCCGACCAGCCGGGAACCGGCGGAGAGCAGCACCCCGGGGCGGGTGGCGGCGGCCCGGCCCCAGTCGTAGCCGACCAGGGTCACCTTGTCGCCGGGCTTGACGGCGGTGGCCTCCGCCGTGAGGGTCAGCGCCTTCGCGCCGACCGGGGTGTCGGCGGCCACCGCGCAGCCGGCCGAGCCGATCTGCAGGTGCGCCTTGGCGGGCAGGACGACGGTGGAGCTCTCGGCGAGCTCCACGGTGGCGCCGCTCACCCGGGCGACCAGGCCGACCGTCACCGGCCGGCCGGGGGCCCCGGCCAGCGCCGCCGCGAACTGGTCGGCCCGGCGCGGCAGCGAGCGCCAGGTCTCGGTGTCGGCGCCGACCGTGACCGTCAGGTCGCAGCGGCCGGGCGCGTCGCCGTCGGCGACCGTGAGGGTGCAGCCGTCCAGCGGGAGCGCCGGGTCGAGCGCGAGGAAGCCGAGCGTGCCGCCGTCCCCGTCCAGGGTCTGCAGGCCGCGGATGACGGCGGTGTCGTAGTAGACGGCGGAGAGCTGGTCGTCGGCGCCCCGGAAGTAGAGCACGAGGTTGCCGGTGCCGCTGTCCAGCAGCGCGGGCCGGTCGCCGCCCCGGGCGAACTCGAGCAGGGCGCCGTTCAGGCTCAGGCCGGTCGGGTCCACGGCGAGCGGCGGCATCGGCAGGGTCAGGTCGTCGTCACCCTGCAGGGCGCTCGACAGTCGGGCCAACTCATCCTGGGCAGCCGCCAGTTCAGCCTTCTTGGTGGCCAGTTCGAGCTGTCGCTCACCGATCCGCGTGCTCGCCGAGCGGGACTCCTGGACCGCGGCGCGCGCGGCGTCCATCTTCTCCTTGACGGCGAAGAAGACGACGTCGATCGACCACTGCAGGCGCACCTTGGTCATCCGGAACAGCCCCGTGTCGGCCGTGCGGCACTCGGCCGCCAGGCGCAGCTCGCTCGTCTTGCTGTCGGCGGGCAGACCGATGGCCATCCCGGTGGCCTGGTTGACGATCCGCACGTAGTCGCCCTCGCGGATCATGGTGAACCGGTAGTACTTCTCGGCCTGGGGATCCGGAGTGACGAAGGGCTCCCGGGGGAGTCCGAGCGCACCGTAGTTGAGATTGGAGCTGGAGGCGGCCAGGAGGAGGCCGTGGCCCGAGGCGTCGGTGGTGGCCAGACGGAACGCGGAGCTGTCGACGGTCCGGGGGTCGGCGCCGCCCAGCGCCCAGGTCGTCCGGGGGCTGTCGTCGCCGGTGATGCTCACCCCGCCGTAGGGTTCGCCGTAGACCCACCGCACCGTCTTGCCGTTGATCATCCGCGGGGTCTTGAGCTCCAGGGTGTAGAGCCAGGCGCCCGGCTTCACCGCCTCGGCCCTGTACTGGGCCTCGTAGCCGTCGTACGTGGGCTGCAGCCCGTTCTGTATCGCCAGCCGCTCCGGCAGCAGCGCCGCCGTGCCGCCCAGCCGGGCGATCTCCGCCGGCAGGGCGGCGATCTCCGGCTCAAGCCGTTTGACGACCTGCTGCAGGTCGCTGATCCGCTCGGAGTCCTGGCCCCTGGTCGGCCGCTTGAGCACCTGCGGCTCCAGCACGTCCGGCGCCTGGGCCAGCCGCCCGTCCCTGCCGACCGCGAAGTCCAGGGCGGCCAGACACGGCTCCTGCCCGTACGAGGCGGCGAACGTCAGCAGCACCCGGGCCTGCCGCTTGGCCGGCTTGGGGTCGGCGCGGTAGCCGGAGACCACGTTCTCCTGCTGGTGGTAGAGCGCCGCCGACATGCTGGAGACCACCTTGCGGCCCTTGAGGACGAAGCTGTCCCGCCGTACACCCGGGTGGTCGCCGATCGGGGCGTCCGAACCGGTCCACCGCGCGGCGCCCTCGATCCGGCCGTGCAGGGCGTCGTCGCTCTGGTCGTACGCGGTGGTGTCCGCGCCCTCGTCGAAGCGGTAGTAGGCGGTCAGGCCGGGCTCGTTGCCGATCAGCCGGTGACCCAGCTCCTCGGTCAGTTCGGCCGCCGAGCGGACCCGGTTCCAGATCCGCAGCTCGTCCACGTCGCCGCTGAAATGGCGGAGCGTGCCGCCCGCGTCCTGCCGGCCCAGCAGGACGGGACCCCGGGGGCCCGGGGTGAAGGGCAGCGGACCGTTCGCCGCCACCCGGCCGTTGACGTACAGCTTCGCCGTGGTGCCGTCGAAGGTCGCGGCGACGTGGGTGTAGACATCGACGGCGAGGGCGTCGGTGGCGACCAGCGGCGCCGGCGCGCCCTCGTGCGTGAGCCGCAGGGCGCCGGACGCGTCCAGGGCCAGCTGGAACTCCCCGGCACGCCCGAGCAGCGGGCCCTCCGGCGCGGCGGGCTTGAGCCACGCCTCCACCGAGTAGGCCCGGCCGCCGAAGCGCAGCGCCGCCGGGTCGCCGAGGTCGACGTACCCGCCCGCGCCGTCCAGCCGAAGCGCCGTCTCGGCGTGCCCGCCGCCGCTCGCCACCGGCACCAGCTCACGCCCGGTGAACGGGCAGGTACCCGGGCTGCGCTCGAACACCGCGTCCTGGTACGCCGGGTCGGGGCTGGTGTAGAAGCGGGTGCCCTGGATGTTGAACAGGCCCTGGCTGCCCTGCTCCACGCTGAAACCGTCCACCCGCCCGGTGGCGTCGTTGTGCGCGAACAACTGCCAGCGCCGCACGTTGGCGACACCGGTCGGCACCAGCACCGCCGCGAACCGGCCCTGTGTCAGATTCCGCACGAAGGACAGCTCCTGGGTCGGCTCGTGGAACGGCCGGCCCTCCATGTCCTCGGTGCCCAGGCTGTCCTTGGCCGACTCCGGCCGGGTGGCGTGCCTGCTCCGCTTGAACCGCGCCTCCAGGACCGGCTTCAGCTTGCCGTCCACCAGCAGGAACCGGTCGCAGAGCAGGGTGTCGCGGACCAGCGGCACCTTCGCGCCGCCGCCGAGCACGTAGTCGGTGCGGGACGGGTCTCCTGAGGAGCCGCCCCCGGCCAGCTTGTACACCGCCCCCGGGTCGCCCGCGCCGACCGACTGGCGCAGCACCACCACGTACGTCCCGTCCGAGACGACCTGGAACGGGGCGTCCGAGGTCAGCCGTCCGGTGGTCGACAGGTGCGGGTCCACTTCCTCCTCGGCCGGCAGTTCTCCCGGCGCGGCCTCGGCCCCGCCCCGCTTCACCGTCGGCATCGCGGTCGCGCCGACGACCGCGAACCCCACCTCGGCGAGCTCCCGGGGGAAGGCCAGCTCGGCCGGGTTGTCGCTCCAGTAGGCGGCGTCCACCTCCCCCTTGGTCGGCGGGCCCGCGAGATCCAGTACCGAGTAGACGATCCGGCGCGCGGCGTCCATCGCGAAGGCGATCGTCGTGCCCTGGTGCCGGGCCATGGTGACGTGCCGGTACGCACGGTCCCCGTACACCTTGAGCAGCGAATTCCGAGATGCCATCGGTCCCCCTTCGGTTCCGCACGAGCTGGTCGTACGGGCGCCCCCCCACAGGGCGTCGGCAGTCTGGCACGCGGGAATCCAGTCGAGGAGGAGTTGTGAAATTACCCGATAGACACATGACTCGATCGCCGCGCCGGATGGCCGAGACTCACCCTTCCCGTCCCGGGTATCCCCTCCTCCGCCCGTCCCCGGCGCCCAGCGGACCGAGGCGGCTTCCTCGCGTGTGCGGCGGTCCGGGTTGAGGGCTTCCGGGAGTGCCGAGGGGTGCCGGGCCCAGGAATCGTCTACAGTGCGGTAGACCGTCTACTCGCTTGTAGTCGCTTTCGGCCGTGCCCGGCCGTGCTCCGACCGCTTCTCCTGGGAGGCCCGCTCCTATGGCCGTTTCCGTTTCCGCCGTGAGTGATCTCGCGGTGAACGTGCTGGACGCCCACTCGCTGCTGACCGCCTTCGGTGTGCTGGGCATCGCGGTCGTGATGTTCGCGGAGACCGGGCTGCTGGTCGGGTTCTTCCTGCCGGGGGACTCGCTGCTGTTCACGGCGGGTCTGCTGTGCGCCGGTACGGACACGTCGTCGGGCCTGTCGCTGCCCTGGGTGCTCGTGGCCGCCGCCGCGGGGGCGCTGGCCGGCGCCCAGGTGGGATACCTGATCGGGCGCCGGGCCGGCGGGGCGCTCCTCGCGCGGAGCGGTGGCAAGCGACTGAGGGAGGGCGCCGAGCGCGCCGAGGTGCTGCTGGAGCGGTACGGGCACGCCAAGGCGATCGTGCTGGCCCGCTTCGTACCGGTGGTGCGGACGGTGCTCAACCCCTTGGCGGGGGCGCTCGCCGTGCCGGTGCGCACCTTCACGCTCTGGCAGGTGGCGGGCGGGCTCGTCTGGACCGTCGGCCTGGTGCTGGCGGGCTACGGCCTCGGATCCTCGATCCCGAACGTCGACAGGTACCTGCTGCCGATCGTCGCCCTCATCGTCCTCGTATCCCTGCTGCCGCTCGGGATCGAGCTGCTGCGCTCCCGGCGGGCCGCCAAGCGGGCGAACGGAGCCGCCCGATGACGCCCGCGTACGACGGCTCGCGCGTCGACGGCGCCCTCTACACCGGCGTCATCGGCCTCGCCGAGCGGGCCCCGGGCCGGCTGGACGCCGTGATCTCGGCGTGGTCTGCCTACGGCATCGCGCTGTTCGCCGTGCTCCTGGTCGCCGCCTGGTGGCGGGCGCGGCGTGCCGGCTCCGCCACCGCCGTCGTGGCCCTGGCGGTACCGGTGATCACGGCCCTCGCCTTCGGCGTGGACCTGCTGCTGAAGAGCGTCTTCCGCGAGGACCGGCCGTGCCGGACCCTCCACGTGGTCACGCTGGAGGCGTGCCCGGCCCCGGGGGACTGGTCCTTCCCCAGCAACCACACGGCCGTCGCGGCCGCCGTCGCCGTCGGGCTGCTCTTCGTCTCCCGCCGCCTCGGCGCGCTCGCCCTGGTCGCGGCGGTCCTGATGGGTGCCTCCCGGGTCTGGGTCGGCGCCCACTACCCGCACGACGTCCTGGCCGGCTTCCTCGTCGGCTCGATGGTCGCCCTCGCCGCGGGGTGGACCGTCCGCCGCCACCGCGCGGCCCTGGCCGGGCGGCTGAGGGGCACGGCCCTGCGCCCGCTCGTCGCGGGCGCGTGAGCACGACCCCGGCCGCGTCCACGCGCCCGCCGGTCGCGGCACACGTGGGAGACCCCGCGACGTCCTCCGGCCGGTTCGCGCGGCGGCGCCGTCGCCGCGAGTGAACCTATTCTGTCTACATCGGAGTAGTCCGTCTGTCGTGCCGCAGGCGCTCCGCGACCGAAGGGGACCCCATGGCGGACACCGAGGGCGAACGCAGACCCGCGGGCGAACTGGAGGCCGGCGTCCTGGCCGCGCTGTGGGCGGCGGGCGCGCCCCTCTCGGCGGCCGAGGTACGAGCGGCGCTCCCCCAGGACCTGGCACGCACCACGGTCGCGACGCTGCTCGCCCGCCTGCACGAGAAGGGCATCGTGGCCCGGCGCCCCGCGGGCAGGGGCTTCGTCTACTTCCCCGTGCAGGACGCGCACGGCCTCACCGCCCGGCGCATGCACCGCGAACTCGACCAGGTCGACGGCGACCGAGGCATCGTGCTGGCCCGGTTCGTCGAGGGCCTCAGCCCCGACGACGAGGCGGAACTGCGCCGCCTGCTGGAGGAGGGCGGCGGGTGATCGCCCTCCTGTTCCTGCCCCTGGCGATCCCCTGGGCGCTGCCACCGCTGGCGCGCCGGACCGTGGCGCGGGTGCGCCCCGACATCGCCCTGTGCGCGGTCACCGGCGCCGCCGCCGTCCTCGCCGTGGGCACGGTCGGCTGCCTCGGCGCCCTCGTCCTGCCGCTCGCCCTCCGGCTGCCCGCGCTCGCCTCCCTCGTCCACCTGCTCGCCCCGCTTCCCGCCGGCCCGCCGCTCGTCGTCGCCGGCGCCGCCGCCCTGGCGGTCGGCGCGCTGGTCGTGACCGTGACCGCCGCGGTCCGCGGGATCGCCGCCGAGACGGTGCGGCTGCGGTCCGCGCGGCGCCGGATCGCCGGTCTGGCGCCGGCGGGCGGGCTGTGCGTGGTGGACGACGACCGGCCCGACGCCTTCGCGCTGCCCGGCGGCTCGCGCGCCGGCGACCGGATCGTGGTGACCTCCGGCATGTTCCGCGCCCTGGCCCCCCGCGAGCGCGAGGCGCTCCTGACGCACGAGCGGGCCCACCTCGCCGCCCGTCACCACCTGTTCCTGGGCCTCGCCCGCCTGGCCGGCTGGTGCCACCCGGCCCTGGCCGCCGTCGTCCCCGAGGTGTCCTTCGCGGCCGAGCGGTGCGCGGACGAGGCGGCCGCGCGCGCGTGCGGCGACCGGAGGCTGGCGGCACGAGCGGTCGGCCGTGCGGCGCTCGCCACGACGGCCCGCACGGCCGGCCCGCCGAAGCCCGTCGTCGCGGCGGGCGGAACCTCGGGCCCGGTGCCCGCCCGCGTCAAGGCGCTCCTCGCCCAGGCGCCGGCCCGTCGCCTGAGCACCGCCCTGATCGTCATGGTCCTGCTGTGCGCGACCGCCGGCGCCTCGTCCGTGGCGGGCGCGGTGTGGCTGCACCGAGGTGTGGAGACGGCGCAGGGCGAGAGCCCTGGCGACTGACCGGACGGCGGAGGGGCCGTACGACCCTCTCCACTTCGTGGCCGTCGTCGTGGGCGTCCCCCTGCCCAGGCGGGACAGGGCGGGACAGGGCGGGACAGACGAGACAGGGCGTACCCAGGACGGGGCGGGTTCTCCGTCCTGAGCAATCCGGTGGCGGCGCGTCTCCGAATCACGGGTGAGGCCGCGACCGATCAGGTAGCGATGAGGGAGCGGCCGCGTGGGGTCGTCCTCTCCGGACGGCTCAGGTCTCGGGGAACGCCCAGGGAGGTGGTGCGCGTCCCGCCAAGGGCTCTCGTCGCGGTAGTCCGATCATCCCGGCCCGTCCTTCGTGCCCGGTGTCCGACGGACGGGTCCGCCTCCTGGAGGAGGAACCGGCATGACCACCACTCGCATCCGGCGGTCCGCGCTCCTCGCGGCCGCCACCATGCTCCTTCCCGTGACGCTCGGCGTGGCGGGTCCGGCGTTCGCGGACTCGCCCCCGCCCGCCCCGTACGGTCCGGCCTGTATGTCGGTGCCGAAGCAGGGGTCCGGCAGTTTCGACGGCATGGCGAAGGACCCTGTCGCCACCGCCGCCTCCCACAACCCGGACCTGTCCACGCTGGTCGCCGCCGTGAAGCGGGCCGGGCTCGTCGACACGCTGAACAACGCGCAGAACATCACCGTGTTCGCGCCGACGAACGAGGCGTTCGCGAAGATCCCGAAGGCCGACCTGGCCAAGATCCTCGCCGACAAGGCCGAGCTGACGAAGATCCTCACCTACCACGTGGTGGGGGAGACGATCACCCCGAAGCAGATGGAGAACGGCACCTTCAAGACCCTGGAGGGCGCCACGCTCACCACGAGCGGGTCCGGATCGTCGTTCACCGTGAACAAGACCGCCAAGGTCGTGTGCGGGGGCGTCCAGACCTCGAACGCCACCGTCAACATCATCGACACCGTTCTGACCCCGCCCATGTAGCCCCTTTCCCGGCATCCCCCGTGGCGCCGCCCGGTCGCCCGCGAGCGACCGGGCGGCGCGGTCAGCGGACCGGGCGCAGCGCCAGGTATCCGTGGCCGTAGGGGAAGAGCCTCGTTTCACTCGCCCGATCGCTGTCGGCCACCGCGGCGCGGTACTTCACGCCGTCGACGTAGAGGTGGCTTCCGTTCTTGATGCCCGGGGTGTCGGACACCGACCGGGGGATGCCCGTGTCCCGGGTCCATGAGGCGCGTTCCTCGCGGGTGAGCCAGAAGACCGGCTCCTTCGGCGGCCATGCCGGGACGGCCCGCACGTCGTCCAGCGTGCCGTCGGCGGCACCGGCATCGGTGCTGACGGCCTCCCAGGCGATCGGGCCCGGCACGCCGTGGTACGTCAGGAAGAACATCTGCTGGACCGGGTCGGTCAGCCCGAGCGGGGCTGCCTGGGCCAGGAGGGCGGGAACGATCCGGTGCCGGAGGAGGTCCAGCACAGCGAGCACCGTCGCGCCGCGCGTCGTCCGCGCCTCGTCGATGACGTCGAGCGAGCCGACCAGCTGGAACGTCCTGAAGGCCACCAGGGCGGACAGGTCACCGTCGACGGCGGGGCGGGCGCGGACCGCCGGCCGGGCCGGCGGTCGGCTCGGGAGAACGGCGTCGGGCCCCCGGGTCTGAAGGGCGTCGAGCAGGTCCACCAGCCATTGCGCGCGCTCCGCCGAGTTCGTCACCCGGTTCGCCAGGGTGGTCTCGTAGGCCGCGAACTGCTCACGGGCGTCCGCGCAGGCACCCGCCATCAGGCGGGCTCCCCAGTCCTGCGCGGAACTCCCCACCGTGGCCAGGCGGATCCGGGCCGAGCTGCGCACGTACTGCTCCTGGCGGTCGAGGTCGACGTGCTCGTCGGGGCGGCGCAGGTAGGCGAGGACCAGCCCGAGTCGGGCGTCGTCGGTCCACACTTCCTGGCTCATCGCCCTGAGCAGGTCACCGGCCGGTGCCACGTGGAGCTCCAGTTCGTGCAGCAGGGTGACCGCCGCCTGGCCCGGGTCCGTGCCGGGGCCCGTCGTCACGGTCACCTTGATGAACGACTCGTGCGGCGCGAGGATCATCTGCGGTGTGAGCATGAGCGCCTCATCGATCAAGGTGCCGTGCGGGGACCGGGGCGGACTCACGAACACACGGGTGGCCCCGTGCACGGTGACGTCCGAAGCGAGCACGTCGATGAAGAGGTGGCAGGTGAGGTTTCCGTCGACCAGGTCGAGGAACTCACGTAACCGGGGGCTGAACGATGTCCGATGGTCGATCAAGGACTGGAGTGACGATCTGACGGCGGCGGCAACGGCGGGCTGCCCGCTGAACTTCATCATTCTCGTGACGTTAGCCTCGCCCGGAGGCGCTGAACAGACGCCCGGCACCGATGCGGCGAGCATGCGGACAAGTGGGAGTCGCCCTGCCGCCTGCTGCCCTGGGCGAGTCTCTTCCGCCCCGGGTTTCCGCAGGTGAGGAGGTGCGGGCGGCGATTGTGAGAGTGCTCCCGGGCGGGGCCCGTGTCTCAGCCGCAGCAGCCCGTGGCCGGTTCGGTGACCGGGAGCGGTGCGGGCGGGACGGTTGCCACGGTGGGCTTGCCGGCCTTCACGACGGCCGAGTGCATACGGTCCGCGACCGCGTGGGTCGCGGTGATCGTGACGTCCGTGAACCCGGCGGCCTCCAGCCCTTCCCGGTATTCGGTGAAGGAGAGGGCTCCGGCGATGCAGCCGACGTGGTCGCCGCGCTCGGCCCGCTCGGCGGGGGTGAGGGAGTCGTCGGCGACGACGTCGGAGACACCGATCCGGCCGCCGGGCCTCAGGACGCGGAACGTTTCGGCGAAGACGGCCGCCTTGTCGGTGGACAGGTTGATGACGCAGTTGGAGATCACCACGTCGATCGTCGCGGCCGGGAGGGGGATCGCTTCGATGGTGCCCTTGAGGAACTCCACGTTGGTCGCGCCGGCCTTGGCCGCGTTGGTCAGGGCGAGGGCGAGCATCTCCTCGGTCATGTCGAGCCCGTACGCCTTCCCGGTGGGGCCGACGCGGCGGGCGGAGAGCAGGACGTCGATGCCACCGCCGGACCCGAGGTCCAGTACGCGGTCGCCCGCGTGCAGGTCGGCGACCGCGGTGGGGTTGCCGCAGCCCAGCGAGGCGGCGACGGCCCCGGCGGGCAGGGTGTCGGTCTCGCCGCCGGTGTAGAGGGCGGAACCGAAGTTCTCGTCGATCTCCACCGGGGCGGGCCCGCAGCAAGCGGTGCCGCCTTCGGTGACCTTCAGGGCGGAGGCGGCGTACCGGGCGCGGACGGTCTCGCGGAGGTCGTCGGTCTGGTCGGTCATGGCGGTGACTCCCAACAGGCTGATTCGATGACTGTCGATGCAACCTTGCGCCTTGGATCGATATTCGTCAACATAGAAGGATGTCGAATCAAGAGCTGGTCGTGCTCGGTCAGGACGATGCGGGCGGGTGCTGCCCGACCCTGCTGGCCGCCCCCATGGACGAGGGGCGGGCCGTCGAGCTGGCCAAGGTGTTCAAGGCGCTGGGTGACCCGGTGCGGCTGCGGCTGCTGTCGATGATCGCCTCGCGGGCCGGTGGGGAGATCTGCGTCTGCGACCTGACCCCCGCCTTCGACCTGTCGCAGCCGACGATCTCCCATCACCTCAAGCAGCTGAAGAACGCCGGGCTGATCGACTCCGAGCGGCGCGGGACCTGGGTGTACTACCGGCTCCTGCCCGCGGCTACCGACCGCCTGGCCGCCGCCCTCACCCGCCCCGACGCCCCCGACGTCTCCTCCGTCGGCGCGGCCACGTGAGCGCGCCGGAGCCCGTGGCCGGCCCGGTCGCGGGGCGGCTGTCGTTCACCGACCGGTGGCTGGCGGTGTGGATCCTGGTCGCGATGGCCGTCGGCCTCGGCCTCGGACGGCTGGTACCCGGGCTCGGGGACGCCCTCGCGAAGGTGACCGTCACCGGCGTCTCCCTGCCGATCGCGCTCGGCCTGCTGGTGATGATGTATCCGGTGCTGGCGAAGGTCCGCTACGACCGCCTCGACACCGTCACCCGCGACCGCCGCCTCCTGGTGCCCTCGCTCCTGCTGAACTGGGTCCTCGGACCGGCCCTGATGTTCGCGCTCGCGTGGCTGTTCCTGCCGGATCTGCCCGCCTACCGGACCGGCCTGATCATCGTCGGCCTGGCCCGCTGCATCGCGATGGTCATCGTCTGGAACGACCTCGCCTGCGGCGACCGGGAGGCCGCCGCCGTCCTGGTCGCCCTCAACTCCGTCTTCCAGGTCCTCGCCTTCGGGCTGCTCGGCTGGTTCTATCTCCAGGTCCTGCCCGGCTGGCTCGGCCTGGAGCAGACGGCCCTCGACGTCTCCGCGGGGGAGATCGCCCGCTCCGTCCTGGTCTTCCTCGGCATCCCCCTCGCCGCCGGCTACCTCACCCGCCGCATCGGCGAGAGGACCAAGGGCCGCACCTGGTACGAGGCGAGACTGATTCCGAGGATCGGCCCCTTCGCCCTCTACGGGCTCCTGTTCACCATCGTGGTGCTGTTCGCCCTTCAGGGCGACGCCATCACCTCCCAGCCCTTCGACGTCGCCCGGATCGCGCTGCCCCTGCTGGTGTACTTCGCGATCATGTGGGCCGGATCCATGGCCCTGGGCCGCGCGGTCGGCCTGGACTACGCGAGGGCGACCACGCTCGCGTTCACCGCCGCGGGCAACAACTTCGAACTGGCCATCGCCGTGGCCATCGCCACCTTCGGGGCCGCCTCCGGCCAAGCCCTCGCCGGTGTCGTCGGCCCCCTCATCGAAGTACCCGTCCTCATCGGCCTCGTGCGGGTCGCCCTGGCCGCCCGCCGTCTCTTCCCCGCCGACCCCGGCCCGGCGGCCCGTCGCACCACCGTTCCGGAAGGCTCCGCCCGTGTCTGAATCCCAGCCGTCCGTCCTGTTCGTGTGCGTCCACAACGCCGGACGCTCGCAGATGGCCGCCGCCTTCCTCACCCACCTCGCCGAAGGCCGCGTCGAGGTCCGTTCCGCCGGGTCCGCACCGGCCGACACGGTCAACCCGGCCGCCGTCACCGCGATGGCGGAGGCCGGCATCGACATGTCCGCCGAGACGCCCAAGGTCCTCACGGCCGACGCCGTACGGGCATCCGACGTCGTCATCACCATGGGCTGCGGCGACACCTGCCCCGCCTTCCCCGGCACGACCTACCTCGACTGGGCGCTGGACGACCCCGCGGGACAGGACGTCGACGCCGTCCGGCCGATCAGGGACGAGATCGAGCGGCGCGTCCGCCACCTGCTGACCGACCTCCTGCCCTCCTGACCCCGCCCGGAGAAGCACCCGGTGAACCGTGGCCCCGGAGCGGCCGGGCCTCACCGCTGGTGGCCCTCCGGTGCCCGGAGCGTGAACGGCGCCCCCGTCGCCGGGACGACCGGCGGCGGGGACGCCGAACCATAGGGAGCTAGACCAGGCCGGCGAGGAGATCCGCGAAGAGCCGCGGCCGACTGAAGTAGCCCACGTGTGACGTCGCCAGAGTGTGGACATCGAAGGGGTTGTCCGGGGTCAGCTCGTCCGCCTTCCGGATCATGTAGTCCTGGACGGCCGGGGTGATGCTGCGGTCCTCGGACAGGCGGACGTAGGTGTGCGGGACGCGACCCCACTCGGCGGCCCGGATCAGGGCCCCTGGCTCCATCACCGAGTAGGTCTCGTCCGAGTCCATCGAGTCCAGCAGCACGCGGAACTGGTCGTCGGTGGCGTCGGCCATGACGGCGGTCTTCAGCTGGGCGAACAGGGCCGGATCGGCGTGGGCGCCGCGCCAGTTCAGCCGGACCACAGCGGGGTCCCGCACACCCGGCACGGTGATCCGCGCCGCCGCCGCGTCCAGCAGGTTGTCGTCCACCACGTCCCACGGCCCGGTGAGCATGGCCGGGTCGCTGAGGCACAGCGCGGAGAGGTAGACGACACGGTCGAGCAGGTCCGGCACGGTGTTGGCGATGGCACTGACCGTCAGGCCACCGAGGCTGTTGCCGACCAGGACGACCGGTCCGTGTGCGGTGAGCCGGCGCACGGCGTCCGCGACATGCTCGATGTTGTCCCGCAAGGTGACGCCACGCATCGGGCTGGGAGCGGCGGCCAGCGCCACCCCGTCGTGGGGCTGCCGATAGTAGGCGGCGGGGCTGCCGGCGCGGTCACCGTGGCCGGGCAGGTCGACGGCGTACGAACGGTGTCCGAGCAGGGCCAGTTCGTTCCGCAGCGGGCCCCAGGCCCGCGAGTTGCTGGAACCGCCGTGCACGAGAACGAAAGTGGGGCGCGAAGGTGCGCGCATGGTGAAGATCCTCGTCATCCAGAGGCCGATGGTGGACGTGGACCCCGGTGCCGGCGCAGCCGACACCACGGGTCAGAACGTCGACCGGGTGCGCGTGGCCTGCCAGTTGAGGATGACGGAACTCATGCCGGCGATCGTAGCAGTGCTCCGGCCGGCGGCCACGGCAGGGCGTTCACCAGGGCGTTCACCGGGGCGTTCACCGGGCGTAGGCGACCTCGGGGAAGTCGGGGGACGGGCCGTCCAGCAGTCGTCCCCGGTCGCGGAGGTGGAGGTCGAAGAAGGCACGTGGGTAAGCGCGTTGGAACGCCTGGGCCCGGTGCCCGGGAATCGTCCCGACATCTTCCTCCAGATCGGAGGGTGACCTGCCCAGGAGCGGCGCGATCAGAGGCAGGATCAGCACGTCGTCGCCGAACGACTGGTGGGCTGCTCCCCGTACGGTCAGACGCAGACGCCAGCCGCGCAGATGCGACCAGAACGCGCGCAGGGCGGGGTTGCTCTCCATGCCGCCCTTGCCCGGGGTGTCCACGACCAGGAACGGACGGTCGAGCCCGGCGTCCACCACCGGACCCGCCGCACCTCCGTCCAGGCTCGCTCCCACCGTGATCCGCCGGTCGGCGAGCATCGTCGCGGCGGTGGTCGCACCGCCCAGGGAGTGGCCGACCATCCCGACGCGCCGCGGGTCCAGCGCCCCGCGCAGGCCGGCGGGCAACGGAGTGCGGCAGACGCCGGGGTGACCGCCCGAGCGCAGGACGGCGAGCCGGTCCAGGACGAAGCGGATATCGGCCGTACGGACCGCGAGGGCCTTGGCGTAGTCGCTGACCCCGCCCAGTGGGTTCGTCTCGACGCGTCCACCGGGGAAGGCGACCACCGCCGCGTCGTAGGTGTGGTCGACGGTGACCACCACGAAGCCGTGACTGGCGAGGTCTTCCACGATGCCGGTGCCGAACGACCGCGACGCGTCGGAGCCGGGGGAGTAGAGCACGACGGGCAGGGGCCCCGGCGGGCCGCCGACGGGAGCGCCCTCGTGGCCGTGGGTGTGCCCCAGTCGTACCCGGCCGGGAGGCAGACCGATCAGGCCCAGGTACCGGTCGGCCGCGGCCCGCGGCATCCAGGGAGCGGCCGGACGGGCCGCGCAGTCGCGGGCGGGGTACCAGACGCTGATCATGAGCTCGCGGCAGGGACGGGAGGGCACCCAGGGATCCGGCCGCGAGGTGTCGGCCAGATGCAGCGCGACCGTACCCAGCGGGTACGGTCCGGTCGGGGCGGGCAGCCGGAACCGCACGGGTTCCAGCTCCGGCGGTCGCGCGCCGGCCACCGGCGCGAGCGGACCCGCGATCGTGGCGGCGGCCAGTCCGGCGCACGAGGACAGCAGTGTTCTCCGTTTCATGCGTTCCACTGTTCCGTCCGTGGCCCCCGGCGGCTTCGCCCCCGGGGAGGAACCCGGTGTCAGCCCAGGAGGGTACGACGGGCATCAGCCGGGCGGACGACTCCGCCCGCGAGATGACGTCCTCCCGGCTGACCGGCCGAGGGCCCGCGCTCCCCTAGCGTGGTGGGCATGGGCGAAGGGGAGTCACGGCCGCTGGTGGCCGGACGTCTGCGGGACGGGCAGTGGCACGGCGTGGACACGGTCGCGGCCGTGCTCCTCGCCCTGGCGTTCGGCGCGAGCCAGACGCGGGGCGGCGGCTGGGTCGCGGGAGCCGTGGCAGCGGTGGTCTGGCTCCCGGTCGCGGTCCGGCGCAGACGGCCCGTCGCGGTTCTGTACACGATCCTGGCCGGAGCGGTCTTCGCCATGGCGTTCACCGGGTGGGAGGAGTCCTGGGTCCCCGTCGGGACCGCCCTGTACACGGTGGCGGCGCGGGAACCACGACGCCGGTCCGCGACGGCGCTCGGCTGCTCGCTGGGCGCCGTAGCGGCGACCATGGCCCTCCTGCCGAGGCCGGTCGCGGCCTTCGAGGTCGCGTGGGGCATCGTCTTCGCGTCCGTGATGATGACCCTGCCCTGGCTGGTGGGCACCGCGCTGAGAGAGCAGCGGTCGTACGCGGAACTCGCCGCCCGGCAGGCCGTGACGGACGAGCGCCTGCGGATAGCCCGGGAACTCCACGACGTGGTGGCCCATCACCTGACCGTCATCGCGGTGCGCGCCGAGGTGGCCCGCACGGTGGCCCCCACCCACCCGGGGGAAGCCGAGGAGACCCTCGCGCTGGTCGGGGCGGCGGGCCGGACGGCGCTCGCCGAGATGCGCCGCATGCTCGGCGTGCTGCGATCACCCACTGACGAAGCCGAGTCGGGGTCCACCCCCGGGCTGGCGGACCTGCCCGCGCTCGTGGACGGCGCGGGCCCGCGCGTGGCGCTCTTCGTCGACCCGGATCCACCGCTCCCCCCGGGTGTGGAGCTGGCGGTCTACCGCATCGTCCAGGAGGCCCTCACCAACGTCGTCAGGCACGCGGGATCGGCGGACTGCCGGGTGAGCCTGTCGCGGACGGGTCCCGAGGCGGTCGAGGTCGAGGTCGTCAACGACCCGCCGCCCCGGCTCCGGCCCCGGCTCCCGTCCCGGCTCCCCGGCGGCGGGCACGGACTCATCGGGATGCGGGAGCGGGCGGCCATGTGCGGCGGCACCCTCTCGACCGGCCCCTTGGCGACGGGCGGTTTCCGGGTGCACGCACGGCTGACCTGCGGGCCGGGGCCGGCACGGTGAACGCGCCGGTGCGCGTTCTCATCGCCGATGACCAGGCGCTGTTGCGGACGGGCTTCCGCCTGCTCATCGACAGCGTGCCGGACCTCACCGTCGCGGGCGAGGCCGCCGGCGGTGAGCAGGCCGTCGAACTCGCCCTGCGGCTACGGCCCGACGTCGTCCTGATGGACATCCGGATGCCGGGCATGGACGGTCTGGAGGCCACCCGGCGCATCTGCGCGGCCCCGGAGACCGCCGGCACCCGCGTACTGGTCCTCACCACGTTCGACCTGGACGAGTACGTGTACGCGGCGCTCCGCGGCGGTGCCAGCGGATTCCTCCTGAAGGACATCCTCCCCGCCGACCTGCTGACAGCCCTGCGGGTGGTCGCGTCCGGTGACGCCCTGCTCGCCCCCGCGGTCACCCGCCGGCTGATCCGCGAGTTCGCCGGACACCACGAGCCACGGCCGCGACTCGCCCGGGAGCTGGCGGGCGTGTCCCCACGGGAACGGGAGGTTCTCCGCCTGGTGGCACGGGGCCTGCCCAACCCGGTGATCGCCGAGCACCTGGGGCTGAGCGTCGCGACCGTCAAGACGCACGTACGGCGCCTCCTGGCCAAGCTCCACGCCCACGACCGGGCCCAACTGGTCGTCATCGCCTACGAGACGGGCCTGGTCACGGCAGGCGAAGACCTCCCGTCCACCGACTGACGCCGCGAGGCCGCGCCGCCCACACCGCGCGGCTCGCCGGCCTGTGGCCGCCTCGTGGTCCTGACCGGCACAGCCCGAGACCGTTGACGGTCCGTCATGAGGTGGCGAACGACGGGCCGTCCTCCCCGGTGCGCGGAGGGTCGTCCAGGCGGTCGCGTGCGCCGGTGCCCGAGCGCAGCTAAATGCGATTAGTTCCCAACGCCCCTTTCGTGACGGGTCATAGACGTGGCAGTGTCACAAACCGGGCATGCGAGATGTTGTCCGGCGCATGGCCCTGAGTAGACCCGTGGAATTTCCCCTGTGAGGAAAGGCGCACCAATGAGGTTCACGACCGGGCGAGGCGGTACGCGCACCGCCCTGTTCGCAGTCCTGGCCGCCGCGTTGTTCGCGAGCGGCACGACGGCCGCCAACGCCGTCGCGGCGAGTCCGAAGGCCGGGGACGGGAAGAAGGAGGGACCGGTTTCGGTCGCGTACGTCGAGGTCAACGACGACAGCATGCTGAACGTCGGGAAGTACCGGCTGGAGAACGGCGGCGGCAACGTCTTCGACATCGCGGTCATCTTCGCCGCGAACATCAACTACGACACCCAGAAGAAGGCCGCCTATCTGTCGTTCAACGACCGGGTGAAGAGCGTGCTCGACAACGCCGCGACCCAGATTCGCCCGCTCCAGGACAAGGGCATCAAGGTCACGCTGTCCGTCCTCGGCAACCATCAGGGTGCCGGCTTCGCCAACTTCCCGGACCAGAAGGCCGCTTCGGCCTTCGCCAAGGAGCTGTCCGACACCGTCGAGAAGTACGGGCTGGACGGCATCGACTTCGACGACGAGTACGCCGAGTACGGCGTGAACGGCACCGGTCAGCCGAACGCCAGCTCGTTCGTCCACCTGGTCACGGCCCTCCGCGAGAACATGCCGGACAAGCTCATCACGCTGTACAACATCGGCCCGTCCGCCAAGAGCCTGTCGTACGGCGGCACCGACATCACCTCGAAGTTCGACTACGCCTGGAATCCGTACTACGGCCAGTGGAACGTGCCGCGCATCGACCTCCCGAAGTCGCGCCTCTCGCCGGCGGCGGTCAGCTTCAAGGACACCGGCCAGGAGCGCGCCGCGGAGCTGGCGCAGCAGACGATGGACGAGGGGTACGGCACCTTCCTGACCTACAACCTGAACGGCGAGGACCGTAGTTCGTACATCTCGGCGTTCACGGAGAAGCTGTACGGGAAGAAGGCCGTCCGCACCCCGTGACACCCCGTGACACCTCGTTCCGCCTCGCCGGAGGAGCCTGAGGAGGCTCCTCCGGCGAGGCGGACGCGGCTCGGCCGTCAGCCCGAGGGCGGAGGGTGCCTACAGTGAGGTGACCCTCATGATGGAGGAGCGGATAGTTGGGTATCTCCAGGGGGTGTGGGAGAAGGAGGTGGTGGGGGCCGGGTCGTGGATGCCTGCTTTTCCCATGCCTCTCCCAGGCAGTCCCGCTCGTCCGGTAACGTCGCTGTTCAGCGGCCATCCCCTCCTGGAGTATGAGTGATCGTCTGGATCAACGGTGCGTTCGGGGCGGGCAAGACCAGCACCGCGCGCGAACTGGTCGAGCTGATCCCGAACAGCACCCTGTACGACCCCGAGGTCGTCGGCGGCGGGCTCGGTCTGCTGCTGCCGCAGAAACGCCTCGCGGAGGTCGACGACTTCCAGGACCTGGCGATCTGGCGCCGGCTGGTCGTGGACACCGCCGCCGCGTTGCTCGCCGAGGTGGGCGGGGTGCTCGTGGTGCCGATGACGCTGCTGAGGCAGGAGTACCGGGACGAGATCTTCGGCGCGCTCGCCGCCCGCCGGATCGAGGTCCGGCATGTGGTGCTCACCGTGGATGAAACGATCCTGCGGGCGCGGATCGACGCCCGTGACGAGGGGACCGGCGACCCCGGGACGCGGGCCCGCCGCTGGTGCCACGCCCACATCGAGCCGTACCGCACCGCACTCGGCGGCTGGCTCGGCGAGGACGCCTACGCCGTCGACAACGGCGGGCGCACCCCGGCCGAGACGGCGCGGGCCGTCGCCGACGCCGTCGCCGCCGGGCTCGCCGGGCCCTGCGGCATCGTCCAGACCCCGGAACCCACCGGCGAGACCCTGGCGGCGGGTGTGCTGCTCTTCGACGAGCAGGACCGTTTCCTCCTCGTCGACCCCACCTACAAGCCGGGCTGGGAGTTCCCCGGCGGCGTCGTCGAGCCCGGCGAGCCGCCCGCCCGCGCGGGGATGCGCGAGGTCGCCGAGGAGATCGGGCTCGAACTCGACGCCGTACCCCGGCTGCTGCTCGTCGACTGGGAACGGCCCCAGCCGCCCGGCTACGGGGGCCTGCGGCTGCTGTTCGACGGCGGCCGGCTGCCCGCCGCCGAGGCCGGACGGCTGCTGCTGCCCGGCGCCGAGCTGCGCGCCTGGCGGTTCGTCACCGAGGAGGAGGCGGCCGACCTGCTGCCCCCGGTCCGCTACCGGCGCCTGCGCTGGGCGCTGCGCGCCCGCGAGCGCGGCACCGTCCTCAACCTGGAGGCGGGCGACCCGGTCGGCTGACGCCCGCCCCGCCCGGGGAAGGGACCGGTCAGGCCAGCGCCCCGCGCAGCCTCTCCGCCGTGTCCTCGGTCACCGGCTCGCCGTGGCCGCAGCACAGCACCGAGGGCTCCAGCTCCGCCAGCCGCCGCATCGACTCCATGGCCAGCGCCCGGTCCACGTGAAAGACGCCGAAGGTCACGCCCTGCACGGTCGCCACCGTGTCGCCCGTCAACAGCACCCCGTGGCGCGGGAGATGGACCGCGAGGGAACCGGGGGTGTGGCCCGGAGTGTGCAGCACCACGGCCCCGTCGCCGAAGTCCAGCACCTCGCCGTCCACGAGCTCCCGGTCGACCTTGGTCGGCGGGGCCTCCGGGACGGTCAGCCCGTGCGCGTACAGCGGCCGCTCCCAGTCGAGCAGATCCGGCTCGGGGACCGGGAGTTCGCCCCGGATCACCGGGGCGTCCAAGGTGTGCGCCAGGATCTCGCAGCCGTACCGGTCGGCGAGCTCCCGCGCCGCCCCCACATGGTCGCGGTGGCAGTGCGTCAGCACGATCCGGCGGATCCGCGCGGGATCCAGGCCCGCGCCGCGCAGAGCCGTCTCGATCGCGTCCGCCGCGCCCGCCCAGCCGGCGTCGACGAGGGTCAGGCCGGTGTCGTCCCGCCACACGTACGCCTGCCCGACGGGAAGCCGCAGCATGGACAGGCGGGAGGTGACCTCGACGAGTTCGACGAGGCCGGACGGGCCGACGGGGTCGGGGGAGTGGGGTGCGTGATCGGGAAGAGTCATGGGCCGAACGTAAGCGGCCCCGCCCGTCCGGGGCGCGCGAGTACGCTCTGGGCGAGTTACGCCCAGAGCGTCACCCTCGCGACGGGGCCGGGATCAACCCCGCTTGGACGCGGCGTAGTTCAGCAGGAAGTGCGCCTCGGCCACCGACAGGCGCTCCAGCTCCCGCGGGGACACCGACTCGTTCACCGCGTGGATCTGCGCCTCCGGCTCGCTCAGGCCGATCAGCAGGATCTCCGACTCCGGGTACAGCGCCGCCAGCGTGTTGCACAGCGGGATCGAGCCGCCCATGCCGGCCGCCTGCATCTCCTCGCCCGGGTACGCGAGCCGCATCGCCTCGGCCATCGAGGTGTACGCCGGGCTCGACGTGTCCGCCTGGAAGGCCTGGCCCTGGCCGACCTGCTCCAGCTTCACGCGCGCGTTCCACGGCGTGTGCTTCTCGATGTGCGCGTACAGCAGCTCCGTCGCCTTCGCCGCGTCCTGGCCCGGCGGCACCCGCAGGCTGATCTGCGCGCGGGCGGTCGACGGGATCGACGGCGTGGCCCCGGCGACGGGGTGCGCGTCGATGCCGATCACGGTCACCGCCGGGCGCGCCCAGATCCGGTCCGCGACCGTGCCGACGCCCGGCAGGTCCACCCCGTCCAGCACCTTGGCGTCCTTGCGGAAGTCGGCCTCCGGGTACTGCAGGCCCTCCCACACCGCGTCGGCCGGCAGCCCGTCGATGACCGTCGCACCCGTCCCGTCGCGCAGCGAGTCCAGTACGCGGATGAGCGCGGCGAGCGCGTCCGGCGCCGCACCGCCGAACTGGCCCGAGTGCAGGTTGCCCTGGAGGGTGTCGATGGTCACCCGGATCATCGTCATGCCGCGCAGGGTCGCCGTCACGGTCGGCAGGCCGACCCGGAAGTTGCCCGCGTCACCGATGACGATGGCGTCCGAGGTGAGCAGCTCCGGGTGCGCCTCCGCGTACCGCTCCAGACCGCCGGTGCCCTGCTCCTCCGAGCCCTCCACGATCACCTTGACCGTGACCGGGACGCCGCCGTTCGCCTTCAGGGCGCGCAGCGCGAGCAGGTGCATGATGAACCCGCCCTTGCAGTCGGCCGCGCCGCGCCCGTACCAGCGCCCGTCGGCGCGCTCGGTGAGCTCGAACGGCGGGGTCACCCAGTCCGCCTCGACCAGCATCGGCTGCACGTCGTAGTGCGCGTAGAGGAGGACGGTCGGGGCGCCGTCCGGGCCGGGCAGCAGGCCGTACACCGACTGGGTGCCGTCGGGGGTGTCGAGCAGCGCCACGTCCTGGAAGCCCTCGGCGCGCAGCGCGTCCGCCACCCAGTTCGCGGCGCCCTCGCACTCGCTGCGCGGGGCGACGGCCTCGTCCGCTACCGACTGGAAGGCCACCAGCTCCGTCAGCTCCGCCTTGGCGCGGGGCATCAGGGATGCGACGGTCTCGGCGATCGGATTCGCGGTCATGGGCACGCTCCTGGTGGGTGCGACGTTGTGACGGTGTGGACGCGTCGCCGCGTATCGGTTGTACGGCGAACGTATGGCCGATCCTACGGCGCGGGTCGGCGCGGGGCGGCGCGATGGCGCGTGGCTACCGCGCCGTAGGATGCGTGCACAGCAGGAACCACCGGTCGGATCGGGAGCAGAAGCACATCGTGAGCAGCGAGAACGCAGACGCCGGAGCGGCGGAGTCGGGCACGGCCTCGGCGGGATCGGCGGGATCGGCGGGTCCGGACGGGGGTCCGGCCATGGTCTGGGACGTGGTCGTCGTGGGTGCCGGCCCCGCCGGAGCCTCGGCGGCGTACGCGGCGGCCGTCGCGGGGCGCCGGGTGCTGCTCCTGGAGAAGGCCGAGCTCCCGCGCTACAAGACCTGCGGCGGGGGCATCATCGGCCCCTCGCGCGACGCCCTGCCCCCCGGCTTCGAACTGCCCCTCCAGGACCGGGTCAAGGCCGTCACGTTCTCGCACAACGGGCGCTTCGCCCGCACCCGCCGCTCGCGCCGGATGCTGTTCGGTCTCATCAACCGGCCCGAGTTCGACGCCCAGCTGGTCGAGCACGCGCAGAAGGCGGGCGCCGAGCTGCGCACCGGAGCCACCGTCAGCCGCGTCGAGCAGCACGGCCCGGCCGTGCCCGACCGGCGCACGGTCGCCGTGGTCCTCGCGGACGGCGAGACCGTCCTCGCGCGCGCCGTCGTCGGCGCCGACGGAAGCGCCAGCCGGATAGGGGCGCACGTCGGCGTGAAGCTGGGCCAGGTCGACCTGGGCCTGGAGGCGGAGATCCCCGTCCCGGCCTCGGTGGCCGAGGACTGGAAGGGGCGCGTCCTCATCGACTGGGGTCCGCTGCCCGGGAGTTACGGCTGGGTCTTCCCCAAGGGCGACACCCTGACCGTCGGCGTCATCTCGGCGCGCGGCGAGGGCGCGGCCACCAAGCGCTATCTGGAGGACTTCGTGGCCCGCCTGGGCCTGGCGGGCTTCGAACCGGCCGTCTCCTCCGGGCATCTGACCCGCTGCCGCACGGACGACTCGCCGCTCTCCCGGGGCCGGGTGCTGGTCTGCGGCGACGCGGCCGGTCTGCTGGAGCCGTGGACCCGCGAGGGCATCTCCTTCGCGCTGCGCTCCGGCCGGCTCGCCGGCGAGTGGGCGGTCCGGGTCGCCGAGGCGGGCGACGCGGTGGACGCGCGCCGGCAGGCGCTGAACTACGCCTTCGCCATCAAGGCGGGCCTGGGCGTCGAGATGGCCGTGGGCCGCCGGATGCTGGCGCTGTTCGAGCGCCGCCCGGGGCTGCTGCACGCGACCATCACCGGCTTCCGCCCCGCGTGGAACGCGTTCGCCGACATCACGCGCGGCGCGGCCACCCTGGGCGGTCTGGTCCGGGGCAACGGCTTCGCGCGGCGCGCGATCGACCTGCTGGACCGGCGCATGGACACGGACGCGGGCGTCGGCCCGGCGGGCCGGGGCGTCTCCCGCAAGGACGCGGCGGCGTCGGAGGCGGCGTCGGACGTGACGGAGGCGGCTGGCGCGGCGGTCGGTGTGGTCGCGCCGGACGGTGCGGACGCGGTGGTCGCGCCGGGCGCGGCGGATGAGGCGGACGCCGTCGTGGTCGCGCCGGACGTCGTGGAGCGTACCGAGACGGCGGAGGGCGCGCCCGAGGGGCGTGCCGCCGACGGCGGGCGGGGTCCCGAGGGGGCCTGACGGACGGCCGGGCGGCTCCGGCCGGCCCCGCCGTGACGGAGCGTGACACGAGGGCGGTACGGAGCGGATCCGTGCCGCCCTCGTGGCGTATCGGCCTCACGCCGTGACGGTGATGCGGAAGACCGGGTGGTCGGCGGCGACGGCGGCCAGCTCCTCGTCGGTCGAGTCGGCGGTCACGCCCTGGAAGAACTGGCTGACCTGCCAGCCCCAGCGGCGCAGATAGCCGCGCAGCACCTCGGGCTTCTCGGTGTCCGGCACCTCGACGGCGGTGAAGGGGCGGACCTTCCGGCCCACCCGGAGCTCGCCGCCGCCGGCCGCCCGCATGTTGCGGACCCACTGGGAGTGGCCGCGCGCCGAGACCAGGTAGCGGCCGTCCTCGTGCTCGTACGGGTTGACGGGGATGCGCTGCATCTCGCCGCTCTTGCGGCCCCGGACGCTGAGCTCGGCCGAGCCGGCGAGGCTGATGCCGTGGCGGGCCAGCCAGCCGATGACGCTGTTGAGGCGGATGGCGAGCGGGCCGCCCTGGAAGTAGTACGGCTGGGGCGTGGTCATCGGGGGCTCCTGGGGAGTGAGGGACGACGATCGCGTTGGAGCGCTGCTCTGTTTTGTGAGCACTGCTCTCGCTTGACTTCAGTGTGCCTTGATCGGTGCTCTCATGCAAGAGCACTGCTCTCGTTTCGGTGCGGTGCTCTGATTCATGGCAGACTGCTCTCCATGACCACCGTTCAAGGAGCCCGCGCCCGCGCCCGCGTCGAGATCACCGCCGCCATCAAGGACGAGGCCCGGACCCAGCTCGCCGCCGAGGGCGCCGCCAAGCTCTCCCTGCGCGCCGTCGCCCGCGAGCTCGGCATGGTGTCCTCGGCGCTCTACCGCTACTTCCCGAGCCGCGACGACCTCCTGACCGCGCTGATCGTCGACGCGTACGACGCCGTCGGCGCCGCCGCCGAGGGGGCCGACGCCGCCGCCGAGGCCATCGCGCCCGACGACCACCTCGCCCGCTGGACCGCCGTCTGCCGCGCCGTCCGGGCCTGGGCCCTCGCCCACCCCCACGAGTACGCGCTCATCTACGGCTCCCCGGTCCCCGGCTACACCGCGCCCCAGGACACCATCGGCCCCGCCGCCCGCGTCGGCCTGGTCCTCATCGGGCTCGCCCGGGGCGCCCACCGGGGCCGGGGCGTCGCCCTGCCCCCGCTGCCAGGCGCGCTGCGCCCCGAGGCCGAGCGGCTCGCCGCCGACCTGGCCCCCGACCTGCCGCCCGCCCTCGCCATCGCCCTCGTCGCGGCCTGGGCCGAGCTCTTCGGGCTGGTGTCGTTCGAGCTGTTCGGCCAGTTCCACAACGTCGTCGAGGACCGGGACGCCTTCTTCGCCGCCTCCGCCGAGCGCCTCGGCCGCGAGGTCGGCCTGCTGCCCGCCCTCTGACCCGAGGCGGGGAAGCCCGTCCGCCTGTACTCCCCGGGGAGTACGGGTGACCACCCCGCCCGGCGGACGTCCCGCCGCCCCCCGGGCGTCTAGCGTGGCGCCATGGACGCGCACCCGACGAGCACCCCCGGCCACGGCGGCCCGCCGTGGCCGCGCCCGTGGCGGTGGGCCGCCCGGGAACACGGCGGGGCCGCCGCCTGGCGCTCGACGCTCCTGATCACGGTCTTCGTGCTGGTCGGCACCGGCTTCGCGGCCCGCAACCAGCCCGACCGGCTCGCCCTCGACCCGCTCGGCCGGGCGCTGCTCCTGCTCGCCTGCGCCCCGCTCCTGGTACGGCACCGCCACCCGGTCCCGGTCGTGTTCGGCGTGGCGGCGGCCACCCTCGGCTACCTGGCCGCCGGTTACGCGTACGGCCCGGTCTTCGCCGCCGTGGCCGTCGCCTGCTTCGCCGCCGTCGTGCACGGGCACCGCCACGCCGCCTGGTGGGCCCTCGGCCTGCTCTGGGCCGGGCACCTGCTCCTCGCGCACTGGCTCTACCGGTGGCTGCCGCCCCCGGGCGACGGCCCCGCGCCCTGGGGGCAGGAACTCCCCGTCGCCGCCTTCGCCGTCGCGATCCTCGCCGCCGCCGAACTCGCCCGGGTGCGGCGCGAGCAGTGGGCGAAGGAGCGTGCCGAACGGGCCGCCGCCGAGCGCCGCCGGGCCGACGAGGAACGCCTGCGGATCGCCCGCGAACTCCACGACGTCCTCGCCCACTCGCTGTCCGTCATCAACGTCCAGGCCGGTGTCGGACTCGCCCTGCTCGACGCGGACCCCGCCCAGGCCCGTACCGCCCTCACCGCCATCAAGGCGGCGAGCAAGGAGGCGCTCGGCGAGGTGCGGCAGGTGCTCGACACCCTGCGCGCCCCCGGCGACGCGCCCCGTGCCCCCGCCCCCGGTCTCGACCGGCTGCCCGAGCTCGTCGAGCAGGCGGCCGCCGCCGGGCTCGCCGTGACCAGCCGGGTGGAGGGGCGGCGCCGGCGCCTGCCGCCCGGCACCGAGCTCGCCGCCTTCCGGATCGCCCAGGAGGCGCTGACCAACGTGGTGCGCCACTCCGGCTCGCGCACCGCCGAACTCGTCCTCGGCTACGGGCCGGACGCGCTGACCGTACGGGTCGACGACGCGGGCCCGGCCACCGGCGGCGACGCGGGCGGCAGCGGCAACGGGCTGGCCGGGATGCGGGAGCGGGCCGCCGCGCTCGGTGGCACCATCGAGGCGGGCACCCGGCCCGACGGAGGTTTCCGGGTGCGCGCCACCCTCCCCGTACGTCCCGAGGAGTCCTCGTGATCCGCGTCGTGCTCGCCGACGACCAGTCGCTCGTCCGCGCGGGCTTCCGCGCCCTGCTGGACGCGCAGCCCGACATCGAGGTGGCCGGTGAGGCCGCCGACGGCGAGGAGGCCGTCGCCCGGGTGCGCGAACTGCGGCCGGACGTGGTCCTGATGGACATCCGGATGCCGCACCGGGACGGGCTCGCCGCCACCCGCCTGATCACCGGCGATACGGAGCTCGGCGCCGTCAGGGTGGTCATGCTGACCACCTTCGAGCTCGACGAGTACGTCTTCGAGGCCATCCGCTCCGGCGCCTCCGGCTTCCTCGTCAAGGACACCGAACCGGAGGAACTGCTGCGGGCGGTGCGCGCCGTGGTCGACGGCGACGCGCTGCTGTCGCCCGGGGTGACGCGGCGGCTCATCGAGGAGTTCGCCGCGCGGTCCAAGGCGCCGGAGCGCGTCGCGGGCCTGGACGGGCTCACCGAGCGCGAGCGGGAGGTGATGGCCCTGGTCGGCATCGGCCTGTCCAACGACGAGATCGCCCGCCGGCTGGTGGTCAGCCCGCTCACCGCCAAGACGCACGTGAGCCGCACGATGGTGAAGCTCGGCGCCCGCGACCGGGCCCAGCTCGTCGTCCTCGCCTACGAGTCGGGGCTGGTCCGGCCGGGCTGGCTCGGCTGAGGGCGGGGCGGAGGCTGGGGCGGGGGCGGGCGGGGGCGGGCGCCGCCCGGGCGCGGGCCGGGGCGCGGACCCGGCGTGCACCCCGATGCGGACCCTCGCTCGGGCCCCGGCGCGGACCGGGGCGCCGCGCCCGCCGCGTTCAGATCCCGGAGTTCTCCCGCCACAGCCGCGCGAGGGCCGGGTCGCCGGTGACGGTGACCGCGTCCTGCGGGAGCCGGTTCCACAGCGCGAGGTACAGGACCGGCGCGGGTCCGCTCAGTTCGCAGTCGGCGGGGCCTTCGGCGCCCCGCTCGGTGCGCGGGGGTGCCTCGGACAGGTGCACGGTCCACGCGGCGTCGCCGTCGGTGGTGCGGACCCGCAGGGTACGCGGCCGGTCGGTGCGGACCCGGCTGCGGTCGCGGGCGTGGAAGCCGCTCAGCAGCTCGTCGATGCCGTCGGCGGCGACGAGCGGGTCGACCGGCCCCGGCCCCTCGGCCAGCGCGGACTCGGCGTCGGCGCGGTGCACGGTGGTCTCGTGGTTCTGCCGCCGGGCCCAGAAGGCGCGCGGCGACAGGCCGGGCAGGAAGGTCCAGCAGTCCAGGTCGTCGGGGGCGGCGCGCAGCGCCCCGACGAGCCTCGTGTGGCTCTCGCGGGCGTACGCGAGGAGCGCGTCGCCGTCCAGCTCCCGCGTCGGCTCCGTGATCTGGGGGCGGAAGGCGGGGTCGCCGGTGGTCACGAGGTCGGTGGCCCAGCGGTGCACCATGCTGGTGTGCCGCAGCAGGTCGCGGACCCGCCAGTCCGGACAGCTCGGGACCTCGGCGTCGGTGCCGGCCGTCGCGGCGGCGGCCAGGAGGGCCGTGCCCGCCGCGTCGAGCGAGTCGATGTGGGTGTCGGTGCTCAGGGTGTCCATGGGGCGGATTATGGCCCGGCGGGGCGGTGGGCCGGGCCGGATTTGGCGGCCCGGCCGGACGGTCCCGAGCCGGGCCCGCCCGCACCCGTGCCGTTCGCTCAACTCGCCTTGTCGGCCCTCGGGTCGCGGGTGACGTAGCCCATGACGGCGGCGCCCGCGGCGAGGACGGCGACGGTGGTGAGGGCCACCGGCAGGGAGGACCACTCGGCGAGGAAGCCGATGGACGGCGGGCCCAGCAGCATCCCGCCGTAGCCGAGGGTGGAGGCGGTGGCGACCCCGCTCGGGCCCGCGAGGGCGCCCGCGCGGGCGACGGCGACGGGGAAGATGTTGGCGAGGCCGAGCCCGGTGACGGCGAAGCCGAGCAGCGCCGCCCAGACCGTCGGGGCGAGCGCGCCGAGCATCATGCCCGCGGCGGCGGTGAGCCCGCCGGCGACCAGGGTGCGGGTCTGGCCGAGCCGTTCGAGCAGGGCGGTGCCGGACAGCCGCCCGGCCGTCATGGTGAGGGCGAACAGCGAGTAGCCGGCCGCGGCGACGCCGGGGTGCGCGCCCAGGTCCTGCGAGAGGTGCAGGGCGCCCCAGTCGGCGAGCGCCCCTTCCCCGTACGCCGTGCAGAGCGCGATCACGCCGAACACCAGGACGGCCCGGCGGGCCCCGGCGGAGGGGCGCTCGGCGGTGGGGCCGGCGGCGGGCCGGGCGGGCAGGCGCTCGGGCGGCGCGGGGGAGGGGTGCCGCAGGAGTACGGGGCCGGCGGCGGCCGTCAGGAGCAGTCCGGCGACGGTCAGGGCGAGCAGGTGCGCGGTGGGCGAGAGCCCGGCGGCGACGAGCCCGCCGAGCCCGGCGCCGACCATGCCGCCGAGGCTGTAGGCGGCGTGGAAGCTCGGCATGACGGGCCTGCGGAGCGCGGCGACGAGGTCGACGGCGGCGCTGTTCATGGCCACGTTGATCCCGCCGTACGCGGCGCCGAACAGCAGCAGCACGAGGCCGAGGGCGAGCGGGCTGCGGGTCAGCGGCGGCAGGGCCAGGGAGAGCGAGAGCAGGACGGCGGTGACGACGGTCACGGTGTGGCTGCCGTAGCGGCGGCAGAGCCGCCCGGTGAGCGTCATGGTGACGACGGCGCCCGCGGACACGCCGAGCAGCGCGAGGCCGAGGTCTCCGGCGGTGGCGCCGGTCTGCTGCTTGATGGCCGGGATGCGGACCACCCAGCCGGCGAAGAGGAAGCCGTCGAGGGCGAAGAACAGGGTGAGGGCGGAGCGGAGGCGGGACAGGGGGAGGGGGGCGGTGTCTCCGCCGGAGTCCCCCGATACGGCCGTCCGTACTTTGTTTAGTAGCGGCACAAACTCAGGATAGGGGGCACCGGGCTCCGGTTTCAAGACGGGTGGGCGGCGCCCCGCGCGGGCCGCGCCGGCCCGGCCGTTCCCGGGCGCGCGGCGGGCCGTCCCGGCGTGCCGCGACGCGCCGGGGGCGGCGAGACCCGGCCACGGGGAGGCCGTCCGGAGCCCGGCGCGGACCGATCGGCGGACCGATCATGGGAGACTCGCCCCCATGAACGGCAAGGCGACGACGACCACGCGGACACGGCTGGACAGGGGGCGAGGCGCGCTCGGCCCCGCGCTGGAGCTGGTGCACACGGGCCGGGCGCCGACCCGGGCGGTGCTCACCGCCGAGCTCGGCGTGACCCGCGCCACCGCCGGAGCCGTCGCCGCCGAGCTGGAGGCCCTGGGCCTGATCCGGGTCGACTCCAACCCGGGCGCCGCCGCCGGTTCGCAGGGGCGCCCCTCGCACCGCCTGTCCATCGACGAGAAGGGCCCCGTCGCCCTCGCCGCGCAGGTCCACGCCGACGGCTTCCGCGCCGCCCTGGTCGGCCTCGGCGGCACCCTGGTGGCCACCGCCCCCGGCTGCGTCACCGTCTCCGCCGACCCCGCGCAGGTCCTCGGCGCGGTCGTCGAGGCGGGCGCCGGGCTGCTCCGCGAGACCGGCCGCCGCTGCGTCGGCGCGGGGCTCGCCGCGCCCTCCGCCGTCGCCGAGCCGGAGGGCACCGCCCTCAACCCGCTCCACCTCGCCTGGCCCGCCGGGGCGCCGGTCCGGGAGATCTTCGCCGAGCGGGTGCGGGCCGCCGGGATCGAGGGCCCCGCCTTCACCGGCAACGACGTCAACCTCGCCGCCCTCGCCGAGCACCGCCACGGCGCCGGGCGCGGCGCGAAGGACCTGCTGTGCGTGGCGACCGGCCACCGGGGCGTCGGCGGCGCCCTCGTCCTCGACGGACGTCTGCACACCGGGAGTTCGGGCCTCGCGCTGGAGGTCGGCCACCTCACCGTCAACCCGGAGGGCCGCCCCTGCCACTGCGGCTCGCGCGGCTGCCTCGACGTCGAGACCGACCCGCTCGCCTTCCTCACCGCCGCCGGCCGCGCCCCCGGGCCCGAGGTCTCCCTGCTCCAGCAGGCCCGTGAGCTGCTGCGCGACCAGCGCGACGACCCCGGGGTCCGGGTCGCGACGGAGGAGCTGATCGACCGGCTCGGGCTCGGGCTCGCGGGCCTGGTGAACATCCTGAACCCGGACCGGATCATCCTCGGCGGCCTGCACCGCGAACTCCTCAACGCCGACCCCGGCCGCCTCCGCGCCGTCGTCGCCGACCGCAGCCTCTGGGGCCGCAGCGGCGGCGTCCCGATCCTCCCCGCGACCCTGGACCACAACAGCCTGGTCGGCGCCGCCGAACTCGCCTGGCAGCCGGTCCTGGACGACCCGTTGACGGCGCTCGGCGGGGCGGCGGGGGAGTAGCGCCGGCACACCTTCTCCGGGCCCCGGCGGGCCGCGCGGGCCCGGAGAGACGGTGGGGCGGTGTCCGGCGGGTCTGCCACGATCGCCGGACGGGCGTACCGGACGGGCGTACCGGACGGGCGTACCGGACGGGGTGGCGAGCCGGCTCGCGGGCGGGGCCGAGGCGGGCTTCCGGCCCACCGGTTCCTCGATGGTCCCGCTGATCCGCGACGCGTCAGCCGGCCGGTCGTGCCGCCAAGAGCCCGGCTCCCCGGCGGACCCCCTCGTCCGGGTCGCGGGCCAGCTCCGCCCACCGTCCGGCGAGCGCGAGCGCGGGCGTGAGCGCGGTGTCCGTGTCCGGGAGGGCGTCGTGCACGCCCGTCGCCAGCCAGTCGGCCCGCTGGGCGTCCGCCGTGCCGGCCGCGCGGGCGACGAGCCGCAGGGCGTCGGTCGTGCCCGCCCGGGTCAGGGCCTCCGCCGTCGCGCGCGTCACGGCCGTGTCCTCGGGGTCCAGCAGCAGGGCGAGCAGCGCCCGCGCCGCCCGGGGCAGTCCGGCGTACGGGGCCAGATCGCGCCCGGCCCGCACCCGGGTCGTCCACGCGGGGGCCGAGGCGTCGGCCACGGCCCGGTCCAGGTCGCTCGTCGTCGCCGTCACCCCCGGCCCCTCTCACGTCCCGCCCGCCGCCCGTGCCCGGGCCCCCGGAAAAGCGCTGGTCGTCGCCGGGCCGGGCGCATAGGGTCGCGCCCCATGACCGAACACCTTCCGCCGCGCCTCGGCAGCGGCCTCACCTTCCACGGACCGCTCTCCGAGGACCGGGCCCGAGGGCTCGTCGCCCGGGTCGCGGCGGGCGGCCCCGCCCGCGTGCTCGACATCGGCTGCGGCCAGGGCGAGTTGATGCTGCGGGTCCTGGAGGCCGCGCCCGGCGCCACCGGGACCGGCATCGACATCGACGGCGCCGACCTGGCGCTCGGCCGCGAACGCGCCGCCCTGCGCGGGCTGTCCGAGCGGGTCCGGTACGTCGAGGAGTCCGCGCGCGGCACCGCGCACGGGCCCGCCGACGCGGTGCTGTGCCTCGGCTCGGGACAGGCCCTGTGCGAGGAGGGCACGTACGATCTCGGCGTCGTGCTGCGGGAGTTGCGGCGCCTGGTGCGGCCGGGCGGGCGGGTCGTGCTGGGGGAGGGGTACTGGCAGCGCACCCCCACCGACGCGGAGCTCGCCACGATGTGGCCCGGCGCCCGCGCCGACGACCACCCGTCCCTCGCCGGGCTCGTCGCCCTCGCGATCGACGCGGGCTTCCGGCCGCTGTGGACCGAGACGGCGAGCGAGGAGGAGTGGGACGCCTTCGAGTCCGGCTACCGCCACGACGCCGAACTCTGGCTCGCCCGCCACCCGCGCCACCCGGAGGCCGCCGCGCTCCGCGCCCGGGTGGACCGGCAGCGTTCGGCCTGGCTCGGCTACCGGGGGCTGCTCGGGATCGCGTATCTGACGCTGGTGCCGGTCGACTGAGACCGGCCCGTACCGCTCCTGGGCCGTACCGCTCCCGGCCCGTACCGCTCCTGGCCCGTACCGCTCCCGGCCTCTCGTCCGGGAGCAGCCGTCGCGGACTCCGGTACTCCCCGTGGCGTACCGGAGGAGCCGCCGGCCGCACGACGACCCGGAGGGGTCCCGCGGGTGAGTCTCGAAGCATCGACCACCCGAGGAGCTGAGCACCATGAACACCCTCGCCCACGCGGGACCCGGCCCCTGGGTCCTCTTCTTCCCGCTCGTCTGGGCGGCGGTGATCGTCACCGTCGTCACCGTCCTGCGCCGCTTCGGCCCGCGCCGCCGCCGAGGCCCCTGGGGCCCACGTGTCGACGAGCGTTCGCCCATCGCGCTGCTGGGGCACCGCTTCGCGGCCGGTGAGATCGACGAGGACGAGTACTGGCGTCGGCTGACCGTCCTGGAGGAGCAGTTCGGGCGCTCCGCCGGGGAGAAGGGGCGCCGCTCATGAGCGCCACGCCCGCCGCCGCGCCCGCCCCCACCCCGCCCGCCGCCGCCCGCGTCGTCGACGCCGTCAAGGTCTACGGACGCGGGGACACCGAGGTCAGGGCCCTGGACGGGGTGAGCGTCGACTTCCCGGCCGGCCGCTTCACCGCCATCATGGGGCCCTCCGGCTCCGGCAAGTCCACCCTGATGCACTGCGCCGCCGGGCTCGACACGCTCACCTCCGGCACCGCCCTGATCGGCGACACCGAGCTGTCCGCCCTCGACGACCGGCGGCTGACGCTGCTGCGCCGGGAGCGGATCGGCTTCGTCTTCCAGGCGTTCAACCTGCTGCCGACCCTCACCGTCGCCGAGAACATCACCCTGCCCCTCGACCTCGCGGGCCGCGCCCCCGACCGGGCCCGGCTCGACGCCCTCGTCGACGCGGTCGGCCTCCGCGACCGGCTGCGCCACCGGCCCGGCGAGCTCTCCGGCGGGCAGCAGCAGCGGGTCGCCGTCGCCCGCGCCTTCGCCGGGGACCCGGACGTCGTCTTCGCCGACGAACCCACCGGCAACCTCGACTCCCGCGCCGGCGAGGAGGTGCTGCGGCTGCTCGGCGACACCGTCCGGCGCACCGGCCGCACGGTCGTGATGGTCACCCACGACCCGGTGGCCGCCGCCCACGCCGACGAGGTCGTCTTCCTCGCCGACGGGCGGCTCGTCGACCGGATGCCCGCCCCCACGCCCGCGCGGGTCCTGGACCGGATGAAGTCCCTCGACCCCCACGCGCCGACGGGAGCGCCGCGATGAGCGCCGCCACCACCCTGCGCCTGGGCCTCGCCTCGCTGCGCGCCCGCAGGCGCCGCTTCCTCGGCACCTTCGCCGCCGTGCTGCTCGGCGTCGGCTTCCTCACCGGCACCCTGGTCATGGGCGACACCCTGCGCGCGAGCTTCGGCACCCTGTTCGCCGACGCCAACCGGGGCACCGACGCCGTCGTGCGGGGTACGGGCGTGGTGACCGTCGCCGGGGAGGCACAGGGCACCCGGCGGCCCCTCGACGCCGCGCTCGCCGAACGGCTGGCCCGGGTCCCCGGGGTCGCCGCCGCCGTCCCCCGCATCGAGGGGGCCGGACAGCTCGTCGGCGCCGACGGCCGCCCGGTCGGCGGGAAGGGGCCGCCCACCCTCGCCGGCTACTGGATCCCGGACCCCGGGCTCAACCCGTACGCCCTGGTCGCCGGACGCGCCCCGGAGCGCGCCGGGGAGGCCGTCGTCAACCGAGGCGCGGCGGAGGCGGGCGGGCTGCGGCTCGGCTCCACCACCGTGCTGCGCACCCCCGAACCGCTGCGGGTGACGGTCGTCGGCCTCGCCACCTTCGGCGGCGCCGACGGCATGGGGCAGGTCACCTACACCGGTCTGACCCGCGCGGACGCCGAGAAGTACCTCACCCCGAAGCCCGGCCAGGCCACCGACATCCTCGTGCGGGCCGGTCCCGGCACCTCGCGGCGCGCGCTCGTCGACGCGCTGGAAGCCGTACTCCCGGCGGGCACCGAGGCGGTGACGGGGCAGCAGGCGGCCGAGGAGAGCAACGCCTCGGTCTCCGGCCGCTTCCTGGACCTGTTCACCACCCTCCTGCTGGTGTTCAGCGGAGTGGCGCTGCTCGTCTCGGTGTTCACCATCCACAACACCTTCGCGATCGTCGTCACCCAGCGGACCCGCGAGAACGCGCTGCTGCGCGCGCTGGGCGCCGGGCGCCGCCAGGTCGTCACGATGACGCTCGCCGAGGCGCTCGCCGTCGCCGTGCTCGCCTCCGGCACCGGACTGCTCGCCGGGATCGGCGTCGCGGCCGGGCTCCAGGCGCTGTTCCCGGCCCTCGGCTTCCCCTTCCCGGCCGGCGCGCTGGTGGTGGAGACGGGCTCCCTCGCGCTCCCGTTCGGCGTCGGGATCGCCGTCTGCGCCGGTTCCGCGCTGCTGCCCGCCGTGCGCGCCGGGCGCACCGCGCCGCTCGCCGCGCTGCGCGAGACCGCGGTGGACGCCTCCGGGGCCTCCCGCGCCCGGACCGCGACGGGCGCCGGGCTCCTGGCCCTGGCCGTGGGCCTGTCCGTGGCCGGGGTGCTGGGGACGCCGTCGCTGTGGCTCGCGGGGGCCGGGGCGGTGCTCGCCCTCGCCGCCTTCGTGGTCCTCGGCCCGCCGGCCGCCCCGCTCGCGATACGGCTCCTGGGCGCCCCGCTGCGCGGCGTCGACCACCGGCTCGCGCGGCGCAACGCGCTGCGCAGCCCCCGGCGCACGGCCGCCACGGCGACGGCGCTGATGACCGGGGTGGCCGTGGTCGCGCTCTTCACCGTCTTCGGGGCCTCGCTGAAGGCGACCATGGACCGGACCGTCTCCCGCTCCTTCGCCGGGGACGTCGCCGTCGGCGCCCCGTCCTTCGGCGCGGGCGGCAGCGGTCTGAGCCCCCGGCTCGCGCCCGCGATCGCGGCGCTGCCCGAGGTCGAGAGCGCGGTGGGACTGGGCCGGGGCGTCGCGGAGGTGGACGGCCGGGGCCGGGCCCTGACCGTCGCCGACCCGGCGGGGCTGGCCCGCGCCTTCGACCTGGGGGCGGTACGGGGCTCCCTGGCCGGACTCGGTACGGACGGGCTCGCGGTGGCGTCGGCGGAGGCGGAGCGGTACGGGCTGGCGCCCGGCCGCACGGCCGAACTCGCCTTCGCGGACGGCACCCGGGCGGCCTTCACGGTACGGGCCGTGTACGAGCGCGCGGACCTGGCCGGCGACTACGTCCTCAGCCGCGCCGCCTGGGCACCGCACCGCGCCCAGGACGCGGACCGGCTGGTGGCCGTCACGTTCCGGGACGGGGTCACGGTGGAGGCGGGCAAGGCGGCGGTGGAGCGGGTCGCGGCGCGCTTCGGCGGCCCGGAGGTGGGGACCAGGGCGGCGTACGCGGAGAGTTCGGCGGCCGGCGTCGACATGATGCTGACGCTGGTCTACGCGCTGCTCGCGCTGGCGGTGCTGATCGCCCTGCTCGGGATCGCGAACACGCTCACGCTCGCCGTCCACGAGCGGACCCGGGAGCTGGGCCTGCTGCGGGCCGTCGGCCAGACCCGCGCACAGCTGCGGGCGACGGTCCGCTGGGAGTCGGTCCTGATCGCCGCGTTTGGCACGGCGGGCGGGCTGCTCCTCGGCGGCTTCCTCGGCTGGGTGCTGGTGCGTGCCTCGGGCGGCGCGGACGACGGCTCCTTCGTGCTCGCCCTGCCACCGGCGCGGCTCGCGGCGGTCGCCGCGGTCGGGCTCGCCGCCGGTGTCACGGCGGCCTGGCGCCCGGCCCGCCGGGCCGCCCGCCTGGACGTGCTGCGGGCGATCGCCACGGAGTGACGGGGGCGGCCGAGCCGGGCCCGCCGCCACGGGCCCGGCTCAGCGCACCAGCGCCGGCGACTGCAAGGGCCCCGTCGTCGTCGCCCCGTAGACCACGTGGGAGCGCGGGGTGGCCGCGAGCGGGGACGGCGGGGCCTGGAGGGTGAACCAGACGACCTTGCCCGAGGCCCCCTGGGGGCGGACGCCCCAGCTCTCGCTCATCGCCTCGATGATGGCGAGGCCGCGGCCCGAGGTCGCGAACTCGGCGTCCACGTCCGGGGGTTCGGTCACGTCCGGGATCCTCGGATCATGGTCCCGGACCGAGACGGTGAGCCGGTCGAGCAGCAGCTCGACCTCGACGGTGCACGTCTTGTCGGGCTGGGCGTGCCGGTGGACATTGGTCAGGAGCTCGGTGACACCGAGCTCGGCGAGATCGACCAAGGCGTCGAGCTGCCAGTGGCGCAACTGCGCCGAAACGATTCTGCGGACTTGACCGATCCGCGACGGCAGGGCCTGGAGCTCCACCGTGCAGTACCTGCTGGGCTCGCTGATCACGGCTGCGACTCCCCGAAATGAGGTCCGGAAGAAGACGGAGATTCGGATCTGTCATGCGGTGTGGCAGAACGGTGGGCCGGCTCGCAGCGTCACCGCCGGTAAACCCTCGGTGAGGTGGTTCCAGCCTGAACCAGTGGTGACGGGGCCGCAACTCGCGGCGACTCGCCGCAGGTCAGCGGCGGATCGGCGGCGGATCAGTGGCGAGGGCGAGGGCGAGGGCCGGTCCGGGCTGGATCGGGATCGGATCGGGCCGGATCGGGATCGGGTCAGGCGCGCGGCCCCGGGCGGGGGTCGGCCTTCCCGAGGACTTCCAGGAGCCGCCCGGAGGCCGACATCCCGGAGATCCGGTAGCGCGTGCCGTTCACCGTCGCGACCGCCTCGTCGGACTTCGCGAACCAGGGCCGGCCCGCCCGGACCGTGTCCACCGGCGCGCTGTCGATCTCGCTCCCGTAGCTGGTCAGCAGCGACAGCCGGCCGTCCTCGACGCGGACCTCGCCCGCGCGGGTCAGCGACCTGGGCCAGCGGTCGATCCGTACTCCCGTGGCCGTGAACTCGGGCTCCGCCATCTCGCTCCGCCCCCTTCGCGCAGGCACTCCGCTCCCAGTGTGCCGGGCCGCCGTCCCCGGCACCAGCGGGCCCCCGGCACGGCCGCCTGACACCTCCTCGCGCAGGCGTCTGCAAGGCACTCCTATGGACCCTCAAAGCGAACGTTTGCCCAGGTGAGAGCGGTATTGTCGGTCAGTGGGGCACGTTGCCCACCCGCACGAGGAGAGGCGCCCATGACCAGCACCGACGACATCGCGCGCAACGCCGCCACCACCATCGACGTGGACCGCAGCGACCCCGGCTACCGCTCCTGGCTCAAGGAGGCCGTGCGCAAGGTGCACGCCGACGCGAACCGCTCGGCCGACACCCATCTGCTGCGCTTCCCGCTGCCCGAGAGCTGGGGCATCGACCTCTACCTGAAGGACGAGTCGACCCACCCCACCGGGAGCCTCAAGCACCGGCTGGCCCGCTCGCTCTTCCTCTACGGCCTGTGCAACGGCTGGATCCGCCCGGGCGCCCCGGTCATCGAGGCGTCCAGCGGCTCGACCGCCGTCTCCGAGGCGTACTTCGCCAAGCTGATCGGCGTCCCGTTCATCGCCGTCATGCCGCGCACCACCAGCCCCGAGAAGTGCCGCCTGATCGAGTTCCACGGCGGGCAGTGCCACTTCGTCGACGACTCGCGCACGATGTACGACGAGGCCGCCGCGCTCGCCGAGCGCACCGGCGGGCACTACATGGACCAGTTCACCTACGCCGAGCGGGCCACCGACTGGCGCGGCAACAACAACATCGCCGAATCGATCTACCAGCAGCTCAGGCTGGAGCGGTACCCCGAGCCCGCCTGGATCGTCGCCACGGCCGGCACCGGCGGCACCTCGGCCACCATCGCCCGCTACGTGCACTACATGCAGCACGACACCCGGGTCTGCGTCGCCGACCCGGAGAACTCCTGTTTCTTCGACGGCTGGACCCACCACGACCCCGACGCCAGCGCCGACTGCGGCTCGCGGATCGAGGGCATCGGGCGGCCCCGGATGGAGCCCAGCTTCGTGCCCGGCGCCATCGACCGGATGATGAAGGTGCCCGACGCGGCGAGCGTCGCCGCCGTGCGCGCCCTGGAGGCGGCGATAGGGCGCAAGGCCGGCGGCTCCACGGGCACCGGCCTGTGGAGCGCGTTCAAGATCATCGCCGAGATGGTCGCGGAGAAGCGCACCGGCAGCGTTGTCACCCTGATCTGCGACCCGGGCGAGCGCTACCTCGACAAGTACTACTCGGACGCCTGGCTCGCCGAACAGGGCCTCGACATCGCCCCGTACGCGGCGACTATCGAGCGCTTCCTGGCGACGGGTGTCTGGCCGGAGTGAGCCGCCGCTCCAGGCCGCGCATCGCGTCCCTGAAGGACTTCCCGACGCCCGGCCGGGCCAGCCGCATCGCCAGCCGGCAGGCGCCGTTGCCGTCGACGGCCATGGTCCAGCGCACGTGCGTGCCGTCCGCCGTGGGGGAGAGCACCCACTCCTCCAGGAGGGCGGAGGGGCCGGGGACGTTGGTCTCGTCGATCCGGTAGGCGTAGCGAGCGGCGGGGTCGGTCGCGAGGATCGTCTCGTGGAAGACCACCCCGCCCCGCAGCCGGACCGTCCGGCCGGCGCCGCCGTCGGTCGGCGTGGCCGAGGCGACGGCGGAGAACCACGCGGGGGTGCTGGCCACCTCCACCGCCAGCGAGCGGTAGACCGCCGCCGGCGGGGCGGCGACCGTGGCGGTGAACACCAGGCGCAGCGGGGCGGACGCGGCGAAGTCGAGCTCCACCGGCCTGAGTCGGCGTGCCATGGGCCGTACCTCCCGTCGGGCAAATGGGGGCGATCCGGAGGGGGCGGGCGACCGGATCCGTGCGGCCCCCACCGTAGCTGACAAGGTGTCAGTTCCGCAGCAGTCCGTCCAGCGCCCGCCCGAACAGCACCCGGCCCGCCTGGGCCAGCACGGGATCGAAGGCGCGCGGGACCCCGCGTACGCTCAGCTCCTCCGTCCACACCACCCGGCTGCCCGCCGCCGTCTCCAGCACCTCGAACGAGGCCGTGCCCCGCACCACCCGCCCCCGCTTCACCAGCCGGCACACGCCGGTACGGCCCGGGGCGGGCGGCTCGAAGACCACGACCTCCATCGGGTCGTCGAAGCCGAAGCGCCCCAGCCCGGTCCTGGCCGTGAACCGGGTGCCCACCCCGCCCGGCCCGGGGGTCAGCACCGTCGTCCGTGTCAGCGGCACCTGCGCCCCGTGCGCCGGCCAGTCCGTCAGCCGCCGCCACACCTCGGCGGGCGCCAGCGCCGTGGCCCGCTCGACCCGGAACCGGCTCACTCCGGCTCCTCGCCCGCCACCACGAGCCCCGGCAGCCGCTCCGCCATCTCCTCGCGCTCTTCGGACGACAGCCCCCGGTCCGTCACCAGGGTGTCCACCTCGTCCAGCGTCGCGAACGAACTCAGCCCCACCGTCCCCCACTTGGTGTGGTCCGCGACCACCACCACCCGGCGCGCCGCCCGCATGAGCCGCCGGTTGGTCTCCGCCTCGGCCAGATTCGGCGTCGAGAGCCCCGCCTCCACCGAGATGCCGTGCACCCCCAGGAACAGCGCGTCGAAGTGCAGCGAGCGGATGGCCTGGTCGGCCACCGGCCCCACCAGCGCGTCCGAGGGCGTGCGCACCCCACCGGTCAGCACCACCGTCGCCGCCCCCGGCCGCGCCTCCCCGCCGGCACCCGCCTGCTGCGCCTCGTGGAAGACGTCCGCGACCCGCACCGAGTTGGTCACCACCGTCAGGTCCGGCACGTCCAGCAGCTGCCGGGCCAGCGCGTACGTGGTCGTGCCCCCCGACAGGGCGATCGCCGTCCCGGGCCGGACCATCGCCGCCGCCGTCCGTGCGATCTCCTCCTTCGCCCCGAGCTCCAGCGCCGACTTCGCCTCGAAGCCCGGCTCATGGCTGCTCGCGTCGGCCACCGGCACCGCCCCGCCGTGCACCTTCGCCACCACGCCCTGCCGGGCCAGCGCGTCCAGGTCCCGGCGGACCGTCATGTCGGAGACGTTGAGGCGGCGGGTCAGCTCGTTGACCCGGACGCCGCCGCGCCGCCGCACCTCGTCGAGAATCAGGGCGCGCCGCTGCTCCGCGAGGAGGTTCTGATTGTCAGTCACCGCCGGGGCCGGTCCTTTCCGTAGGGAACGGGGAGAGAGGGATGAAAACAGAGGGACAGGAAGAAAGAGAAGGAAGAGAAGGGCGAAGACGAGGACGGGGGAGAAGGAGAGAGGGGTCCGGAAAAGGGGAATGAGGAGAACGGGTGACGGAATCCGGGAGGGCCGCGCCGAGAGGCCCGGCCGTCCGCGATCCTGCTGCTGCCGTCGAATCCTCCCACTCAGAGAGCGAGTCACCGAAGTGTCCCCTGCCACACCCGACCCGAAGCACGGGGGTGCGGCGCTCGAACTGCTCGTCCACGGTGTGGGCGGGGCCACCGCGGCCGACATGCTGGACGACCCGCGCACCGCGCGCGTCACCGGCGACCGGACGGCCGCGATGTACCGCCGCAGGGACGACCTCGACGCCGAGGACCACCCCGAGCGCTACGCCGACCGCCCCGTCCCCGAGGCCTACTGCTGGTCCAACCTCACCTCCGGCAACGGGGCCCGCGCGCTGTGGCTGCTGCTCCTGCCGTTCATGGTCGCCAACCTCGCCCACTGGATGCGCCCGCCCGCCCCGGGCCGGGCCCGCCTGGTCCGCCTCTACGGGGTCCTCGTCCGGCTCGTCGCGCTCACCCTCACCGTGCTGCTGACCGCCGCCGCCTGCGAGGTCGCCCTGGACCTGACGGCCTGGCAGTGCGCCGGCTCCGGCCCCTGCGCCGGGCAGCGCTCCTGGCTCGGCTTCCTCTCCGCCGAGCGCGGCGGCTGGTGGTCCCAGCCCGGCCGCCGGCTCGCCCTCGCCGCCGTCGTCCCCACCGCTCTCGTCGGGCTGCTCTGGTACCTGTCCAACCGCACCTGGAGCGCGTACGAGGCCCAGCGCCCGCCCACCGGCTACGAGACCGACCCGGGCCCGGCCGTGCCGCCCGCCTCCGACACCGAGGCCGCCGACGGCGCCACCCCCGTCACCCTGCGGCCCGCCCTCGGCCGCCCCGGCTTCTGGTACGGGCGCCGGCTCGTCGCCCGGCTGCGCGCCGCGCACACCGCCGCCGGCTTCCTCACCGTGGCCGCCGTCCTCGCCCAGGCCACCGCCCGGTACGACACCCCCGACGGCCCCGCCGGCGCGCTCGGCCTGGTGGTGCGCGCCGCCCTGCTGATCCTCGCCGGCACCGTCCTGGTCGTGGTCTGCCGCCGGGGCCGCAGCGAGAACCGGCTGGACCTGCGGATCGAGCGGGCCCTGGTCTCCTGGCTGCCCGCCACCGCGCTGCTGGCGCTCGCCGCCACCGCCCTGCACACCGGCTGGTCCCGGCCCGGCTGGACCTCCGGCGGCACGCTGCCCGGCGACGTCGTGTTCGGCACCGTCACCCTCGTCCAGGGCGGGCTCGTCGTCGCCCTCGCCGTCGTCGCCCTGTTGCTGTGCCGCCCGCGCAGCGCCCCCCGAACGGCCCTGTACGGGCTCGGCGGCCCCGCCGTCGCCATGCTGGCCTGCGCGCTCGGCGGGGTGATGTCCGGCGGGATCGCCCAGCGCGTCGCCGACTGGCTCGACGGCCCCGGCACCCCCGGCGCCGGCGGCGGGCTGATCACCGGACCGCC
Organism: Streptomyces sp. NPDC042100; assembly: GCF_055582325.1. Classification (NCBI taxonomy): domain Bacteria; kingdom Bacillati; phylum Actinomycetota; class Actinomycetes; order Kitasatosporales; family Streptomycetaceae; genus Streptomyces; species Streptomyces sp. NPDC042100. The sequence continues at coordinate 81,676 of NZ_JBVJDK010000007.1, forward strand.
CGTCCTGCTCAGCTGGCAGGCGTCCGTGATCCCCGTGCTGCTCCTGCTGCTGCTCGTCCCCGGCGCCGTCCTCGCCGCCCGCACCGCGCTCGCCTCGCGGACCCTGCGCACGGCCGTCGAGGCCGACTACGCCGCCGAGGACCCCGACCCCGTGCGCACCGGGCAGATCGCCGCCGGGCGCGCCCGCGCCGCCCTCACCGACTCCGCCCCGGGACTCCTCGGCGTGATCTCCGGCGCCACCCTGCTGCTCGGCGCCGTGTCCGTGGGCGGCGCCTGGGCCAGCGGGAACGTGCCGGGCCGGGCCTTCGACGGCGCCCATCCGGCGGTCGCCTCGGCCGCGACCGCCGCGCAGGCGCTGGGCTCCTGGATGATCGGCTTCGGCTTCCTGCTGTTCGTCACCTGGGGCCGCCGCGCCTACAAGGACCCCTCCGCGCGGCGCACGATCGGCATCCTGTGGGACGTCGGCACCTTCTGGCCGCGCGCCGCCCACCCCTTCGCCCCGCCCTGCTACGCGGAGCGGGCCGTGCCCGACCTCACCTGGCGGATGAGCTCCTGGACCCGCCGCACCGGCGGCCGGCTCGTCATCTCCGGGCACTCCCAGGGCAGCGTGCTCGCCGCCGCGGCCGTCTGGCAGCTCCCGCCCGCCACGCGCGGCCGGGTCGCCCTGCTGACCTACGGCTCGCCGCTGGAGCGCCTCTACGGGCGCTGGTTCCCCGCCTACTTCGGGCCCGAGGCGCTGCGCGGACTGCACCGCACGGTGCACTGCTGGAGCAACCTGTACCGGGCGACCGACCCGATCGGCGGGCCGGTGCGGGTCCCCGAGGAGGACGGCCGCCCGGCCGTGGACCGGCCGGTGCTGCGCGACCCCGTGGCGTACGGGCGGACCCGCGAGCACCCGCTGCCCGAACCGATCCTGGGCCACTCCGACTACCAGGCCGATCCCGGCTTCGCCGAGGCGCGGGCCGCGCTGCTCGACCGGCTGCCGCCCGCGCTGCCGCGCCAGCGGGCCGACGCGGCCTCCCCTCAGGGGAGTTCGGGCAGGTCCTCCGGGTAGAGCAGGGTCAGCTCGTCGGTGCTCGGCTCGGCGAGCGCGGCGACCCGGCCCGCGTGCCGCTCGACCATCGACTCGAAGGTCTGGCGGGCGGTGCGGCCGTTGCCGAAGGTGGGGCCCTTCGGCAGCGCCGTGAAGTAGGCGAGCAGGGCCTCCGCGCTGCCCGGGGCCAGCCGGTACTCGTGGTCCTCGGCCTGCTGCTGGACGATCCGCAGCAGCTCCGGCGGCACGTAGTCGGAGAAGGTGATGGTCCGTGAGAAGCGGCTGGCCACACCGGGGTTGACGCTGAGGAAACGCTCCATCTCGGCCGTGTACCCGGCGACGATGACCACGACCGCGTCCCGGTGGTCCTCCATCAGCTTGACCAGCGTGTCGATGGCCTCGCGGCCGAAGTCCCGCCCCGAGTCCTCGGGGGAGAGGGCGTACGCCTCGTCGACGAAGAGCACGCCGCCCCGGGCCCGGTCGAAGGCCTCCTGGGTGCGGATGGCGGTGGAGCCGATGTGCTCGCCGACCAGGTCCACCCGGGACACCTCGACGAGGTGTCCGCGGTCGAGGACGCCGAGCGAGGCGAGGATCTCGCCGTACAGGCGGGCCACGGTGGTCTTGCCGGTGCCGGGGTTGCCGGTGAAGACGAGGTGGCGGCGGGCGGACACCACCTTGAGGCCCGCCTCCTGACGCCGGCGGCCCACCTCGATCATGTTGGTGAGGGTGCGGACCTCGTGCTTGACGCTGTCCAGGCCGACCAGCGCGTCCAGTTCGCCGAGGACCTCGTGCGAGGCGCGGGCCTCGACCGGGTCGGGCGGGCCCGCGCCGGGGGCGGCCGGGGCGCCCGAAGTGCCGGGGGCGACGGGGGTGTTCGGCGTGCCGGGCGCGGGGGAGAGGCGGGACGGCGGGACGGTGCCGAGCAGTCCGCCGGTCCGGGTCGCGGTGAGCAGGCCGCCGGCGTCGGCGGGCGCGGTGGAGCGGAGCTGGCTCTCGTCGCTGGTGCACTCCTCGACGGCCGGCCCCTCCTCGGGGAACTCGTAGCCCCCGCGCGCGCAGCGCTCCGTACGGCACTTGCGCAGGGTGGTCCGGCAGCCGTCCATGACGTGGAAGCCGTAGCCCTCGCTGCCGGTGACCCGGCAGGCCACGAAGGAGCCGCGGCCCTCGGCCGAGACATAGAACCCGGCCTCGGCGGGGGAGGTGACCGTGCAGCGCTCGATGGTCGGGTCGGCGCCCTTGGTGACGATGACCCCGGTCTGCACGGCGTCGATCGTGCAGCCGGCCAGCGTGCCGCCGCTGCCGTGGTCCCGGAACCAGGCGCCGGTGGAGGCCTCCCGGATCCGGCAGTCGTCGAGCTGGGCGGTGGCCCCGTCGCTGACCGACACGGCGGTGTTGCGCACCTGCGACAGATCGCTGTCGACGACGTCGGCGCGCGAGCCCCGGTCGAGGACGAACAGGGCGTCGGGCACGTCGTGCACCCGGCAGGAGTCGAGCACGGCGGTGGCCCCGTCGCTGACCCAGACCGCCGGGTAGTCGCCCGTGCTGTCGTGGATCTCGCACTGGTTGGCGTCCACCCGGGTCCCGGGGTCCCACACCGACAGGCCGTTGCGCCCGAAGCGGCGCACGGTCGAGCGGGTCAGCGTGAGGACGGAGCGCGAGCGCAGGTCCACGGCGTTCTCGGGGATGTCGTGGATGTCGCAGTCGGAGAGGGTGAGCACCGCGTCCGTGTCGAGGGTGATGCCGTCGGCGGAGGTGCGGTGCACCCGGGAGTCACTGAGGTGCGCGGTGGCGCGGGAGGCGATCTGCAGGCCGGTGCCCTTGATCTCGTACACCTCGCAGCCGAGCGCCTCCAGGCCGCTGCCCTCGCCGTTGACGGCGATGCCGGCGCCGGAGGCGTGGTGCACCCGGCAGCGCTCGAAGCGGGGGTGGGCGCCGCCGCGCACGGAGATCCCGGACTGGCCGGCGGCGACGACCTCGCACTCCTCGAAGACGCCGCCCGCCCCGTCGAGCACGGCGATGCCGACGCCCGCCGGATTGTCGACGGTGCAGCGGCGGACGGTGGGGCGGGCCGCGCCGCGCACCTCGACGCCGGCCGCGGAGCGGGTGCTGATCCGCAGGTCGAGCAGCTCCGGGGTGCCGTCCTCGACGAGCAGCGCGGGCGCCGCCGCGTCCTGCCCCTCGATGTGCAGGTCCCGCAGGGTGGCCGAGGCGCGCACGGTGAGCGGCACCCCGTCGGCGGGCGCGATCCGGACCGGGCCGCCGTCGCCGCCCCGCAGGGTGACGGCCCGCTGGACCACGAGGTTCTCCCGGTAGGTGCCGGGGGCGACGGTGAGGACGTCGCCGTCGCCCGCGGCCTCCAGGGCGGCGGCGAGGGAGGCGTACTCGCCCGTGCGGCGCCGCCACCGCGACGTGCCGGTGTGCGTCACCTGGACCGTGCCCTGTGCCATGGGTGTGTTCTGCCCCCGCCTCGTGCGCCGACGCTGCTCCGATGCCCCACCGTAGCGCGCGCGGCGGCGCGGGGCGGCCGGGTCAGCTGCCCGTCCCCGTCCGGCCCCAGTCGGGACCGGCCTGGGCCCAGGCGCGGTCCAGACGCGCGTACCGCCGTCGTACCAGGCGGTGTACGGCGAGCCGCCTGGCCGTCTCCACGAGGAGGCCCGCGAGGAGCGCCACGGTGAGGCCCGCGATGAGGGCGTGCGCCCGGGCGGTCTCCGGGTGCATCGGCGGCGGCACGGGCCGGCCGGTCCGGTCGGTCCACAGGGGGAAGGAGTCGCCGGGGCGGGCCGCTTGCCGGACCGTGCTGACGGTGCCGGTGCGCGAGCTGCCGTCGGGGGCGGTCCAGTCGGCCACCACGGCGGGTCTCAGCCGCTGCTCGCCCGCCGCCTCCGCGTCGCGCTCCCGGGAGTCCCGCGGGGCGATCCGGACCACCCGGGCGACGGTCGGCACCCGCTCCTGGTACTGCGAGCGGACCGCGCGCTGGAGCGAGGCGTTCGCCGAGAGCCCCGACAGGACGCCCGCCCCGGGCACCACGAGGCACAGCAGCACGACCGCCGTGAAGGCGAGCCAGGCCTCGACCAGGTCCGTGGTCCGGCGCAGGGGATTGCGCCGCCAGCGCCAGAGTCCGATGGCTGCACGCACGCTCCGCACCCCCTCGTTGTCCGTCCTTCCAACGAGTGTGCCCCGGCGGATGGTTCCGCGCCTGTCGAGCACGGACGGGTGAACGGGAAAGGGGCGCGCGGGGCGGCTGCGGGGAGGGGTGTGCCGGGCGGTCAGTCCAGGATCTCGACCGGGTCGCCCGCCTTGATGACGCCCCGGTGCTCGGGGACCAGGTTCTGCCCGAAGATCAGCCGGCTGCCGTCCCTGCGGTGCCGGGCCAGGGTGCGCAGCGGCTCCTTGCCGCGCTCGGCGGTCTCCTGGTCGGTGGTGGTGACCACGCAGCGGCCGCAGGACTTGGCGACGCGGAAGGTGACCTCGCCGATCGCGAGGCGGCGCCAGCCGTCCTCGGCCCAGGGGGCGGTGCCGTCGATGACGACGTTCGGCCGGAAGCGGTTCATCGGCAGCGGGCCCTCGTCGGCGTGGTCGCCCTGGGCGATCAGCGAGTTGAGGGCGTCGAGCGAGGAGGTGGTGGCGGCGAGCAGCGGGAAGCCGTCGGCGAAGCTGACGGTCTCGCCGGGCAGCGCGAAGTCCGGGTCGACGGGCCGCCGCCGGGCCGGGTCGTCCATGTGGACGAGGCGCACGTCGCTGTCCAGGTAGGCGCTGAACCAGGCGTCGGCCGCCGGGTCGGCCGCGACCGCCTCCACCAGGGTGCCGAAGATCTCCACCGTGATCGTGGGCGTGCCCGGGCGGGCGTCGGGGACCTCGACCGTGAGCGGGTCGAGGCCGGGCGCGGACAGCGTGACGCCGCCGTCGGGCAGCAGCCCGGCCGCCGCCAACGCCAGCCGCGCGTGCTGGCGTTGGGTCACGACCTTGCCCGCGGTGTCCACCACGGTCCAGCGGCGGTCGCCCGCCAGTCCCCAGGGCTCGACCTCCGCCCGCGCGGGCGAGAACCCGCGCAGTGCCTTGACCGGGTGGACGTGGACGGAACGCAAGACAGGAATCGGCATGCGGCCATCCTGCCAGCCGCCCCGCCCGCTGCCGAGGTCAGTATCCGCGGCCCTGGTACGGGCGGTTGTACGGGTCCTCGTACACGGCGGGCGTGGGCATCGGGCGGGGGGCCGCCGGACGCATCGCCTCGTACCCGCCGGTCGCCGGGCGCGGCTGCTGCGGCGCCTGCGGACCCGGGTAGCCGCGCGGGGTGACGGGCTGCTGCGGGACGTACGGGGCGGGGGCGTGCTGCAGTGGCACGGGGGCCATCTGGGGCGTGGGCTGGGCGTAGCCGTACGCGCCGCCGTGACCGCCGTACGACGGGGTCTGCTGCGGGGAGGGGGCCGCCGGGAGGGCGGGGAGGGCGGCGGGCAGCGCCGGCAGGTAGCCGCTGCTTCCGGAGAAGCCGCTGCCGGTGTCGTACGCGGAGGGCACTCGGATCGGGGCGATCTGAGGCGTGCCCCGCTCTGCGACGAGGGAGTCGTAGATCGGGGTGTCGGGGAACGACGGCGCGGTGTGGTAACCGCCTCCGTAGGGGGAGCGCGGGGAGGTCATGGCTCATAAGGTAAGCCCACGATGTGCCCTATGGGGAGCCCGGAAAGAGGGTTGATTGACGGGTTCCGAGAGGCCGCCGACCGCCAATGCGATCGAACGTGACAAAAACGGACGCGCGTTGCCGTATGGATCTTGTAAACACCGAGCTCGGGAGGGGTTACCGGCTGGTCGGGTGTCAGGTTGACGTAAAGAAAACCGGCGGCGACAAAGCGGTTCCGGGATGGCGGACGCCGTTCTTCGCGCGCGATTAATGACGCCCGTGTTGCGGCGGCGTTCCGTCATTACTCCGCGTGTCGGGAAATGCGCGCTGCGGCGCGGATTTCCGCGCCCCGGCGTACGTCCGCCCCTTCCAGGCCGCGCCCCGCCCCCGGTAGTGCCTCACCGCGGAATCCACCGTCATCAGCGCGTAGAGGAACGCCGTGAACGGCAGCAGCGCCGCCGCCCACGGCGGCTGCCCGTAGTAGCGCAGCATCGGCACGTAGGTCCCGGCCATCACCGCCCATGCCGCCGCGCCCGCCCACGCCGCCGGGGCGTCCTCCGACAGCAGCCCCGCCACCAGGGCCGCCGGCGGCACCAGATAGACCAGCGCGAGCCCCGCCACCGTCCCCGCGAGCAGCGGCGGACTGTGCCGCAGCTGGGAGTACGCGCTGCGCGCCACCATCCGCCACAGCTCGCCGAGCCCCGGATACGGCCGGACGCTGTCCACCCGCTCCGCGAGCCCCAGCCAGATCCGCCCGCCCACGCCCCGCACCGCGCGGGCCAGCGACACGTCGTCGATGACCGCCTGACGGATCGCCTCCGGCACCCCCGCCCGCTTCGCCGTCTCCGTCCGCAGCAGCACGCAGCCGCCCGCCGCCGCCGTCGCCAGCGGGCGGCGCCGGTTGATCCAGCGGAACGGATACAGCTGGCAGAAGAAGTAGACGAAGGCCGGGACGATCAGCCGCTCCCACGGGCTGACCGCCCGCAGGCGCGCCATCTGCGACACCAGGTCCAGATCGTGCCCGGTGGCCGCCGTCACCAGCAGCCGCAGGCTGTCCGGCTCGTGCGCGATGTCCGCGTCCGTCAGCAGCAGGAACTCCGGCCCGCGCGCCTGCGCCAGCGCCGTCCCGTGCCGCAGCGCCCACAGCTTCCCCGTCCAGCCCGGCTCCGGCTCGCCCGGCGACACCACCGTCAGCGGCAGCCCCTCCTGGCACGCGGCCAGCTCCCTCGCCAGCCGCCCGGTCCCGTCGGAGCTCCCGTCGTCCACCAGGATCACCTCCGCCGGCCCCGGATAGTCCTGGGCCAGCAGCGAGGGAAGGCTCAGCGGCAGCACCTCCGCCTCGTCCCGGGCCGGCACCACGGCCACCACCCGCGGCCACACCTCGGGCGGGCGCGCGGGCACCGGAAGGCGCTGGTCCGTGCGCCAGAAGAATCCCTGGCCGAGGAGCAGCCAGGCCCAGACGGCCAGGGAGGCGATCGCGATCCAGGCAAGCGGGCTCATTCGCCGCAGTCTGCCCCAGATCGCCGGGGATGCAAGGGTGGTCGGCTAGGGTGACCGGGTGAAGATCGCGCTCATGGACTCCGGAATCGGCCTCCTCCCGGCGGCGGCCGTGGTGCGCCGGCTGCGGCCCGACGCGGACCTGGTGATCTCCAGCGACCCCGACGGGATGCCCTGGGGCCCGCGCAGCACCGAGGACCTCACCGGGCGCGCCCTCGCCGTGGCCCGCGCCGCCGCCGCCCACGGGCCCGACGCGCTGATCATCGGCTGCAACACCGCGACCGTCCACGCGCTGCCCGCGATCCGCGCCGCGCTGGAGCCCCGCATCCCCGTCATCGGCACCGTGCCCGCCATCAAGCCCGCCGCCGTCGGCGGCGGCGAGGTCGCCATCTGGGCGACCCCCGCCACCACCGGCAGCCCCTACCAGCGCGGGCTCATCCACGACTTCGCCGACGGCGCCGACGTCACCGAGGTGCCCTGCCCCGGCCTCGCCGACGCCGTCGAGCACGACGACGCCGAGGGCGTACGGCGTGCCGTCGCCGCCGCGGCCGCGCTCACCCCCCGGGACGTCCGCGCCGTCGTGCTCGGCTGCACCCACTACGAGCTGGTCGCCGAGCAGATCCTGGCCGCCCTGGCGCGCCCGGAGGGCTCGCCGCTGCCGCCCGTCGTGCTGCACGGCTCCGCCGACGCCGTCGCCGCCCAGGCCTTCCGCCGGATCGGCGCCGAGGCCGACCCCGACGCCCCCGCGACGGGCACCCTGACCGTGCTCCTGAGCGGCCGCTCCGGCGCCCTGCCCGCACCCGCGCTCGCCTACCCGCAGGGGCGCCTCCTCGGCGCCGCGGCCGCCGTGCGCTGAACCCGTCCCGGCCGCGTGGGTCACCGCGGGCGGGGCCCTTCCCCCGGACGCCCCGGCCCGGGGGCCCGCGCCACGGAACGCGCATAGGCTGTCACCATGAGGGAGCACTCCTCGCACCGGGGTCCCACCGGACCCGCGCCCGCCGTCTGGACCGGCCGGGCCACCAACCGCCTCCAGTGGCTGCCGGCCGTGGCCGGGGCCGCCTGCATGGCGCTCGGCATCACGCTCGCCGTCGAGTCCCCCTGGACCTCCGGCATCGCCCCGCTGCTCATGGCCGTGATCGGCTGCGTCGCGGCGGGCGTCCTGGTGCTCTTCGGCACTCTCGCCTTCGTCCACGTCGCGGTCCGCGTCGACGACGACGCCATGGAGGTGCGCTGCGGCCACATGGGCCTGCCGCGCCGCCGCATCCCGCTCTCCCACGTGGTCGACGCCGACTTCGAGCCCTCCGTCACCCCGCGCCAGTGGGGCGGCTGGGGCTACCGCTGGCGCCCCGAGAAGGGCACGGCCGTCGTCGTCCGGCGCGGCGAGGGGCTGGTGCTGCGCCTCGGCGACGGGCGCACCTTCACCGTCACCGTGGACGACGCGGAGGCCGCCGTCCGCGCCATCCGCGCCCTGCTCCGGCGCACGCCCCCGCCGACCCCCGTGTGACCAGCCCGCCCCGGCGGGAGGCACAAGGGCCGGGGTTACACTCCGGCAGGTGAGCGCCACCATGACCCCCGTCGACCTGCCCGAACCCGCTCCCGTCGCGCGACGCGGCCGGGTGCTGCGACGGCTGCGGCGGCCCGGCGCGGCCGTCCTGTCCGGACTGCTGCTGTTCCTGAGCTTCCCGCCGCGGCCCTTGTGGTGGCTCGCGTTGCCCGCCTTCGCGCTCCTCGGCTGGACCCTGCGCGGCCGGCGGCTGCGCGCGGGCTTCGGCCTCGGGTACCTGGCCGGGCTCGGCTTCCTGCTCCCGCTGCTGGTGTGGACCGGCGAGGAGGTCGGCCCCGGGCCGTGGCTCGCGCTCGCCGGTGTCGAGGCGCTGTTCGTCGCCGCCGTGGGCCTCGGCGTCGCCGCCGTCTCCCGGCTGCCCGCCTGGCCGGTCTTCGCCGCCGGGGTCTGGATCCTCGGCGAGGCCGCCCGCGCGCGGGCGCCGTTCGGCGGCTTCCCCTGGGGCAAGATCGCCTTCGGTCAGGCCGACGGAGTCTTCCTGCCCCTCGCCGCCGTCGGCGGCACCCCGGTCCTCGGCTTCGCCGTCGCCCTGTGCGGCTTCGGTCTGTACGAGCTGCTCCGGCTGCTGCTGGAGCGGCGCCGCGCCGGGGCGGAAGGGGCGGAGGCAACGGAACCGGCGGACGGAACGCAAGGGGCGGCCGGGGCCGCCGGCGCGGACCGGACGGACGGGGCCGGGGAGACGGACGGGGCCGCCGGGACCCGGCCGGCCTCCGACGCGCGTGCCGCGCGGCCCTCCGGCGGGCGGGCCGTGCCCGGGGCGCGGGGCGCGCTCGTCGCCGCCGCGCTCGCCGTGCTCGTCCCCGTCACCGGCGCGCTCGCCGCGCTGCCGCTCGTGGACGACTCCGCCGAGGACGGCACCGCGACCGTCGCCGCCGTCCAGGGCAACGTGCCCCGGCTCGGCCTGGACTTCAACTCCCAGCGCCGCGCGGTGCTCGACAACCACGCCAACCGCACCAAGGAGCTCGCCGCCGAGGTGAAGGCGGGCCGCGAGCCGCAGCCCGACTTCGTGCTGTGGCCGGAGAACTCCTCCGACATCGACCCGTACGCCAACCCCGACGCGTACGAGGTGATCGACCAGGCGGTACGGGCGATCGGCGCGCCCACCGTCATCGGCGCCGTCATCGCGCCGGAGACCGGCAAGCTCCGCAACACCCTCATCGAGTGGGCGCCGGGGCGCGGACCGGCCGCCGAGTACGACAAGCGGCATGTGCAGCCCTTCGGCGAGTACATCCCGATGCGGTCCTTCGTCCGCCTCTTCAACAGCAACGTCGACCGGGTCCGCCGCGACTTCGGCCCCGGCACCAAGGTCGGCGTGTTCGACCTCGCCGGTACCAAGGTCGGCCTCGCCACCTGCTACGAGGCGGCGTTCGACTGGGCGGTGCGCGACACCGTGACGCACGGGGCGCAGCTGATCACGGTCCCCAGCAACAACGCCACCTTCGGCCGCAGCGAGATGACCTACCAGCAACTGGCGATGTCCCGGGTGCGGGCCGTCGAGCACAGCCGCAGCGTCGTGGTGCCCGTCACCAGCGGGGTCAGCGCGGTCATCCGCCCCGACGGCGAGATCGTCGCGCAGACCCGGATGTTCACGCCGGACGTGCTGGTCGAGAAGGTGCCGCTGCGCTCCTCGCTGACCCCCGCGACCCGGATGGGCACCCTGCCCGAGGCGCTGCTCGCCGCCCTCGCCGCGGCCGGTCTCGGCTGGTCGGCGGCCCGCTCCTGGCGGGCCCGGCGGGCCGCGAAGGGCGCCGGGGCCTGACCGGGCCGGGGTCCGGCCAGGGCTCGGCCGGGGGCTGTTCAGGGCTCGGCCGGAGTCCGGCCCGGGTCCGGAAGATGATCTAGGGTCGGGCCATGGGCACCCCTGACTTCATCCGTGACATCCGGGCCTCCGCAGGCCACCAGCTGCTGTTCCTGCCGGGCGTGAGCGCGGTCGTCTTCGACGACCGGGGACGGGTGCTGCTCGGCCGCCGGGCCGACACCGGGATGTGGGCCGTGATCGGCGGCATCGTCGAGCCCGGCGAGCAGCCCGCCGCCTGCGCGGTCCGCGAGGTGTACGAGGAGACCGGCGTGCACTGCGTGACCGAGCGGATCGTGCTCGTCCAGACCCTGCGCAAGCCGGTCGTCTACCCCAACGGCGACCGCTGCCAGTTCATGGACGTGTCCTTCCGCTGCCGCGCCGTCGGCGGGGAGGCCCGGGTCAACGACGACGAGTCGCTGGAGGTCGGCTGGTTCGAGACCGACCGGCTGCCCGAGATGAAGCGCTTCTCCTACTTCCGGATCGAGCAGGCGCTCGCCGACGAACCCACATGGTTCGACACCACCCCCCTGGGCTGAACTATGGGTGGAAGACACATCGGTCGGCGGTGGGGCCGTTCATAGGGTGCGGAGCATGAGCGCCCCCACCACACCAGGTCCCGTACCGGCCCAGGCCCCCGCGCCCGGGCCCGTGCCCGGGGCCGTCTCCCTCGACCTCTCCGGGCGCACCGCGCTCGTCACCGGCGCCGCCGGCGGCATCGGCCGGGCCTGCGCGCTGCGGCTCGCCGCCGCCGGGGCCCGGGTCAGAGCCGTCGACCGGGCGGCCGAAGGACTCGACGCGCTGGCGGGAGCAGCCCGGGGCCTGCCCGGCGCGCTCGAACCGCGACTCCTCGACCTCACCGACCTCGACGCCGCCGAGGCCGCGGCGGACGGCGCCGACATCCTCGTGAACAACGCCGGACTCCAGCTCGTCCGCCCCATCGAGGAGTTCCCCCCGGACGTCTTCCACACCGTCCTCACCGTGATGCTGGAGGCGCCGTTCCGGCTGATCAGGGGCGCGCTGCCGGGCATGTACGCGCGCGGCTGGGGCCGGATCGTGAACGTCTCCTCCGTCCACGGGCTGCGCGCCTCGCCCTACAAGTCGGCGTACGTGGCCGCCAAGCACGGGCTGGAGGGCCTGTCCAAGACCGCCGCCCTCGAAGGCGCCCCGCACGGCGTCACCTCCAACTGCGTCAACCCCGGCTACGTCCGCACCCCGCTGGTCGAGCGCCAGATCGCGGACCAGGCCGCCGCCCACGGCATCCCCGCCGAACGGGTCGTCGCCGACGTGCTCCTGAAGGACTCCGCCCTCAAGCGGCTCATCGAACCCGAGGAGGTCGCGGAGGCCGTGCTCTACCTCTGCGCCCCGCAGGCCTCGTTCGTCACCGGCACCTCGCTGGTCCTGGACGGGGGCTGGACCGCCCACTGAACGCCGCCCGCGCCGGGCGCCGGTTGTCCACAGGCGACGCCGCGCAGTTGTCCACAGGGCTGGTGCGAGCCCCCGTACGGCAGGTATCCCTGTGACCATGACCCACGAACAGGCCGTCTACCTGGAGCTCCTCGCCCGCGGCGCCGCCACCGAGGCGTACGACCGGCCCGCCCTGCTCGCCCGGGCGAGCGGCGCGGGCCCCGAGGAGCTGGCCCGGCTCGACCAGGCCAAGCAGCTCGCGCTGCGGGTCCGGGCCGAGCTGGAGGGCCGGCGGCGCCGCGAGGCCGAGCTGTCCGCGCTCTTCGAGACCGCCAACGACCTCGCGGGCCTGCGCGACCTCGACGACGTGCTGCGCGCCATCGTCCAGCGGGCCCGTTCCCTCCTCGGCACCGAGGTCGCCTACCTCAGCCTCAACGACCCGGCCCGAGGCGACACCTACATGCGCGTCACCGAGGGCTCCGTCTCGGCCCGCTTCCAGCAGCTCCGGCTCGGCATGGGGGAGGGGCTCGGCGGACTCGTCGCCCAGACCGCCCGGCCCTACGTCACCGAGGACTACTTCCACGACGCCCGGTTCCAGCACACCGAGCCCATCGACGGCGCCGTCGGGGACGAGGGCCTGGTCGCGATCCTCGGCGTGCCCCTCACCCTCGGCAGCCAGGTCATCGGCGTCCTCTTCGCCGCCGACCGCAGGGCCAGGGTCTTCGAGCGCGGACAGGTCGCCCTGCTCGGCTCCTTCGCCGCCCACGCCGCCGTCGCCATCGACACCGCCCACCTGCTCGCCGAGACCCGCTCCGCCCTCGCGGAGCTGGAGCGGGCCAACGACATCATCCGCGAGCACAGCGGCGTCATCGAGCGGGCCTCCGAGGTCCACGACCGGCTCACCGAGCTCGTCCTGCGCGGCGGTGGGGTGCACGACGTGGCCGCCGCCGTCTCCGAAGTCCTCGGCGGCACCGTCGAGTTCACCGAGGAGCCGCCGGGACCCGGCCGGGTCGCCGAGGGTCACGCGAGCCGCGCGGGCGACGACTGGATCGCCGCCGTCTCCGCCGGGGGCGAGAGCTTCGGCGCCCTCGTCCTGCGCGACAGCCCCCACATCGACCCCGTCGACCTGCGCACCCTGGAGCGGGCCGCCCTGGTCACCTCGCTGCTGCTGCTCGCCCGGCGCTCCGCGGGCGAGGCCGAGCAGCGGCTCCGGGGCGACCTCCTCGACGACCTCCTCGACGCCCCCGACCGCGACCGGCGGCTGCTGCGCGAGCGGGCCGCCCGGCTGCGCACCGACAGCGACGCGCCCCACGTGGTGCTCGCCGCCCGCATCGACCGGGCCGGCGCCGGGGCCGAACCGGACCCCGGCGGACGGGAGAGCGCCGACCGCCAGCGGCTGCGCTCGGCCGCCTCGCACCTGGCCGCCACCCGGCACGGCCTGGCCTCCGCCCGGGACGGCGGCACGGTCCTGTTGCTGCCCCTCGGGCCCGGCGAGACCGCCGCCGAGCTCGCCCGGCAGGCCGCGCGACAGCTCGGCGGCGCCCTCCACGAGCCGGTCACAGTCGGCGCCTCCGCCCCGCTCACCGCCCCCCTCGCCCACCCCGAGCGGGTCGCCCCGGCGTACGAGGAGGCCCGCCGCTGCGTGGACGCGCTGCGGCTGCTGCGCCGCCAGGGCGAGGGGGCCGCCGCCGAGGATCTCGGCTTCCTCGGCCTGCTGCTCGCCGACGCCCGCGACATCGAGGGCTTCGTGGAGCGCACCATCGGCCAGGTCGTCGGCTACGACCGGCGCCGGGGCACCGAGCTGGTGCGCACCATGGAGGCGTACTTCGCGTGCGGGATGAGTCCGGCCCGTACGAAGGACGAGCTCCACGTCCACGTGAACACGGTGGCCCAGCGGATCGAGCGGATCGGCCGGCTGCTCGGCCCCGACTGGCAGAGCCCGGCCCGCGCCCTGGAGATACAGCTGGCCCTGCGGCTGCACGCCCTCGCCGGGGCCGTCATACGCTGACCGACCCGCGCCCGGAGCCGGCCGGCGCGTGCCGGGCCGGGGTACGCCGGGGCACGGCCCGGGTGGTCACGGTGTGCATCAGCCACTCCAGGGGGCCGCGGCGCAGCCGGCGGCGCCAGAGCACCGAGGCGGCGAGGGCGAGGACCGTGAAGACCAGGAAGGCCAGCAGCGACCGGCCGCCGGGCAGACCGGGGCCGGCCGTCGCCACGGGCAGCGCCTTCAGGACCAGGAAGTGGCCCACGTACCAGGTCAGCGCCATGCCGCCGAAGGCGGCGAGCGGGCGGAGCGGCACCCGCCACGGCTGCCGGTCCAGCAGGATCAGCAGCCCGCCGAGGAGCGCGGCGATGAGCCCGAGCATCATCACGCCCTCGGTGACGCTGAGGACCTTCTCGGCGGGGCCCGGGTGGCCGAGCGTCACGAGCTGCTGCCAGGGCACCAGCGGTGGCGGGGGCGGCACGTCGGAGGGGAGCGCGGGCAGCGGCGGCTCCCGGTAGGCCCGTACGGCCGCCGCGGCGCCCAGCGGGTACATGGCGACGAGCCCGGCCAGCACGGCGGCCACGGCCGTGGCGCTCCCGGCGGCGAGCAGCCGCAGGCGGATCGCCCCGGAGCGCAGGTCCAGCCGGCCCAGTGCCAGCCCCAGGACGAGGAACGGCAGGACGGACACGGTGTCCTGGGAGCCGCCGCCGAGACCGAAGAGGACGTTCTGGGCGGTCGGCCACCAGTCGGCCGGGTGCGCGAAGAGGGCGAAGCCGTGGTGCAGTTCCAGGAACGCGGGATCCATCGGGTCGGGGACGAAGCCCCAGCCGCCCGCCCGTTCGGCGGCGACCTTGAAGACCGGCGCGGCCACGGCGAGCACCCCGGCGAGCCCGAGCAGGACCGGCACCCGCAGCCGGGCCAGCGGCAGCAGGAGCAGCAGCCACAGCGCGTAGAAGTGCAGGATCTGCACGTCGCCGAAGCCGAACGAGCCGAGCGCGAGGCCGCACAGCAGGAGCAGCCCGGACCGGACCAGGACCCTGCGGGTGTCGGTGCGCCGGTCGGGGCCGGTGCGGGGGCGGTGCCCGCCGGTCATCAGGGCGAGCGAGACACCGGCGAGCAGGAAGAAGACCTCCCGCGAGCGGGTGCCGAGCAGCCCGTTGATCCACAGCAGCGTGGCGTCCGGCGGTGTGCCGGGGGCGGCGGGGGAGAGCCAGCCGGTCAGGACGAAGTGGGCCCAGACCATGCCGAGGACGGCGAGCGCGCGCAGCACGTCGACGCCGAGCAGACGGGCGCCCGGCTGTATGGGCGCCGGGGGAGGAAGGGAACGCACGGGACTCCTTCGGAGCGTGGAAGGGAGGGAACCGGAAGGGAGCGGGGAGCGGGGAGGAGGGGTGAGGGCGGCCGGCCGGCCGGTCTCAGCCGGCCTTCGGGAAGCTGAAGGAATAGCCCTGTTCCTCGAACCACGGCAGCAACTGCTCCAGCGCCTCCATCGTCTGCGCGCGATTTCCGCCGCCGTCGTGCAGCAGCACCGTCGGTCCCTTGGCGAGCTGGCTCTTGACGGCCCGTACGATCCGCTCGGTGCCGGGCCGCTCGTAATCGCTGGGATCGACGTTCCAGCCGAGATTGCGCATTCCCTCCGAGGCGGCGATCCGCCGGCTCTCCGGGGTGAAGGCGCCGCCGGGGGCGCGGTAGTACCAGACCCGTTCGCCGCCCGAGGCTGTGTCGATCATGGCCTTGGCGTCCAGGATCTCCTTGCGCTGGTAGTCGACCGGCTTCTTGTCCATCGCGGTGTCGTGGCTGATCGAGTGGTCGCACAGCCGGTGTCCGGCGGCGACGACCTTCTTGACCAGGTCGGGGTGGGCGGCGGCGTTCGGGCCGGTCATGCAGAACACGGCCTTGGCCTTGTGCTTCGCCAGCAGCTCCAGCGCCTTGGGGGTCCAGCGCGGGTCGGGGCCGTCGTCCAGGGTCAGGTTGACCGTCTTCCCCTCGTCCTCGGAGTCGCGGACGATCGCCATGTCCACCGTCGGCTCGGGCAGGGCGTCCAGCTCGCCGGGCGCCTCCGGACCGGCCGGGGCGTGCGCCCCGCCGGCCCGCGCGGCCCCGCCGTCGGGCGCCTGCGCGGCGCCGCCGTCCCGGCCCGGCAGCAGCGCGACCGCCGCCAGCGCCGCCCCGGCGAGCGCCACCGCGGCGAGGAGCCGGGTGCGGTCGCGGCCGTACCTCGCCGTGATGGTCTTCGGCTTCGTCTTCTCCGGGCATTCGGTTTCTTCGTTCATGCCCTCGACGCAAACACGCCGGAATGCCCGGGAAAGCGGCCGTCATCGTTTGCTCACACGACGCGAAAGGGTTCGTCATCCGCGTCGAGCACACTGTTCAAGAATTCCGGTCCCTTTCGGGTGCACGATGGGCCCGGAAAGATCGCGGAGAGGAAAGCGGAGCCACCGGAGCCATGACACGAGTCCTGCTGATCGAGGACGATCCCGCCGTACGGAAGGGGGTCACCCTCGCGCTGCGCCGCCGCGGCCACGAGATCGAGACCGCCGCCAGCGGCGAGACCGGACTGCTCGCCCTGGAACGCTCGCAGCCCGAGCTGGTCCTGCTCGACCTGATGCTGCCGGGCATGAGCGGCCTGGAGGTGTGCCGGCGGATCCGGGAGACCCGGCAGGTCCCGATCATCATCCTCTCCGCGCGCGGCGACGACATCGACATGGTCGTCGGTCTGGAGGCCGGGGCCGACGACTACGTGGTCAAGCCGGCCAGCGGCGAGGTCCTGGAGGCCCGGATGCGGGCCGTGCTGCGCCGGGTCGTCCCGCATCCGCCGGCCGGGCCGGACGGCACGCCCGCCGGGACCGGCGGCGGCCCGGCCGGCGGCCCGGAGACGCACGGCGCGCTGACCGTCGACCGGGCCGCGCTGCTGGTCGCCAAGAACGGCACCGAACTCGTCCTCGCCCCCTCCGAGCTGAAGCTCCTGCTCTTCCTCAGCGCCACCCCCGGCCAGGTCTTCAGCCGCCAGCAGCTCCTCGAACAGGTCTGGGAGCACAGCTTCTACGGCGACGCCCGGCTCGTCGACGCCTGCGTGATGCGGCTGCGCGCCAAGGTCGAGGACGACCCGCGCCACCCGGTGTACGTGCAGACCGTGCGCGGCTTCGGCTACCGGTTCGGCCCGCTGTGAGCACCCCTGACGCGGCGGGTCGGCCTGACGCGGCGGTCCCCCCTGGCACGGCAGTCCCCCGCGACGCGGCCGCCCCCCGCGACGCGGCGGCCCCCCGCGACGCGGCCGGCCCCGGGACCGGCGACGCCGCCCGCCCCGGCCGCCGCCCCCGGCACCGGCCCGGGCTGCGGTCCCGGCTCGTCATCGCCTTCCTCGCCGTGTCCGCCCTCAGCGCCCTGATCACCGCCTTGCTCACCTTCCGGCAGGCCCGCGCCGCCATCCTCGACCGGGCCCAGGAGGCCGCCGTGCGCGACCTGCGCGCCCAGGCCGGCTCGCTCGCCCCCGACGTACCCCTCCCGCCCACCACCCAGGACCTGCGCAACGTCGTGCTCCAGCTCGACCGGGCGGGTGCCTCGCGCGGCTGGCACGCCCAGGCCGCGTACCGCGACGGGCCGCCGGTCGCGGGCGAGCCGGACGCCCCGGAGCTCCCGGCGGGACTGCGGGCCTCGGTCGCGGCCGACGGCGAGGCGGTGTACCAGCGGTACGAGCGCTACGGGCGGCCCTGGCTCGCGGTCGGGATGCCCGTCCTGTTCGCCCCCGGCTCCGCCGGCCGCCCGGGCGACCCGTCCGGGCTCACCGTCTACACCTCCTTCGCGCTCGACGAGCAGCGCGCCGACATCGCCGCGCTGGTCACCGCCGCGCAGGCGGGCGCGGTGCCCGCCCTGGTGCTCGCCGTCGTCCCGGCGCTGCTCGCCGCCCGCCGGGTGCTGCGCCCGGTGCGCGAGCTGCGCGGGGCCGCCGAGCGGATCGCCCGAGGCGCCCTCGACACCCGCCTCGACGCCACCGGCGGCGACGAACTGGCCGATCTGGGCCGCACCTTCAACACCATGGCCGAGGCGCTTCAGCGCGACGACGCCGAACTGCGGCGGCTGGAGGCGGGCGCCCGTCGCTTCGCCGCCGACGTCTCCCACGAACTGCGCACCCCGCTCGCCGCGATGAGCGCGGTGACCGAGGTCCTCGACGAGGACGCCGCCTCCGGGCGGCTCGACCCCGACACCGCGGAGGCGGTCCTGCTCATCAGCGACGAGACCCGCAAACTGGCCCGGATGGTGGAGGACCTGATGGAGGTCTCCCGCTTCGACGCGGGCGCCGCCGCCCTCCACCCCGACGAGGTGGACCTCGCCGAGGCCGTCCACAAGACCGTGCGACTGCGCGGCTGGACACCGGGCCAGGTCACCGTCGACGTGCCCGAGGGGCTGCGGGCGGTGCTCGACCCCCGGCGTCTGGACGTGGTCCTCGCCAACCTGGTCGGCAACGCCCTGCGGCACGGCGGCGTCCCCGTCGCGGTGCGGGCGTGGACCGCCCCCGACGGCGGGCGGCTCGTCATCGAGGTCGCCGACCACGGGCCCGGCATCCCCGAGGACGTGCTGCCGCACGTCTTCGACCGCTTCTACAAGGCGGACTCGGCCCGGACCCGCTCCGAGGGCAGCGGGCTCGGGCTGGCCATCGCCCGCGAGAACGTCCGGCTCCACGGCGGCACCCTCACGGCCGCCAACGCCCCCGAGGGCGGCGCGGTGTTCACCGTGACCCTGCCCCCGCGCGGCGCGGAGACCCGGACATGAGCCGCCGCCGCGCCCGCACGGGCCCGGGGCCGCGCCGCCGACTCCCCGCCCCCCGCGCCCTGTTCGGGCTGCTCGGCCCGCTCGCCGTGCTGCTCACCGGCTGCGGCATCCCGACCACCGGGCCGGAGCCGGCCGGGGCGCCCGCCGTCGGCGCCAACCGGCCCGGCACGGCGAGCCGCGACGCGCGGCTGCTGTTCGTCGGCCCCTACGGGCTGCGCTACGCGGCCCGGACCGCGAGCGCGCCGGTCGGCCCCCAGGAGGCCGTCGACCTGCTCCTGGAAGGGCCCACGGCGGCCGAGCGGGAGCGGGGCCTGGTCACCCTCGTGCCGCCGATGAAGGGCGAGGTCACGGCGGTCCGCGCCGCCCCCGGCACCGTGGACCTGCACCTCCCGGTCGCCGTCGAGCGCCTGGAGCAGGCCGCCGTGAGCCAGCTCGCCTGCACCGCCGCCAAGGCCGCAGACCTCGACCAGACCAAGGTCCTGGTCCGGGTCCACGAACCGGACACGGCCGGCACCTGGGACCTGCGCTGCGACGCCACGGGCAGCGCCTACCCCGCGGAGGCGCCCGCACCCACCCCGTAATGTCATGGCTGCGCCAGGACCGCACCACCAGGAGGCCGTTCCATGACCGCTCGCCCCGACGCGCTCCCGCTCGCCGGCATCACCGTCGTCAGCCTCGAACAGGCCGTGGCCGCGCCCTTCGCGACCCGCCAGCTGGCCGACCTCGGGGCCCGGGTGATCAAGGTCGAGCGGCCCGGCGAGGGGGACTTCGCCCGCCGCTACGACACCACCGTGCACGGCGAGTCGAGCTACTTCGTGTGGCTCAACCGCTCCAAGGAGTCCCTCACCCTCGACCTGAAGAGCGAGGCGGGCCGCGAGGTCCTGGAACGCCTGCTGGCGGGCGCCGACGTCTTCGTGCAGAACCTCGCGCCCGGTGCCGCCGAGCGCCTCGGCCTCGGCGCGCGGGCGCTCGCCGAGCGCTTCCCCTCCCTCATCGCCTGCACCGTCTCCGGCTACGGCACCACCGGCCCCTGGGCCGACCGCAAGGCCTACGACCTGCTCGTGCAGTGCCAGACCGGCCTCGTCTCGCTCACCGGCAACGAGCACGGCGCCGCCCGCGCCGGGGTGTCCGTCGCCGACATCGCCGCCGGGATGTACGCCTACAGCGGCATCCTCACCGCCCTGTTCACCCGCGCCACCACCGGCGTCGCGCGCGCCGTCGAGGTCTCTCTGTTCGAGGCGCTGGCCGAATGGATGGGCCAGCCCGCCTACTACACCCGCTACGGCGGCGCCCAGCCGCCGCGCGTCGGAACCCGGCACGCCACCATCGCCCCGTACGGCGCCTTCACCGCCGCCGACGGCAAGGACGTGCTGTTCTCCGTGCAGAACGAGCGCGAATGGGCCGCCCTGTGTGAGCGGTTCCTGGGCCGCCCGGAGCTCGTCGACGACCCCCGGTTCGCCACCGGCGCGCTGCGGGTCGCCCACCGCGAGCCCCTCGACGCCCTCGTCGCCGCCCGGTTCGCCGAACTCGACGCGGCGACCGCGGGCGAGCTCCTCGACCGGGCGGGCGTCGCCAACGCCGGGGTCAACGACATCGCCGCCTTCCTCGACCACCCCGTGCTCACCGCCCGGGACCGCTGGCGCGACGTGCCGCTGCCCGGCGGCGCCCTGGTGCCCGCGCTGCTCCCGCCGGCCGATCTCGACGGCGTCGAGGCCCGGATGGGAGCCGTGCCGGGCGTCGGCGAGCACACCGGGCCGATCCTGACGGAGCTGGGCTACGGGGCCGACGCCATCGCCCGGCTGCGGACCGCCCGTGCCGTCTGACGGCCCCGACGTCACCGTCGTCCGCGCCTGCCTCCGCGACGGCACCGGCGGCAGCCCCACCGCCGTCGTCCTGGAGACGGGCCGCCCGGTGCACGGCACGCACGGCATGGACGGCATGGACGGCATGGACGACGAGGACCGTCGCCTGCTGCCCGCCCGACTCGGCGTCTCGCACGCCGTGTACGTCCGCCAGGCTCCCGGCGACGGGCTCGAACCCACCCTGGACGTCCGCTACTTCACCGCTGCGGGCGAGCTCCCCGGCTGCGGCCACGGCACCGTCGCCGCCCTCGTCCTGCTCGCCTCGCGCACCGCCCCGGGACGGCTCTACCGCGCCACCCTGCGCACCGCGCACGGCACCCTCACCGGCCGGGCCCGCGCCGAAGGCGACCGAGGCACCGGCCTGTTCGACCCCGGGCCCCTCATCCTGCGCCCGCCCACCGCCGCCGAACGCGCCCTGATCCCGGCCGCCCTCGGCCTCGCGCCCGACGAGGCCGGCCCGGGCCCGCGGGTGGCGGGTGCCGGCCGGGAGCGGATCCTGGTGCCCGTCGTCTCGCGCGCCGCCCTCGCCGCGCTCAGGCCCGACCAGGACCGGCTGCGCGAACTCTGCGACCGGTTCGGCCTCCTCGGCGCCTACGTCCACTCCCCGCCGGAGCCCTCGGGCGCCCTCGCCGCCCGCCTGTTCGCCCCCTCCATCGGCGTCCCCGAGGACATCGCCAACGCCAACGGAACCGCCTGCCTCGCCGGCCACCTGGCCGGGCGCGGCCTCAGGGACATCGCCGTCGACATGGGCGACGCGCTCGGCAGCCCCGCCCGGATCACGGCCACCGTCCTCGACGGCCCGGGCCCCGGCCCCCGGGTCGTCGTCGGCGGCACGGCGCTGGTCGTGGGGGGCGTGGCGGCGCGCGCTCACACCGCCCGGTAGAGGGCGGTGAGCAACTCGACCACGGCCGGGGCGGCGGGATGCGGATCGTCCCGCCACCAGGCCAGCCGCACCGCGACCGGCTCGGCGTCCCGCACCGGGCGGTAGACCACCCCCGGGCGGCGGTACTGGTCCGCGGTCGCCTCCGCGCTCATCCCGATCCGTCGGCCCGTGGAGATCGCCGTGAGCCAGTCGTCCACGTCGTACGTCTCCTCCGTCGCGGGCCGCGCGTCCGGCGGCCACAGCTCCGGCGTCGTGGTGCCGGTCCGCCGGTCGATCAGCAGGGTGTGGCCGCTGAGGTCGGCCAGCCGCACCGAACGCCGCCGGGCCAGCGGGTCGTCCGCCGCCATCACGCACAGCCGCCGCTCAAGGCCCACGATCGCCGCGTCGAAGCGCCGGTCCTCCAGCGGCCGGCGCAGCACCGCGAGGTCGGCGGTGCCCTCCGCGAGCCCCGCCGTCGCCGTGTTCACCCGCACCAGGTGCAGCTCGGTCCCCGGGTGCGCCGCCGCCCACCGGCGCTGGAACGCCGGGGTGTGCCGGCCGAGAGCCGACCAGGCGTAGCCGACGCGCAGCACCCGCTGCCCGGACGCGGCCTCCCGGACCAGCTCGTCCGCCTCCGCGAGCACCCGGCGGGCGTGGGCCAGCACCCGTATCCCGTGCGCCGTCGGCGTCACCGAGCGCGAGGTGCGGCGCAACAGGCGCACGCCGAGAACCCGTTCGAGCGACGCCAGGGTGCGGGAGACGGCGGCCTGCGAGACGCCGAGCGTGAACGCCGCGTCGGTGAAGGTGCCCTCGTCGACGATCGCGACGAGGCAGCGGAGCTGCCGCAGCTCCAGGCCCGCACCGTCCGCACCACGCGTGCCGTCCGCACCACGCGTGCCGTCCGCACCACCTTTGCCTCCGCCACCGCCGTCCGCATCCATGCGCCCAGCGTATAGATCTGACGCGATCATGCATTTTGCGCAAGGAGGCCGGACGCGGACCATCGCCTCATGTCCTCCGCTCCTGCCGCCGAAGCCGCGTCGGCGTTCCCCACCGGGCCCGGGGCCCGCACCTCCGCCGCCGGTGTCGCCGCCATGCTCGGCAGCGGTCTGTCGAACCAGATCGGTGCCGCGACCGGCTCCCTGGCCTTCCCCGTCCTCGGGCCCGTCGGCGTCGTCGCGGTCCGCCAGTACGTGGCCGCCGCCGTGCTGCTGGCCGTCGGACGGCCCGCGCTGCGCGGCTTCACCCGGCACCAGTGGCGGCCGGTCGTGCTGCTCGCGGTCGTCTTCGGCACCATGAACCTGTCCCTCTACACCGCCATCGACCGGGTCGGCCTCGGCCTCGGCGTGACCCTGGAGTTCCTCGGCCCGCTCGCCATCGCGCTGGCCGCCACCCGCCGCCGGATCGACGCGGTCTGCGCCGTCGTGGCGGCGGCTGGTGTCGTCGCCCTGATGCGCCCGCAGCCCTCCACCGACTACGTCGGGATGGCGGCCGGGCTGCTCGGGGCGGTGTGCTGGGCCTCGTACATCCTGCTCAACCGCACGGTCGGCCGCCGCATCCCCGGCGCCCAGGGGAGCGCGGCGGCGGCGCTGCTGTCGGCCGTGACGTTCCTGCCGGTCGGGCTGTACGTGGTGCTGCGCCACCCGCCGACGGCCGCCTCGCTCGGCTACGCGGTCGCCGCCGGGGTCCTCGCCTCGGCCGTGCCCTACCTGGCGGACCTCTTCACCCTGCGGCACGTGCCGCCCGCCGCGTTCGGGCTCTTCATGAGCGTCAACCCGGTCCTCGCGGCGCTGGTCGGCTGGATCGGCCTCGGCCAGGGCCTGGGCTGGATCGACGGGGCGGCCATCGGCGCGGTCGTGGGCGCGAACGTCCTGAGCCTGGCCACCTCGGGGCGCGGAGCCGCCGCCTGACGGGGGGCTCGGCCCGCCCCGCCGCGCGAGGCGGCGGACGGCTCGGCGCCGGACTGCCCTGCGCGGGACCGCGTTCCTAGGCCGGCTCCGGGCCGCTCCCGGATCCCTCGGCCCCCTCGAATGGCTCAGGCCCCTCCGATCCCCCCGATCTCTCGGCTCCCTCGGACCTCCCGCGCGCATCCCGGAGCGCCGTGTGGACCGACCACACCACCGACACCAGCGGCACCGCCACCACCGCGCCCAGGATGCCCGCCGCGATCGAGCCCGCCACCACCGAGACGGCGACGACCAGGGGGTGCAGACGGACGGCCCAGCTCATCACCAGGGGGTGCAGGAGGTGGCCCTCGATCTGGCCGATGACCACGATCAGGGCGATCACCACCATCGCGATCCACGGGCCCTTCGTCGCCAGGGCCACCACCGCCGCGACCGCGAGCGCCACCGGCGAGCCGATCAGCGGGATGAACGCGGCGCCGAACTCCAGCAGGGCCAGCGGCACCGCCAGCGGTACGCCGAGGAGCCACAGGGCGATCCCGACCAGGACCGCGTTGGTCGCCGCCACCAGCACGATCCCGTGGGTGTAGCCGGTGAACGTGCGCCAGGCGGCCCGCCCGCCGATGCCCACCCGGCCGCGCGCGGACTGCGGCAACTGCTCCCGGAACCACTTCCAGTGCCGGTCGCCCGAGTGGATGAAGAACACCGAGCAGAACAGCGCGAGCGCCAGCGTGGTCAGCACCGCCACCACCTGGTGCGCCCCGCTCACCGCCTGGCTGACCAGGGCGGAGCGGTGGCTCGACAGGAACTCGCCGATCTTGGACTGGACGTCCGTGAGCGCCCGGGGGTTCAGCCGGAGCGGCGGCCGGCGCAGCCACTGCTCGATCCGCTCGACGCCGTCCCGGAACTCCCGCACCAGCGTCGAGCTCTCGCCGGCGACCGCCTCGCCGACCAGTGCCAGCACGCCCAGGACCAGCGCGATCCCGCCGAGCAGGGTCACCGCCACGGCGAGCCCGCGGGGCAGCCGGCGCGCGAGGAGATCGGCGACCGGGCGCAGCAGGGCGGTGACCACCAGGCCGAGGAAGACCGCCACCGCGACCTCGTGGAAGCGCCCGAGCAGGGCGAACAGGACGTAGACGAGCGCGCCGACGACCAGCAGCCGCCACGCGTAGGCGGCGGCCGTGCGGAGGAACGGGGCGACCGTGGGCGGTGCGGCTGGCTGCATGACCGACGACGTACCACCCCGGCGGGGCCGCGCCACGGCAGGGGAGGCAGGTTCCCCCGACCGGGTCGGACCGGGGCCCGCCCGATCGGCGGGCGGGCGGGCACCGGCGGCGTGGGGGCGGGAGCGGTCAGCTCCCGCCGGGGCGGGCGGGGCGGTGGCCGGTGGCCGTCGCGAAGACCCAGCGGTTGACCGCGAGGGCGTCGTCCGGCTCCGGGCGGGGCCCGCGCCCGTGCAGGGCGGTGAACTCGTACGGGCCGCGCACCCGCACCCGCCAGCCCCGCCGGGCGAGTTCCCCGGCCGAGTCGGGCCGGGGGCGGGTGTCGAAGAGCGCGATCAGGTCGATGCCGAGCCGCTCCCGGGCCGCCGTGTACACGGGGTTGCGGCGTACGGCGGCCGGCTCGGCGATCTCCTTGATCTCGTACGCGAGGGTGCTGCCGGGCGCGCTCAGCCGGTCCACGGTGGCGACGAGCCGCCGTTCGGCCTCGGCGGGCAGATAGAGCAGCAGGCCCTCGGCGAGCCAGGCGGTCCGCAGGCCGGGCGAGAAGCCGTCGGCGAGCAGGACCCGCTCCCAGTCCTCCCGCAGGTCGACGGCGAGCGGTCGGCGCTCCGCCGTCGGGGCGGCGCCGACGCGGTCGAGCACCTCCCGCTTGAAGTCCAGCACCCCGGCCGTGTCGAGCTCGTGGACGGTGCCGCCGGGCGGCCAGGGAAGCCGGTACGCACGGGAGTCCAGACCCGCGCCGAGCAGCACCACCTGGCGTGCCCCGGCGCGCGCGGAGGCGAGCAGGTGGTCGTCGAGGACGCGGGTGCGCAGACCGAAGTAGCGGCCGAGGCGGCCCCAGAGCGGGTCGGCGGTCCCGCCGGGCACCTGGTCGGGGTGGACCGGCCAGTCGGCCGAGACGGGCGCGGCGCGCACGAAGTGTTCGGCGAGCGGGTCCCGGGCGAGGCTGTCGGGGCGGTGGGTCTCGATGGCGCGGGCCGCCGCCACCAGGAGCGCGGTGCGGCCCACGCCCGCCGAGACGCCGGAGTCCGGTCCCTTGACGCCGGCGGCGGGTCCGCCGACGAGGGCGCCGGTCCGGGCGGCGGCGGTCATCCGGCCGCCGCCCGTTCGGCCCCGGCCCCGGGCGGAGACACGGCCTCGGGCGGAGACACGGCCTCGGTCCCGGCATCGCCCCCGCCCCCGGCCGCGGGCAGGGGCGGCGGCGCGGTCCAGGCGTCCGCGTCGTCGGCGGTGGTGGTCCGGGCGCCGTAGACCGCCCGCATGAAGCGGAGGACGGAGTCGTACGGCAGGTGGAGCGAGGTGGTGCACTCGGTCAGGACGGTGAGGTGGAGGCCCCGCTGGAAGGCGGTGCGGGCGGTGGAGTCCACGCACACGTCGGCGAACAGCCCGGCGAGCACGAGGTGCCCGACGCCCCGGGCGGCCAGGTGCGCGCCGAAGCCCTCGGCGAGGAAGGCGTCGAAGCAGGCGCGCTTGGTGAAGACGCGTTCCCCGGGCGCCGGGTCGACGCCGGTGAACTCGGCGCCGTACGAGCCCTCCAGGCACTTGGGCTCCTTGCCGAGCCGCCGGTCGCGGGAGCGCCAGCTCTCGCCCTGGAAGGCGGGGTCGCCGAGGAAGCGCACGAAGACGACCTCCACGCCCCGCCGCCGGGCCGCCGCCACGGCCCGTACGGTGCCGGTGACGGCTGTGTCCAGGTCGGCGGGGGAGCCGCTGAAGCGGGCCCGGGCCACCGGGGTGGCGCAGAAGTCGTTCTGCAGGTCCACGACGACCAGGGCCGTGCCCGTGGGGGCCGGGGGGACCGTCACGGCTCACCGACCAGGGCGGCGGGCCGGTGTGTCCCGACGGCGTCGAGCAGCGCGTCGACGACGCCGGTGGTGGTGTGCCGGCCGCCGAGGTCGGGCGTGCCGACGCCCTGCTCGTCCAGCGCGGCGAGGGCCCGTTCGACCGCCGCGACGGCGCCGGGGACGCCGCAGTGGCGCTCGGCGACGAGGGCCGCGGCCCGGACCGTCGCCACCGGGTTGACCAGGTCGCGCCCGGCGAGGTCGTCGGCGGAGCCGTGCACGGTCTGGTACTCGACGAGGCCGGCCGCCCCGGGGTCGAGGCAGACGTTCTCCGTGCACCGGTTCTCCTGCCGGGCGGAGCCGAACCGGTCGAGCAGCATCACGTGCATGATGTCGGCCCACTCGTTCCCGGCGATGAGCAGGGTGCGCCCGGGCAGCCCGTGGGCCAGCAGGTTGCGGTTGACGGTGTCGGGCTGGAAGACCTCGATCCGCACCCCGAGCCGGTCCGCGAGCTCGGCGACCCAGGTGTCGAAGGCGCCGTCGAGGAGGTGGAACTTGTACGCCATGACGATCCGTCCGACGTCCCCGTCCGGCCACTCCCGGCGGGCCCGCTCCAGGGCGTGCCGGACGACCGCCTCGGTGACCTCCCGGCTGAAGGTGAGGGTGCGGACCACCTCGCCCGGGGAGTGCCGGTTCTCGCCGGTGTAGAAGCCCTGGGCCTGGTCGCGGACGAGCAGCAGGGAGCTCGTCCCCTCGCTGAGCAGGTCCACCTTGACGGCCCGCAGTCTGCGCCGGACCAGGTAGAGGGACTGGGCGTTGATCGCGGTGCGGAAGACGGCCGGGGTGCCGGACGCGGCCAGCGCGCGGCAGAAGCGCTCGTAGTGGTCGGCGTCCTCGGCCGTCAGCTCGCGGATGCGCTCGACGTCGTGGCCGTCGCGGAGGGAGACGTACGAGTGGTAGACGCGCGGGGAGCGTGCGATCCGGACGCCGTGCGGGAGCGCGGCGGTGAGGGCGCCGAGGACGCGTTCGAAGACCTCGGCGAGTTCGGCGCCGGTGCCCCGGCCGACCGCGAGGCCGACCGTGGGGGCGGTCGCCGGGGCGGCGGGCATCAGCGGTCCGAGGCGTCGGTCAGGCGGTCGCCGGGGATGCCGGCCTTCTCGGGCCGGTAGTAGTCCCGGATGCCGTCGGCCCAGGTGGCGACGGGGATGCGGTCGCCCTCGACGGGCTCGAAGGCGTCGAACAGGGCCTCGATGTTGGCCTCGTCGAAGCCGATGGCGGTCATCAGGGCGAGGAACTCGGGCCGGTCGACGTAGCCGTCGCCGTCCGGGTCGCCCATGTCGGCGAGCGCCTCGGCGAACTCGTCGACGGTGGAGTCGAAGCGCTCCGGGGAGAGCACGACGGCCTGGAACTCCTCGAAGCTGACCCGTCCGTCGCCGTCGGTGTCCAGCTCGGTCTCCAGCGTCTTCCAGTAGCGCTGGAAGGCGTCGAGCAGCCGCGCGGTGGCGGCGTCGCCCGCCGTCGGGACCGCCGCGACGGTCCGGCTGCCCATCAGCGCGAAGTCCTCGGGCTCGATGTGCCCGTTCCCGTCGGCGTCGAAGAGCTCGAAGACGACGCGTACGCGGTCGAGGGCATGGGGGGTGGTCATGCGGATACGCCTCTGTTCCGGGTGTCGGGGGGAGTGCGCGCCGGGCGCACCCCGGCGGTCGGCTCATTCTCCGGGCGCCCCCGGGGCGCATTCGGTGAAGGAACGTCACTGCACACCCGGATGAGTGGAATCGTCCACCGGATGCGTGAGCCGTCACCCGAAGGGGAAAGAGTCCGCCTCGTCCTCGTCGACCTCGACCTTGACCTTGCTCTCGTCCTCGACCCTGCCCTCGCCCTTGCCCTCGACCAGTACGACCTCCAGGGTGCGAGGGCCGTGCACGCCCTCCACCCGGTCCAGTTCGATGTCGCTGGTCGCCGACGGGCCCGAGATCCAGGTCAGCGGGCGGACCGGATCCAGCCGCTCCAGCGCCAGCGGCACCGAGGCCACCACCTGGTCGGGGACCCGCACCACGCAGACGTGGTGGTCGGGGACGAGGGTGACGCGGCGCCGGCCCTGGCCCGCGGAGCCGTCCAGCACCAGCGTCCCGGTCTCCGCGATCGCCAGGGCGCAGCCGGTGACCACGCTGTCCACCCGGTCGAGCTCCGCCGGGGTGCTCTCCGCCCGGTCCGCGATCCGCCGGGCCGAGCTCCCGGCGAGCCACCCCGGATCGAGGCCGTCCGGCACCAGCACCGTGCGCGCGCCCCGCGCCGCCAGCAGCCCCGCGATGAGCGCGGACAGCGCGTCGGCGGAGCAGCGGTGCACCAGCGCCCGGTAGTCGGCCAGGTTCTCCGCGAGCAGGTCCGCCGTCCGCGCCGGGTCCAGCTCGCCGTGCCGCCGCAGATAGCCGCGCCCGACGGCCTCCTCGTACGGTACGGAGTCCTCTGGGAGTCCCGCGAGGGCGCGCCGCACCCGGCCCAGGACCCGCTCCCTGCCGCTCACTCCGACTCCTCCCCGGCCCGCGCGGGGCCGGTCCCGGTCCGGCCGCCGCCGGTCCGCTCCCACCAGTCCCGGAACGGTTCCGGCGGCACGACCGGCAGCTCCCGCGACGCGGTCCAGGCCCGGCCGGGGCCGGGCAGCGTGCGCGGATGCAGCCGCCGGGTGCGGGCCGCGAGCCGCTGCCCGGTGCGCAGCACGCCCGGCCGCCCGAACGCCCAGCGGGCCGCGCGCATCGCCGCCCGCTCGGCGGCGCGCCCCTTCGCCGGGCGGAGCACCACCGTGTTCCCCTCGCGGACCGCGGGACCGCCCCGGACCACCCGCTCGCGCAGATGGACCAGGACCTCGGGGATGTCGATGGCGACCGGGCAGACCTCGTAACAGGCCCCGCACAGCGAGGAGGCGAAGGGCAGCGAGGCGTCCACGGCGCTGCCCGTACCGCGCAGCTGGGGGCTGAGGATCGCGCCGATCGGCCCCGGGTAGACCGAGCCGTACGCGTGGCCGCCGGCCCGCTCGTACACCGGGCAGACGTTGAGGCAGGCCGAGCAGCGGATGCAGCGCAGCGCCTGCCGGCCCACCTCGTCGGCGAGGGTGTCGGTGCGCCCGTTGTCGAGCAGCACCAGATGGAAGGTCCTCGGGCCGTCGTCGCCGGCCGTGCCGGTCCACATCGAGGTGTACGGGTTCATCCGCTCGGCGGTCGAGGAGCGCGGCAGCGTCTGGAGGAAGACCTCCAGGTCCCGCCAGGTCGGGATCGTCTTCTCGATGCCGACGACGGAGATCAGCGTCTCCGGCAGGGTCAGGCACATCCGGCCGTTGCCCTCGGACTCGACGACGACCAGCGTGCCGGTCTCCGCGACCATGAAGTTGGCGCCCGACACGCCGACCTTGGCACGCAGGAACTTCTCCCGCAGGTGCAGCCGGGCGGCCTCGGCCAGCTCGGCGGGGGAGTCGCCGAGGTCCGCCGGGGCCGGGCGGCCCCATTCCTTCATCTCGGAGCGGAACGTATCCCGGATCTCGGTCCGGTTGCGGTGGATCGCGGGCACCAGGATGTGCGAGGGCCGGTCCCGGCCCAACTGCACGATGAGCTCGGCCAGATCCGTCTCGTAGGCCCGGATGCCCGCCGCCTCCAGGGCCTCGTTGAGGCCGATCTCCTGGGTGGCCATCGACTTGACCTTGACGACCTCCTTCTCGCCGGTCGCCAGCACCAGCTCCGTGACGATCCGGTTGGCCTCCGCCGCGTCCGCCGCCCAGTGGACCGTGCCGCCCGCCGCGGTGACCGCCGCCTCCAACTTCTCCAGATAGCGGTCGAGATGGCCCAGGGTGTGGTCCTTGACCCGCCGCCCCGCCTCGCGCAGCTCCGCCCAGTCGGACACCTCCGCCACGGCGGCGGCCCGCTTGGCCCGGATGGTGTGGGTGGCGTGCCGCAGATTGCCCCGCAGCCGCTCGTCGCGCACGGCCGCCCGGGCCGCCTCGGGGAACGCCGGCATCCCGACGAAGGTGCCGGTCACGCCAGGGGCTCCGCTTCGGTGCTCGCCAGGATCTCCGCGAGGTGGACCGGCCGAAGGCGCGTCCGCAGCCGGGCCATCGTGCCGCCCAGGTGCGTCAGGCAGGAGTTGTCGCCCGCGCACAGCACCTCGGCGCCGGTGGACTCGGCGGCACGCACCTTGTCCGCGCCCATCGCGGCCGACACGTCCGGGTTCTTCAGCGCGAAGGTCCCGCCGAAGCCGCAGCACTCCTCCGCGCCCGGCAGCTCCCGCAGTTCGAGGCCCCGCACCGCCCGCAGCAGCCGCAGCGGCCGGTCGCCGAGCCCGAGGCCGCGCGCCCCGTGACAGGTGGGGTGGTAGGTGACCGGGTGCGGATACCAGGCGCCGACGTCCGTCACCCCCAGCACGTCCACCAGGAACTCCGTCAGCTCGTACGTCCTCGGCACCACCGGCGCCAGCGTCGCCGCCAGCGCGCCGCCGCGCCCCTCCGCGCGGGCCCGCTCTCCCAGCCTCGGGTACAGCTCGCGCACCATCGCCCCGCAGGAGCCGGAGGGGGTCACGACCGCGTCGTAGCCGCCGAAGACCTCGGCGAAGCGCCGGGCGAGCGGCTCGGCTTCATGACGGTAGCCGGAGTTGTAGTGGGCCTGCCCGCAACAGGTCTGCCCGGCAGGGAAGTCCACGTCCACGCCGAGGCGGGTCAGCAGCCGCACCACGGCCCGGCCGGTGTCCGGATGGAGCGTGTCGTCGACACAGGTGAGGAACAGGGCGACACGCATCGCGGCTCCTTCTTCGGCGAGGCCGGGCGGACCCGGCGGGCGGACCCGGCGGGCGGACCCGGCGGAGCGGGTCCTCCGGGCGGACCCGCCCCACCCTAGGGCGTCTCCGCCGGCTCCGGGCGGACCGTCCGTCCCGGGAGCAGCGGGGCGATCAGGGCGATCGCGACGGCCAGCCCCGCCGCGACGAGGAACACCAGGTCGTATCCGGCCGCAGCGGCCGAGGCCGCCGGAGTGCCCGGCGCCGCGTCGGCCGCCTCCGCGCCCGCGGCCGTCGCCAGCACCGCGAGGCCGACCGAACCGCCCACCTGGTTCGCGGTGGTGGCGAGTCCGCCGACGGTCCCCGCGTACTCCTCGGGGGCGCCGGCCGTCGACACGGCCATCAGGGTGGGGAAGGTCAGCCCGATGCCGGCCGCGACCAGCAGCGTGGGGCCGAGCACCCCGGTCGCGTACCCGCTGCCGGGGCCGGCGGCCGAGAGCCACAGGAAGCCCGCCACGAAGCAGCCGCCGCCCGCCAGGATCAGGGCGCGCGCCCCGGCGGTCGCGAGCCGCCCCGAGGCGTACCGGGCGACCACCATGAAGCCGACGGCGGCGGGCGTCTGGCCCAGCCCCGCCTGGAGCGCGGAGAAGCCGAGGACGTTCTGGAGGAACAGAGCGGTGAAGTACCACAGGGCGATGGCGATCCCGCCGAAGAGCAGGAGCATCGCGTTGCCCGCGGCGACCGCCCGGCTCCGGAACAGCCGGAGCGGCACCATCGGGTGGGACGCCCGCGACTCCACCACCAGGAAGAGGGCGAGCAGCGCCAGCCCGGCGAGGACCGGGCCGACGACCGGGCCCGAGCTCCAGCCCTCGTCCCCGATGCCGGTGACGCCGAAGACCAGCGCGGCCAGCCCCAGGGTGCCGGTGAGCGCGCCGAGCACGTCGACCGGCTCCCGGCGGGCCGGGCGCGCGGCGGACAGCCGCGTCAGGGCCACGGCCACCAGCAGCGCGCCGACCGGGACGTTGACCAGGAAGACCCAGCGCCAGGACAGACCCGTCGTGAACGCGCCCCCGACGATCGCGCCCGCCAGCCCGCCCACACTGCCCGAGGAGGCCCAGGCACCGAACGCCCGCGCCCGCGCGCCCGGTGCGGTGAAGTGCGTGTGGATGACCGCGAGCGCCGCCGGGGCCGTCAGCGCCGCGCCGACGCCCTGTGCCACGCGCGCCGCGACGAGCACCCCGGGCGTGGGCGCGAGACCGCCGACGAGGCTCGCCACCGAGAACAGCAGCAGACCGGCGGTCAGCACCCGGCGCGCGCCCGCCAGGTCGGCCGCCCGGCCCCCGAGCAGCAGGAGCCCGGCGAAGGCCAGCAGATAGCCGTTCACCACCCAGGCGGTCCCGGTGTCGGTGAACCCCAGGTCCGCGCGGACCGAGGGCAGGGCGACGTTCACGATGGACGAGTCCAGGATCACCATGAACTGGCAGGCGCACACCAGCGCCAGGACCAGCCGGGCCCGCCGCCCGCTCGCCGTGCCCGCCCCGCCCCGGGCCGTCGCGTTCTTCTCGTACTGTCCGGTGGTCACCGGCTGCTCCCTCGCTCTCACAGGCCCCAGCCCCGGTCGTCCGGGGCGGTGTACGCAGCCTCCCGGGGCGGGGCGGGGCCGCACATCACGTGATCCCGGGATCTTGGGCACCGAACCGAACCGGCCCGAACCGGCCGTCCGGCCATACGTGTTCGAGCCAACGGCGCGGTGGGCGGCGAGGGCGCGGGGAAAGCCGGGCGCCGCCCGGCGAGGGCGGCCGGTAGCGTGGGGCGCGAGGCGGGGGAGGACACGCGGATGCCCGGGGTGCGCATGATCGGCAGGGACGCCGAACTGGCCCGTGTCCGCACGGCACTCGACGCCGCGACGTCCGGCACCGGCGGCTGCCTGGTCGTCGAGGGCCCGCCCGGCATCGGCAAGACCCGGCTGCTCACCGCCGCCCTCGCCGACGCCGCCGCCCGGGGCATGGCCACCGCCGCCGGCCGCGCCACCGAACTCGACCGCGCCGCCCCGCTCAGCACCCTGCTCGGCGCCCTCGGGAACGGCGGCCCCCGGCCCGTCGACGGACTCGACCGGCTCGGCGGCCACGCCACGCACGGCCCCCGGACCGCCGCCGGGCCGGACCGGCTCGGCGGCCACGTCGCCCACCGCTTCCGGCTCGTCGACCGGCTCGGCGAACTGCTGGAGCGCCACGCCGCCCGGGGCCCGCTCCTGATCGCCCTCGACAACGTCCAGTGGGCCGACGAACTCACCGCGCTGGCCCTGCGCCTGCTGGTCCCCGCGCTGCGCGCCTCGCCCGTCCTGTGGCTCCTCGCGGCCCGTACCACGCCGCCCGGCACCCCCGGGCGCGGCGCCGTGGACCTGCTCCTCCAGGAAGGGGCCGGACACCTCGTCCCCGGCCCGCTCGACGACGCGTCGGTCCACGCCCTGTGCCGGGACCTCCTCGGCACCGCACCCGACCCCGGGCTCCTCGCCCTGGCCCACCGCTGCGGGGGCAACCCCTTCCTCGTGGAGGCCCTGGTGGCCGGCGGTCCGCCCGCCGACGGGCCCGCCGCGCTCCCGCCCGCGCCCGGGTTCCCGCCCGCCCCCGCGCTCCCGCCCGCCCCCGTACCCCCGCCCGCCCCCGCGCTCCCGCCCGGCTTCCCCGACGCCGTCCGGCGGCACCTGCGCGGGCTGTCGGAGGACGCCCACCGGCTGCTGCGAGCGGGCGCCGTCCTCGGGCGGCCGTTCACGCTGCACGAGGCCGCCGGGCTCTGGGGCCGCCCGGCCGTCGCCCTGGTCGCCGCCGCCGAGGAGGCGCTGCGGCAGGACGTGCTCCTGGAGAGCGGCCCCGAACTGGCCTTCCGGCACGACCTGATCCGCGAATCCGTGCTCGCCGCCCTCCCCGGGCCCGTCCGCGAGGTGCTGCACCGCGAGGCGGTCGCCGTGCTGCGGGCCGAGGGCCGCCCCGCCGCCGAGGTCGCCGAACACCTCCTGCGCGGCGGCGCGCGCTGGACCGCACCGGCCGTCGAGGCGCTGCGCGCCACCGTCACCGAGCTCGCCCGCACCGCCCCGGGCACCGCCGCCGGCCTGGCCCTGCGCACCCTCGCCGCGATCGGCGCCGACCACCCCGCCCACCCGCAGCTCGCCGCCGAGGCGGTCGGACTGCTCGCCGCCGCCGGGCGGATCGCCGAGGCGCGGGAGCTCGCCGAGACCGTGCTCGCGGCCGGGGTGCCCCCCGAGACCGAGGCCACCCTGCTGTACGGACTCGCCTCCGCCCTCAAGCACGCCGGGCGGGACCGCGCCGCCGTCCGCTGCGCCGAACGGGCCCTCGCCCTGCCCGGCGTGCCCGACGCGGTGCGCGCCCGGGTGCTCGCCGTACAGGCGCACGCCCTGCTCAACGCGGGCGGGCCCGGCGAGGCGGAGCGCGCCGCCGCGCGGGCGGTGCGGCTCGCCCGGAGCGCCGCCGAACACCCCTCGGCGGTCTTCGGCACGGCGGCCCGCAGCATGGCCGCCCAGGCCGCCGGCGACCTCTCCGGCGCCGTCGCCCTCGCTGAAGAGGCCGTCGGGACGGCCGACGAGCAGGGCGGCGAGGCCGCGCGGCTCCATCCCCGGCTGTGGCTCGGCGCCGCCCTGACGGCCGCCGACCGGCTCACCGAGGCCGCCGCCGTCTACGCGTACGGGCAGCGCGAGGCCCACCGCTTCGGCACCGCCTGGTCAGGGCCCCTGTGGCACTACCACCGGGCCGAACTGTGGCTGGCCCGGGGACTGCTCGACGACGCCCTCGCCGAGGCCGAGGCGGGCCTGCGGACCGCCGAACGGCTCACCACCCTGGCCATGGGCGTGCCCCTGCTCACCCTCCTCGCCCGGCTGGCCCTGCACACGGGCGACGTGGAGACGGCGCGCGCCCGCCTCGACGCCGCCCGGCGCCTCGACGCGGACGGCATCGGCTCCCGTACCGAGGACCTGGCCTGGTGCACCGCCCTGCTGCGGGAGGCGGAGGGCCGCCCCGAGCGGGCCCTGGAGGCCCTGGTCCCCCTCCTGGACGGCCTGCCGGAGCCGGTGCCGCTCTTCACCCGGGAGCCCGGCGCCGCCCCCCGGACGGTCCGGCTCGCCCTGCGTGCCGGGGACCGCGCGCTCGCCGGACGCGTCGCGGACGCCGCCGGGGCGCTGGCCCGCCGCAACCCCGGTCACGTCTCCCTGGCCGGCGCCGCCCGCCACGCGCGCGGGCTGCTCGCCGGGGACCCGGCCCCGCTGCGGGCCGCCGCCGAGGCGTACCGGGAGAGCCCCCGCGTACCGCTGCGCGCCGCCGCCCTGGAGGACCTGGGCGCGGCGCTGCGGCGCGCCGGGCACGCGGCCGAGGCGGCCGAGGCGGGCCGGGAGGCCCACGAGCTGTTCGCGACGGCGGGCCCGCGCGGGGACGCCGACCGGATCGCCGTCCACCTCGGCAGGACTCCGGACGTCCCGCCCGCGCCCGGGCCGTCCCCGCTCGCCGCCCTCGCCTGGAGCCGGCTGACCCGCTCCGAGACCACCGTCGCCCGGCTCGTCGCGGACGGCCTCACCAACCGGGAGGCGGCGGCGCGCCTCTCGCTCTCCCCGCACACCGTGGACAGCCACCTGCGCCACATCTTCGCCAAACTCGGCCTGTCCAGCCGCGTCGCGCTCACCCGCCTGGTCCTCGAACGGGACGCCGCCGGGCCGGACGCCTGACGGGACGCCGGACGCCGGAGGCCGGACCGGACCGGACCGGACACCCGGCCACCCGGACACCCGGACACCCGGCACCGGACCGGCTCCGCACCGACTACAGCCAGCCGGAGCGCTGCGCCTGCAAGGCCATCTGGAAGCGGTTCGCCGCGCCCAGCCGCGCCATCAGGACCTGCAGCCGCCGGAACAGCGTGCGGCGGCTGATCCCCAGCTCGCGGGCGATCACCTCGTCGCTCGCGCCCCCCGCGAGCAGCCGCAGCAGCCGCCGGTCGGACGGCGCGAGCCCGCCCGGCCGCGCGTCGTGGCCGTGGAACGGCAGCGCGTTCCGCCAGGACTGCTCGAACAGCGCCACCAGCGCCGACAGCAGCCCGCACGGCTGCACCACCAGCATCGTGTTCACCACGTCCGCCTCGCGGATGGACAGCGACACCAGCGCGTACGCCTCGTCGATGATCAGCAGCTTCACCGGCACCGACGGCAGCACCCGGGCCTGCTCCCCGGCCTCGATGCACGGCTCGATCACGTCCTTCAGGTGCCCCGGGTGCTCCAGCGCCTCCCGCGCGTACACGACCCGCTGCCGCACCCCCCGCGCCAGCGTCGCCAGCGAGTCCTCCGTGACGCCGACCAGCGGCACGTACGGCGGCGACTCGAACTGCCGGATCTGCTCCCGGGCGCTCGCCCAGGCGTGCCGCATCCGCCGGCCGATGGCCTCGCCGGTCACGACCTCCACCAGGTCGTCGTTGTACGCGGCCAGCCGGTGCCGCCGGAACGAGTCGAAGGCGCCACCGACGGCGATCCGCGACTCCTCCAGCTCCGCCGCCCGGTGCCGGGCCAGGATCTCCAGGCCCGCCGCCGGCGGCACCGGCGCCACCACGTCCCCGGCCCCCTCGGCGGCGCTCGCCAGCCCGGCCTCGACCAGCCCGTCGTACGCGGCGGCCAGCGCCGCGCCGCCGAGCCCCGCCGCGCCGCCGATCTCGCCCAGTGGCGCGGGGGCCCGCTCCAGGAGCGCCAGATAGACCCGCACCGCCGCCTCGTCGATGCCGAGCAGCCGCAGTGCCTCGCCGAGTCGCGCGTTCGTCATGCCTCGCATTATCGGCCCTCCCCGCCCCACGATGGCCGATCAGTGCCACTGGCACGCTCCGGCCCCCACGCCCGCTCCGGGGTACTACCGTCCACCACGACGCCGAGCACGGCGGCACGCGGCGCGCCCCGGCGAACGGGGGCGGGGCGCGCCCCGCCCCGCGCCGCCCGGCACGACCAGCACCCACCGCGACGAAGGGACACACCGTGGCCAAGGGCCGGAAGAACGGTCTGTACGACGGGATCTCCGAGGAACTGTCCGCGCTGATGCGCACGGGCTGGGCCGACACCGAGCGGCACGATCTCGAAACGGACGAGCAGGCCCCCTACGCGGCCCGCCGCCGCGAGGCGCTGTCCGCCCGCTTCCCCGGCGAGCGCCTGGTGATCCCCTCGGGCAGGCTCAAGGTCCGCTCCAACGACGACACGTACCCCTTCCGCCCGTACACCGGCTACGTGCACATGACCGGCGACCAGGCCCGCGAGTGCGCGCTGGTGCTGGAGCCCCGCGCGGCGGGCGGCCACGACGCCGTCCTGTACACGCTGCCGCGCGACGGCCGGGACAGTGACGAGTTCTGGCTGGGCTACCACGCCGAGCTGTGGATGGGCCGCCGCCGCTCGCTCGCCGAGTCGGAGCGGGTCCTCGGGCTGCCCTGCCGCGACGTGCGCGGGCTCGCCGCCGACCTGGCCGCCGACACGGAGGTCCCGACCCGGATCGTCCGCGCGCTGGACCCGGCCCTGGAGGCCGCCGTCACCACCGACGAGGATCGCGACGACGAGCTCGAAGAGGTCCTGAGCGACCTGCGGCTGGTCAAGGACGCGTGGGAGCTCGGCGAGATGCGCAAGGCCGTGGACTCCACGGTGCGCGGCTTCGACGACGCCATCCGCGAGCTGTCCAAGGCGATCGCCACCTCCGAGCGCTGGATCGAGGGCACCTTCTACCGCCGGGCCCGCCTGGAGGGCAACCACGTCGGCTACGGCACCATCGCCGCCGCCGGCGAGCACGCCACGATCATGCACTGGACCTCCAACGACGGCCCGGTCCGCCCCGGCGAACTGCTGCTCCTGGACGCGGGTGTGGAGACGCACAGCCTCTACACCGCCGACGTCACCCGCACCCTGCCCATCAGCGGCACCTTCACCGAAGTGCAGCGCAGGGTGTACGACGCGGTGTACGAGGCCCAGCAGGCGGGCTTCGACGCCGTGAAGCCGGGCGCCGCCTACCGCGACTTCCACGTCGCCTCGCAGCGCCACCTGGCCGAGAAGCTGGTCGAGTGGGGCTTCATCGAGGGCCCGGCCGAGCGCGCCTACGAGCTCGGGCTCCAGCGCCGCTTCACCATGGCCGGCACCGGCCACATGCTGGGCCTGGACGTCCACGACTGCGCCCACGCGCGCAACGAGGAGTACGTGGACGGCGTCCTGGAACCCGGCATGGTCCTCACCGTGGAGCCGGGGCTGTACTTCCAGCCCGACGACCTGACCGTGCCGGAGGAGTGGCGCGGCATCGGCGTCCGCATCGAGGACGACCTGGTGGTGACCGCCGACGGGCACGAGAACCTGTCCGCCGGTCTGCCGCGCACCGCCGACGAGGTCGAGGCGTGGATGGCCCGCACGGCGGGCTGAGCGGGCGGCGGCCGGGACGGGGGTGAGGGAGCCCCTGCCCCGGCCGCCGGCGTCCGGGGCGTCAGCGCCGGGCGCCGAGCACCTCCCGCAGCAGCCCGCCGGACAGCCGCACCCCGTCCTCGGTGAGCAGCGACTCGGCGTGGAACTGCATCGAGGCGAAGTGCGGCCCGCGCAGCGCGTGCACCTCGCCGGTGACCGGGTCGCGGCTCACCTCGACGGGGCCCGCCTCCGGGTGGTCGAACTCGTCCCCGGCGCTGCGCGCGGCGAAGGTGTTGTAGAAGCCGACGCGTTCGCGGGCGCCGAAGAAGTCGATCTCCTGCTGGACGCCCTGGTTGGGCACGTCCCTGCGGGCCAGCGGGAGGCCGAGGCGCAGGCTGAGCACCTGGTGGCTGAGGCAGACCGCGAGGAAGGGGCGCCGCTCGGCGAGCAGGGTGTCGACGGCCCCGCGCAGGTGGGCGATCTTCGGGTGGGTCAGCTCCCTCGGGTCGCCCGGACCCGGGCCCATCACCACCAGGTCATGGCCCTCGAAGGCGTACGGCTCGTCGAAGCGACGGACCGTCACCTCCAGGCCCAGTGAGCGAAGTTGGTGGTCGATCATCGAGGTGAAGGTGTCCTCGGCGTCCACCACGAGGACCCGCCGCCCGGTCAGCTCGGGCACCGGCCGGGACCGCTCGGCGTGGCCGGCGAACCAGAAGCCCGCGAGGGGGCCGTTGCGGCTCTCCAGCGCGGCGCGGACGTCGGGGTGGTGGTCGAAGCCGGGCGTGCCCGCCCCGGTGCCGGGGGCGCCGGCCGGGCCGGACTCCCGGAGCGCGGCGAGCAGTCCGGCCGCCTTGGCCCGGGTCTCGGCCACCTCGGAGTCCGGGTCGGAGTGCCGCACGAGGGTGGCGCCCACACCGATCCGCACCCGGCCGGCGCGGTCGATGTCGGCGGTGCGGATCAGGATCGAGGAGTCCAGCGACCGCTCGCCCCGGGCGTCGCGGCCGATCAGGGCCACCACGCCGCTGTAATAGCCGCGGCCCTCCGGCTCGTACTTGGCGACGACCCGGCTGGCGCTCTCCAGCGGGCTGCCGGTGACCGTGGGGGCGAACATCGACTCGCGCAGGATCTCGCGCGGGTCCCGTTCGGTGTGCCCCTCGATGAAGTACTCGGTGTGCGCGAGGCGGGCCATCTCCTTCAGGTAGGGGCCCACCACCCGGCCGCCGCCCGCGCAGATCCGGGCCATCATCTTGAGCTCTTCGTCGACGACCATGAACAGCTCGTCGGCTTCCTTCCGGTCCGAGAGGAAGTCCATCACCTCGGGCAGGACGGGGCCGCCGGCCGGATAGCGGTAGGTGCCGCTGATCGGGTTCATCACGGCGTTGCCGCCCCGGACGCTGATGTGCCGCTCGGGGGTGGCGCCGACGAAGGTCCGCTCGCCGGTGTGCACGACGAAGGTCCAGTAGGCGCCCGACTCGCCGCGCAGCAGGCGCCGGAAGAACGACAGCGCGCTGTGCGGGGTGTAGCCGGTGATGTCGGCGACGAAGGACCGCTTGATGACGAAGTTCGCGCCCTCGCCGGTGCCGATCTCGTCGGCGATGACCCGCCGCACGGTCTCGGCGTAGGTGTCGTCCGGGACGTCGAAGTCGCCGCCCGCCAGGTCGATCGGCAGGTCGGGGAGCCGGCGCAGCACCTCGTCCAGCGGGACGGCGGCCTGCTCGGTGACGCTCATCGCGATCAGCGGCTCGCCGTCGTCGGGCGCCGCGAAGCCGCGCTCGGCGATCTGCCGGTACGGGACGAGGGTCAGCAGCTCGTGCCGGGGACCTTCGGCAGGCCCCGGCTCGCCCTCGGGCAGCGGCAGGTCCGCGAGCGTCCTCGGGGTGGAGATCCGCCCCAGGAGGACGTCCACGGTCCGGTCCCCGGCGCTCTCGGGCCGGTGCAGCAGGGCGTACGGCGGCGGGTCGGCGGCCAGGACGGCGGCCAGCGGGTCGAAGGGCGTCGTGCTCACGCGCTCGCCCCCGCCGTCAGGGAGGCCGACGCGGCCCCCAGCTGGGCGAGGACGCCGTCGGTGGTGGCGACGACCGCGCAGCGCTCGGCCGCGTACACCAGCGCCTGCCGGTGGTAGGCGGCGGAGAAGTCGGCCACCGCGTCGGCGACGAAGAACGGCTGGATGTCGTTGGTGAACGCTTCGACCGCCGTCATCAGCACGCCGACGTGCGCGTACACGCCGCACACCACGAGCTGGTCGCGGCCCTGTTCGCGCATCCACTCCAGCAGACCGGAGCGGAAGAAGGCGCTGTAGCGCCACTTGGTGAAGACCTGGTCGTCGGGTCCTGGTGCCAGCGGCTCCACCACCTCCCGGTCGGCCGGGTCCACGCGCATCCCGGGACCCCAGAAGTCCTTGAGGAGACCGCGCTGCCCGTCGTCCATCCCGCCGGGCTGCGCCGTGTACGCCACCGGCATCCCGGTCGCGACGGCCCGCTCGCGCAGCAGCGCGGCGTTGCGCACCAGCGGGTCGCGCAGCGGGGCGGGGAAGGGGCGCAGGAAGTAGCGCTGCATGTCGTGGACGAGCAGCACCGCGCGGTCCGGGTCGGCGGACCAGCGGGCGGTGTTGCCGGGCAGTTCGTCCGCGCTCGGCAGCGCGTACGGCTCGATGGGGGGTATGCCCGCCATGACTGTTCTCTCCTTGGGGGAGGTGATGGGTGCGAAGCAGGGAGGGGCCGGGACCGGAGCCGGGGCCCGGGGGCCCGGGCCGGCCGGGCGGCGCGGGGACGGCCGGGCGGCGCGGGGGGGCCGCGCGGCCGTCCCCGGCGCGGCTACGCGGCCGCGGGCCGGGCCGTGTGGGCGGGCGTCCACCAGGACGAGACCACGGAGAGGGCCTGGCCCGGGTTGAGCCGAGGGTCGCAGCAGCTCGTGTAGCGGGTGCCGACGAGGTCGACCTCGGAGGGGTTCAGCACGCACTCGGTGACGTCGTCGGGGGTGGTCTCCAGGTGCAGACCGCCCGCGACCCCGCCGCCTTCGGCGACCGCGTCCCGGAACGCGTCGGCCTCGCGGGCGACCGTCTCCAGATAGCGGGACTTGAGGCCCGAGGGCGTGTTCACCGTGTTGCCGTGCATGGGGTCGGTGAGCCAGATGACCGGGTGTCCCTCGGCACGGACGGCGGCGACCAGCGAGGGCAGCCGCTCGGCGACGTTCCCGGCGCCCATCCGGGCGATGAGGGTGAGCCGGCCGGCCGCCCGCTCCGGGTCGAGCCGCTCGCACAGGGCCAGCAGCTGCTCGGGGCTCATGTCGGGCCCGACCTTGCAGGCCACCGGGTTGACGACCTCGGCGAGCAGGGCGACATGGGCGCCGTCGAGCTGCCGGGTGCGGTCGCCGATCCACGGGAAGTGCGTGGAGGTCAGCAGCAGACGCCCGTCGGACTGGCGGCGCAGCATGGGGACCTCGTAGTCGAGCAGCAGCGCCTCGTGGCTGGTCCACACGGGGGCGCCGATGCGGGTGCGGCCGGGGGCGTCGAGCCAGCCCAGGCCGGCCATGACGGCGCGGGCCGCCTCGTAGCCCGACAGCAGCCGGTCGGGGTCGGGCCGCCGGGACTCCGGGTCGGGCTCGGGGCTGTTGACCATGTGGCCCCGGAACACGGGGAGTTCGAGGTCGCCGACCCGCTCGGTGGGCTTGGAGCGCGGCTTGCCGTACTGGCCGGCCATGCGGCCGATCCGGACGACCGGTCTCGCCGTGGCCATCTGGAGCTGTCCGGCGAGCACGTTCAGCAGTCCGGCCTTGCGGGCGACATGGCCCGGGGTGGACTCGGCGGTGTCCTCGGCGCAGTCGCCCGCCTGCACGACGTGGGCCTCGCCCGCGGCGACCCGCGCCAGCATGGAGCGCAGGGTGCGCACGTCCTCGTCGGCGACGAGCGGGGGCAGGGCGGCGAGCTCCTTCCGTACCCGGAGCACATGGGACTCGTCCTCCCACGGAGGCTGCTGTAAAGCGGTCTCATAACGAATGTCGAGCAGGGCGTCGTCCATCGGATTCTCCAATCGCGAGGCGGCATACGGCGATGCGGGACGCGAAGAAGGGAAAGAGAAGAGAGGGGGGAGTGTGGGAGAGCGCGGGAGAGAGGAGGAGAAAAGGGCAGGGCGCGCATTCCCGCTCGTGATCGATCGTCCGACGGATTTCGTTGCGCCGGGGGAAACGGGGGCGGTATCCGTCAGGTGACGCGCTATCCGTCAAGTGGCCGTGGATATGTCAAGTGCGTGTGACGGTGCGGTAGTTGAATGGCGTGGGCATAAGAAGGGACCGGCGGGCCGACGGTGGGGAAACCGTCGGCCCGCCGGTCGCGGGGAAAGCGGTGCGCGTCTGGGGGAGTGGCGCCGGTCAGGCGGTGCGCGCGTGGGCGTCGCTCCTGGCCAGGGCGACGACCGCGTGGGCGGCCGAGGCGAGGGTGATGTGGCGGTGCCAGCCGCCGAAGGAGCGCCCGGAGAAGTCCCGGATGCCGACCCGGTCGGCGATCTCGGTGAAGTCCCGGTCCACCCGGTCGGCCAGCCTGGTCAGCCGGACCAGGGAGGCGGGCGGGGCCCCGGTGAGGTTCGTCAGCCAGAGCTTGGCCGGCCAGCGGCCGCCCTCCTCGCCCACGCCGAGCAGCAGCACCTCCCCCCGGCCGGAGGGGGCGCCGGGCAGGGCCGGGCCGGTGACCCGCACGGTCGCGGCCCAGTGGGTGCGGGGCGCGCCGCCCGGTTCGGGGGAGGCGAGGGTGACCGGGCGCCGCAGGTCCTTGGCCATGATCATGATCTGCTCGGCGGTGAGCGGGGCGCGCCCGGCGCCGGGCAGCGCGGGGTCGGCGACGGTGAGGGGCTGGTCCTCGCAGACGCTCACGAGCAGGGGCATCCCGGTGGCGTGCAGCTTCTCGAAGATGGGGACGGCGTGCACCTCGCAGGAGTCGAGGACGAAGGGGCGCACGGGCAACTGCCAGTGGGTGACGGCCTCCAGGCAGGCCTCGACCACGGATTCGCTGAGGGTCTCCACCGGGACGTCGTCGGGGATCGCCACCTGGCTCCGGCGCAGGTCGTCCTTGAGCCACGCCTGGGGCAGGTGGAGGCGCCAGTTCACCGGGGTGCTGGTGGTGTCCGAGGCGGCCCAGACGCCCACCGCCCGCTGGGC
The DNA here is from genome assembly GCF_055582325.1 of Streptomyces sp. NPDC042100. Taxonomy (NCBI): domain Bacteria; kingdom Bacillati; phylum Actinomycetota; class Actinomycetes; order Kitasatosporales; family Streptomycetaceae; genus Streptomyces; species Streptomyces sp. NPDC042100. Next base: position 125,278 of record NZ_JBVJDK010000007.1, read on the forward strand.
GTTGAGCATCTGGCCGAGGGTCGGGAAGAAGTGCCGGTCCACGCCGACCGAATGACGGCCGGTCTTCGGGATGATGACCGGCTGCACCACCCAGGCCTGCGGCGGGCGGGCGTCCACCCAGTGGTCGGCGAGCGCCCGGCGGATCGGGATCCAGTCCCAGGTGGAGGCCGAGATGAAGTGGTGGAGGTTCTGTTCGGAGGCCTGCTCGCCGAGCAGGGCCGCGATGTTCCGCACGGACTTGCGGCCCGGGGTCTCCAGCAGGCCCCGCAGGTACTGGACGGCCTTCCTGCACTGGTCGTTGCGGGACAGCGAGGTGAAGAGCGTCGAGGAGAACTCGGAGAGCACGGCGTCGTGGGTGCCGGAGGGGAAGGGGAAGGCGGCGGGGGTGGGGACGGGTGTGGGGGCGGGGTGGGTCCCTCGCGTCGGAGCGGGGGGACGCGGGTCGAGGCTGAGCATGAATCTCCTCACTACTGATCCAGCCCGCGCTCGCGAGCATCCACGGTGATCGAACAGGAGCACGGGGTGAGCCCGGCCCGACAGTAGGGGGCGGCGGGCGGGGTGATCCATCACGAGCAGGAGGAGAGTGTCAAGTTACCGAACGGTAGTCCCGTTGATGTGGCTGACATCACCGCCGAGGTCCCGCGCCGGGCCCGGTCGCGGGCCGTCGCGACCGCCAGATGGGCCACCGAGACCAGCGTGATGTGCCGGTGCCAGCCGGGGAACGAGCGCCCGGCGAAGTCCCGCAGCCCGACCCCGTCCGCTATCTCGGCGGAGTCCCGCTCCACGGCCCGGGGTATCCGGGTGAGCCGCAGCGCCGGAGTGAGCAGCGAGGAGGAGAGGTTGCTCAGCCACAGCCGGCGCCCGCCGGGGTGCCACTCGCCGAGCAGCGTCAGGGCCTGCCGCCCCGGTCGCGCCACCACCACCGGCACCGCCGCGCCCGTCGTCGGCCCGTCGCCCGGGTCCACCCGCTGCCGCAGATGGGGCAGGGACTCCGCCAACTCGCCCGCCGTGCGCTGGAGATCGCCGTAACGGGGCAGCGCGGAGCGGTCGAGCCGTACGGGCGCCGCCGCGTCGATCCGCACCAGGAAGGGCAGCCCCGTCGCCGCCAGCGAGCGCGCGACCGCCGTCCCGTCCGCCTCCGGGACGTCCACCACGACGGGCAGCCTCGCCGTGCAGCGGATCTCCGTCAGGGCCGCCACGGCCCGGCGCACGCCCTCCTCGACCCCGCAGGCGGTGGCGTCCGGCGGGACGCTCGCCCGCTCGCGCAGCGGCTCGGCGGTCCAGCGGGCGGACAGGCACAACTGCCAGTCGACCGGCACCGCCAGGCGCTCCGAGGCCAGCCAGGTGCCCACCGCCCGCTGCCCGTTGACCGTCCCCAGCGCGGTGCGCTGGGGGTCGGTGCCGACCGAGTGCGGGCCCGCCTTGGGGATCAGCGTCGAGCGGATCACCCACGCCTCGGGGGCCAGCGTCCGCTGTGCCTGCCGGGCCAGCGCGTGCCGGATCGGCGTCCACTCCCAGGGGGAGCTGGTGATGAAGTGGTGCACGCTCTGCTGCGCCGAGGCCCCGTCGAACTGGGCCGCCAGGCTCCGTAGCGTCTTGCGTCCGGCCACCGACAGCAGTCCGCGCACGTACTGCTCGGCCTTCACCCGCTGCCCGTTGCGGTGCAGCGAGCCGAACAGGCGGCGCAAGGACTCCGGATCGAGCCCCGCCGATCCCCGCCCAGACGCCGCGCTCCCGTGTTCCCGCAGGTTCCCCATCGTGCCCCGTGACCCCCTGCCCCAGAGAAAGAGGACTTCCGTCCGGTTTCTTTATACGGCGCGCGTCCGGGGCGACCGCACATTCGCGCCAAAGCTGACAAGGCGTTCGTCTTCGGCGCGGGGCCTCCGGCGGGGCATGGGGAGGCGTCCGGGAGGGGGTCCGGCAAGCCCGGGGGGTGAGACGGGCTGCCCTTTACTGTTGCTTGGGTCTACATTTACTTATGACCGAAACCACTCTCACCCCATGCCCGCCCCTGCCGCCCGCCGCGCCCGCCGTGCCCGCCGTGCCCTCGTTGGGCGCCTGCGCGCACCTGCGTCGGCCCGAGCACCTGCTCGTGACCGGCTGGGAGCGCCGCTCCGAGCGCGAGATCGCCCTGGCCGTCAGATGGCCCGCCGTCCAGGGCGACTTACCGTACGACCCGCGGATACTCGCCCAGACCGTGCGGCAGTCGGGGCTGGTCGTCGCCCACGCCGCGTACGGCGTGCCGCTGTCCCACCAGACCATGCTCAGCGCCCTCGGCCTGTCCGTCACCCCGGGGCTGCGGCTGCCCCGGGGCCGGTGCGCCGCCTTGGAGGTCCGGGTCGCGGTGCGCGCCGGCGAATCCGGCCGACGGACGGCCGGAACACTGCACATGAGCTTCGAGATCCTTTCGGGTGCAAGTATCCTGGCCCGCGCCGAGAGCGCGTTCGCCTGGATATCGGAGCGCGTCTACGCCCGGCTGCGCGGCCCCCGGCGGGAGCTGGAGTGGGGCGCCTGGGAGATACCGGAGCCGCTGGACCCCCGGCTCGTCGGGCGCGCCTCCCCGGGAGAGGTGGCCCTGGCCGCCGGTGACCGGCCCGGCCGCTGGCTGCTGCGCAACGACCCGGCGGACCGGCTGCTCTTCGACCACCCCGTCGACCACGTGCCCGGGCTCGCGCTGCTGGAGGCGGCCGACCAGGCGGCGCGCGCCCTGCGGGCCCCGGCGCCCTTCGAGCCCCTCGTGATCGAGGCCGCGTACCAGCGCTACGTCGAGTTCGACCGCCCCTGTTGGCTCACGGCCGAGCCGCTGCCCGGCCCGGGCGCGGTGCGGGTGACCGGCTCGCAGGAGGGTGAACAGGCCTTCCGGGTCGACTTCCGGACCGGCCCGGTGGCGGGCCGGGGGACCCTCGATTCCGGCCTCGACGCCGCTGCCGGCCTCGGGTCCGGCCGCGACCCCGGCCCCGGGTCCGGCTCTGGCCTCGGGTCCGGTCTCCTCGGTGCCGCCGACGGCTGACCGCGCGCACGACTCGGCCCTGTGTTCCGCCCCCGTCGATGAGGGGCCGGTCCGCAGGGCCGGGAGTGTCCGCGCGGGACGCGTGACGCGTTACGGGGCGGCCGTCAGCGACTCCGCCTCGGTGGGCTCGTCCTCGCGCTCCTTCGGGATCCAGCGCACGGCGAGGACGCCGAGGGCCAGGCAGAGCAGGCTCGCCACGCCGACCGCCACGTGCAGACCGGTGAGGAAGGCCTCCTCGGCCTCGGCGACCAGGGCGGGGGAGAGGCCCGGCTTGTCCAGCGTCTCGTCGAGGGTGCCCGCGACGTCCGGGCCGAACAGGCGGAAGCAGACCGCGGCCAGCGAGCCGAGCAGCGAGATGCCCAGCGCGTTGCCCAGCTCGTTGCTGGTCTCGGCGAGCGAGGCGGCCGAACCGGCGCGCTCCGGCGGCACCGCGGCGACGGCGGTGTCGGCGACCAGGCTGAAGGAGAGGCCGTAGCCGACGCCGGCGATGATCGTGGAGGCGATGAACGCCGCCACGCCGTGCTCGGTGGTCGTCAGCAGCAGGAGGAGCAGGCCGACGCCCATGAAGAAGTGCGAGGCGATGAGCGCGGACCGGGTGCCGAGCCGCTCGGCGATGGTGCTGGTCCGGATGCAGACCACGGTCAGGACGGCGGCGCCGGGCAGGGCGAGCAGGGCCGCCGACAGGACGCTGTAGCCGAGCACCGACTGGAGGTAGATGCCGCTCAGGTAGCCGGCGGCGGCCCAGGCGACGAGCGTCAGCAGACCGGTGAGGATCGCCACCGTGAACACGCGGTCCTTGAAGAGCCGCAGGTCGAGCAGTGGGTGCTCCAGGTCGAACTGGCGGCGCACGAACCACACCAGGAGCGCGACGCCGACGATGCCGGTGACGCCCTGGACGAGCGAGAAGCCCTCGGCGGCGGCCGTCTTGACCGAGAAGACGGCCAGCAGGATGCCGACGGCGGACAGGACGACGCTGAGGGCGTCCACCTTGCCGGGGTTGGTGGTGCGGACCTCGCGCAGCAGCACCGGCGCGAAGACCAGGAACAGCACCACGACCGGCAGGTTGATGAGGAAGACCGAGCCCCAGGAGAAGCGGCTGAGCAGCAGTCCGCCGACGACCGGGCCGACCGCGAATCCGGCGGCGAAGGTGGCCGCGAAGATGCCGATGGCCTGCGAGCGCTGCCGGGCGTCGTGGAACAGGTTGCTGATGATGGCGAGGCCGGCGGGCAGCAGGGTCGCGCCGCCGAGGCCCATCAGGGCGCGGCAGGCGATGAGGATCTCCGGGGTCGGCGCCAGGGCCGCGCCCGCCGAGCCGATGCCGAAGACGACGGCGCCGGTCAGCAGGAACTTGAGGCGCCCGTAGCGGTCGCCGAGGTTGCCGAAGGCGATGAGCAGGGAGGAGACCACGAAGCCGTAGATGTCCAGGATCCACAGTGCCTGGTCGGTACTGGGCGTGATCGCGGACGTGATGCTCGGCATGGCGAGGTACAGGACGGAGCCGTCCATCGCGACGAGTGCGACCGGGCCGAGCACGATGACGAGGCCCAGCCAGGCCCGTCGGTCGGCACGCTCCGCGACTAAGTCGGGGGAAGTCACGGGGGGCAACCTTTCAGTGGAAGGTGCGAAGAGGTTCGGGACCGCTGCATACGGCGTACGCGAAAGGGGGCGCGCGTCGCGGGCGAACGGCGTGCGTACATCGTACGCGAATTTCGTGCGTACGTCGTACGCAAGCTGCTGGTTATAATAACGCATGGCCATCAAGACACAAGGCAGGCACGTGAGTTCGCCGAGCCTGTCGCGCGGGGCGATCGTGGCAGCCGCGGTCCGCATCGCCGACGCCGAGGGCATCGCCGCGATCTCGATGCGACGGCTCGCGACCGAGCTGGACTCGGGCGTCATGTCGCTCTACCGCCACGTGGCGAACAAGGACGCGCTGCTCACCCTGATCACCCAGGCGGCGTGCGACGAGCACCCCTACCCCGAGCCCGCGCCGCCGGACTGGCGCGACGCGATGCGGCTCGCCGCCCGGCTGGACTGGGAGGTGTACTGCGCCCACCCCTGGGCCCTGGTCACCTCCAGCTCCGCCCGGCACTTCTCGGACACCTCCTGCCTCGACTGGATGGTCGACGCCCTCGGCGACCTCACCGACGACCCGGACCTCGCGCGGACCTGCTCCATCGCGCTCTGGTCGTACGTCCAGGGCGTCTGCATCCAGCACGTGGCGCAGCAGCTGCTGCCCGGCGGCGAGAAGGCCGAGCAGTCCCCGCTGCGGGCCACCGAGGAGGACTTCGAGACGGGCCTGGAGATCTTCCTGGACGGGATGGAGCTGCGCGCCGCCCGCGCCGGCGCCGGCCGCCAGGACCCGGCTCCCGGCCGTACGTTCTCGGCCGGCACCGGCCGCTGACGGACCCGGGCGGACCCCGCCGGAGGGGTGTCCGGCCCGGTACCGCGTCGTTGGGCACGACATGACGACCACCCAGTCGAACCCCACCACGACCAGGCGCAACGACCAGGAGGCGGACGCTCCGGATCTCGCCCCGCTCGCCTTCGCCGGCTACGCCCACTTCACCGCCGCCCAGGTCCGAGGCGGCCGGATCCGCGCCCTCGACCTGCATCTGGCGCGCCTGCGGCACGGCTCGCTCGCGCTCTTCGGGCGGGCCCTGCCCGACGACCGGGTGCGGGCCCTGCTGCGCGCCGCCCTCGCCCAGGCGCCCGCCGACGTCTCGCTGACCGCCACGGTCTACCTGCCGTCCGGCGAGTTCACCGTCGCCGGGCCCGAGGAGCGGCCCGAACTCCTCATCCGCACCGGCCCGCCCGCGACCGGCCCCGAGGGCCCGCTGTCCCTCGCGGTGGTCGAGCACGAGCGGTTCCTGCCGTCCGTCAAGCACGTCGGCGAACCCGCCAAGACCTACTTCCTGCGCCAGGCGGCGGACCAGGGCCACGACGACGTCGCCTTCACGGACCGCCGCGGCCGGCTCAGCGAGGCGTCCATCTGGAACCTCGCCTTCTGGGACGGCGACACCGTGGTGTGGCCCGAGGCGGCGATGCTCGACGGGATCACCATGAGCGTCGTCCGGCGGCAGCTCGACCTGCTGGGCGTCCCCCAGCGGACCCGCGAGCTCACCCCCGCCGACCTGCCCGGACTCGCCGGAGCCGCCGTCATGAACTCCTGGACGCCGGGCGTCCCGGTCCGCCGGATCGGCGCCGCCGAGCTGCCCGACGCGCCCGGCTTCCTGGCGCTGCTGCACCGCGCCTACGAGGCCGAACCGCTCAGCTCCCTGTAGGGCACGGGCACCCCGCACAGCTCACCGTCGGTCATCGCGCCACAGGCGTGCGGCGCGTGCCGCCCGTCGTGCCGCCCCTCGGGCCGGCGGCGCGCCGACGGTGACTCGCCGCCCGCGCGGGGCGGCCCGCCCGCCGCGTCGCCCCGCACCCCGGGCCCGTCGCCCCGCGTGCCCGCCGGGCCGCCCGCCGGCTCGGTCCGCGCGCCGCCCGCCGCGTCGATCCGGTCCCGTACGCCGTCCGCCGCCAACTGCGGCAGCACCAGCCGCCAGAACGGGGTCACCGACTGCGCGGGCCGGGCGCCCGCCCGGTCCCGCTCCAGGCCCTCCACACCAGCCATCACCGCCGTGATCGCGGCGACCGCGTCGTCGAGGTCCACCCCCGGCGCGAGACTGCCCTGCCGCCGGGCCAGCCGCAGCACCCCGCGCACCCAGTCCCGCCAGTGCCGCCAGGGGCTGGCCGCGCCCTCCCAGCCCGGGTCGTGCCCCAGGCCGAAGCCCGCCCGCAGCACCAGGTCCCCGGCGACCCGCCGGGCCAGCGCGTGCGAGGTGTCGACCAGCAGCTGGAGCGGGGCCGGATGCCAGGACGGGACCTGGCCGCTGACGCACAGCAGGATCTCGACGGCGGCCGACTGGACCGCCTCGCCGAGCGCCTGCTTGTTCCGGAAATGGAAGTGCAGGGCGCCCTGGCTGACCCCGGCCAGGGCACAGATCTGCCCGATGGAAGAACCCGCGAATCCGCCCCGGTCGAAGACCTCGGCGGCGGAGCGGATCAATAGTCGGCGTGTTTTCGCGGCACGATCCTGCATGACGATGCGCACTCCGGGAGAAGAAGGGGAGCGGTGAGCGGAAAAGGGACCCGCGCGCGGTCCGCCGGGCACCCCACAGGTGCCCGGTCGCGGCGGAATCGGGGACGCACTTCCCGTGCGCCGCTCCACTCTTACCACGTCCGTAAGGGGAAGGCGGCACCCAACGGCCATACCCGTGGGTGACCTGACAGATAGTCGGCCGATTCTCGGGACGCCCGAACCGTTGTGTCTAGCATCGAGTGACGGACGGCTGGACGGAACGGCTCGGGCGTCATTCGTACGGCGGTCCCCCGAGGCCGCCGGTATTCCCGCCGGAATACTGGCGCGCGCCCGCCGGCCGTCCCATCGGCCATTCCCCGATTGCCCCTGATTCCCCTGATTCCCCTGATTCCCTGAAATCGACCCGATCACGTGACGCGGAGAACCAGAATGCGACTTGCGCAAGTGGTGGCGGCTGTCATGCAGCGCCACGCGGACCGGCCCGCCATCGGCGAGCGCGTCAAGGAACTCGCGACGGACGCCGGGACGGGACGGGTCTCCATCCGGCTGCTGCCCCGCTACGAGACCACCAGCTACCGCGACCTGTGGGCCCGGGTCCGCGCCGTGGCCGGCGAGTGGCACCACCACCCCGAGCACCCGCTGGGCGCCGGCGACCGGGTCGCCCTGCTCGGCTTCACCAGCCGCGACTACACGACCCTCGACCTCGCCTGCATCCACCTCGGCGCCGTCTCCGTACCGCTGCAGACCAGTTCCGCGCCCGCGCAGCTGCGCTCCATCGTGGCCGAGACCGAGCCCTTCATCCTCGCCGCCAGCCTGGAACGGCTCGACGTCGCCGTGGAGTTGGTGAGCACGAGCGAGGCCGTCCGGCGCCTCGTCGTCTTCGACGCCCACCCCGGCGCCGACACCCACCGCGAGGCCCTGGACGCAGCCCGCGCCCGGCTGGCCGAGGTCCGGCCCGACGTCACCGTCGACCTGCTGACCATCCTCGTCGAGCGCGGCACCGCCCTGCCCGACGCCCCCCTGTACGAAGGGGTCGAGGGCGAGGACCCGCTCGCCATGCTCATCTACACCTCCGGCAGCACCGGCACCCCGAAGGGCGCCATGTACACCGAGCGGCTGGCCGCGGCGATGTGGGGCGGCGCCTGGTCGAAGCTCTTCGACGAGTCGTACGCGGTCACCTTCCACTACGCGCCGATGAGCCACGTCGCCGGCCACTCCTCCCTCAAGGCCACCATGGCCCGCGGCGGCACCAGCTACTTCACCGCCAGCAGCGACCTGTCCACCTTCTTCGAGGACGTCGCCCTGGCCCGGCCCACCGAACTCTCCCTCGTCCCGCGCGTGTGCGAGATGCTCCACCAGCGCTTCCGTGCCGACGTCGAGCGCCGCACGGCCGCCGGCGCCGACCGCGCGACCGCCGAGACCGAGGTGCGCGCCGACCTGCGCGAGAACGTCCTGGGCGGCCGGGTCACCTGGGCCAGCAGCAGCTCCGCCCCGCTCTCCGCCGAACTCACCGCCTTCACCGAGGCGCTGCTCGGCCTGGAGCTGCACAACGTGTACGGCTCCACCGAGGCCGCCGGCGTCTCCGTCGACGGGGTGCTGCTGCGCCCGCCGGTCACCGACTACAAGCTCGCCGACGTCCCCGAACTCGGCTACTTCCGCACCGACACGCCGCACCCGCGCGGCGAACTGCTGCTCAAGACCGACGTCATCATCCCCGGCTACTACAAGCAGCCCGAGCTCTCCGCCGAACTCTTCGACGAGGACGGCTACTACCGCACCGGCGACATCGCCGCCGAACTCGGCCCCGACCGGATCGCCATCGTGGACCGCCGCAAGAGCGTCCTCAAGCTCTCCCAGGGCGAGTTCGTGGCCACCGCCCGCCTGGAGGCCGTGTTCGCCGCGGGCCCGCTGGTCCGCCAGGTCTTCGTCTACGGCAACAGCGAGCGCTCCTATCTGCTCGCCGTCGTCGTTCCCACCCCCGAGGCGCTGGCCGAATTCGGTCCCGACGCACCCGAGTTGCGGCAGCGGCTCGCCGAGTCCTTCCAGGATCTCGCCAAGGAGACCGGCCTCAACTCGTACGAGATACCCCGCGACGTCCTCATCGAGACGGAGCCCTTCAGCCAGGCCAACGGCCTCCTCTCGGACCACCGCAAGCTGCTCTGGCCCCGGCTCGTGGAACGGTACGGCGAGCGGCTGGAAGCGCTCTACGCCGACACCGCCGCCCGCGAGGACGCCGAACTCGCCGACATCCGCGCCGCCGGCGCCGACCGGCCCGTCCTGGAGACCCTCCAGCGCGCCGTGCGCGCCCTCATCGCCGGCTCGCTCGCCGAGGTCGACCCCGCCGCGCACTTCCGCGACCTGGGCGGCGACTCGCTGACCGCCGTGCAGTTCTCCAAGCTGCTCCAGGACACCTTCGGCGTCCGGGTCCCCGTCGACATGCTGATCAGCCCCGCCTACGACCTGCGGCACCTCGCCGAGCACATCGAGGCCCGCCGCGGCGCCACCGCCGAACGCCCCACCTTCGCCTCCGTGCACGGCGAGGACAGCACCGAGGTCCACGCCAAGGACCTCACCCTCGACGCCTTCCTCGACGCCCGCGTCCTCGACGGCGCCCGCGACCTGCCCCGCCCCGAGGGCGAGCCGAGGACGGTGCTCCTCACCGGCGCCAGCGGCTACCTCGGGCGCTTCCTCGCCCTCCAGTGGCTGGAACGGCTCGCCCCCGCCGGCGGGCGCCTGATCGCCCTCGTCCGAGGCAAGGACGCCGCCTCGGCCCGCCGGCGGCTCGACGCGGCCTTCGACAGCGGCGACCCCGAGCTCGTACGGACATACGGGGAGCTGGCCGAAAGGCACCTGGAGGTGGTGGCCGGCGACATGGCCGAGCCGCGCCTCGGCCTGGACGAGGCCACCTGGGACCGGCTCGCCGGCGAGGTGGACGCCATCGTGCACGCGGGCGCCCTCGTCAACCACGTGCTGCCCTACCCGCAGCTCTTCGAGGCCAACGTGGTCGGCACCGCCGAGCTCGTCCAGCTCGCCCTCACCCGCCGCGTGAAGCCCTTCACGTACATCTCCAGCGTCGCCGTCGCCACCGCGCTCCCCGGCGAACCCGCCCTGGACGAGACCGCCGACGTGCGCGCCGTGCTCCCGGAGATGGCGGTGGACGGCGGCTACGCGGGCGGCTACGCGACCAGCAAGTGGGCGGGCGAGGTGCTGCTGCGCGAGGCCCACGACCTGTGCGGCCTGCCCGTCACCACCTTCCGCTCCAACATGATCCTCGCGCACAGCCGGTACGGGGGACAGCTCAACGTCCCCGACATGTTCAGCCGCCTGCTGTTCAGCGTGCTCGCCACCGGGATCGCGCCGCGCAGCTTCTACCGCGCGGACGGCGAGCGGGCCCACTACGACGGCCTGCCCGTCGACTTCACGGCCGCCGCCGTGGTCGCCCTCGGCGCGGGCGGAGCGGGCGAGGACGCCTCCGGCTACCGCACCTTCAGCCTGGTCAACCCCAACGACGACGGGGTCTCCCTGGACCGGATCGTCGACTGGCTGGCCGAGGAGGGCCACCGGGTCGAGCGGATCGAGGACCACGCCGACTGGTACGTGCGCTTCGAGGCGGCCATGCGCGCCCTGCCCGAGGCCCAGCGGCAGTACACGGCGCTCCAGATCCTGCACGGCTTCCGGGAGCCCGAGGAGTCCGTGCCGGGCTCCGTCATCCCCTCCGACCGCTTCCGCGCCGTCGTCCGCGCGGGCGCCGTGGCCGGCCACGGGGACATACCCGGCCTGGGCCGCCCGCTCGTCGCCAAGTACGCGCGCGACCTGCGAGGCCTGGGAGGTCTGGGGGCCTGGGGTGACTGAGCGACGCGGTGGACGGGGTAGGCACCCGGGCATGACTCCTTCACACCCCGCCCACCCCGTCCGTCCTGTCCAGCCCGCCCAGCCCGCCCAGCCCGTCCGTTCCGACCTCCTCGCCGGGAAGACCGTCCTCGTCACCGGCGCGAGCAGCGGCATCGGCGCCGCCGCCGCGCGGGTCTTCGCCCAGGAGGGCGCGGCGGTCGTCCTCGCCGCGCGCCGGGAGGACCGGCTCGCCGCGCTCGTCGAGGAGATACGGGCCAAGGGCGCCGAAGCCGCGTACGTCGTCTGCGACGTCACGCGCGCCGAGGACGCGGCCCGGGCCGTCGACTTCGCCGAGACGCGCCACGGGCGGCTCGACGCGGCCTTCAACAACGCGGGGATCGGCGGCGACCGCACGCCCCTGCACCTGATGTCCGACGAGGTTTACGACACGGTGATGGACGTCAACGTGCGCGGGATCTGGAACTGCCTTCGGCCCGAGATCGCCGCCATGCTCCGGCACGGCGGCGGCGCGATCGTCAACAACAGCAGCGTCGCGGGGCTCGTGGCCATCCCGGCCGCCGCGCCCTACATCGCCGCCAAGCACGCCGTCGTCGGCCTCACCCGGGCCGCCGCGGACGAATACGCCCAGCAGGGCATCCGGGTCAACGCCGTCGCCCCGGGCACCACCCGCAGCGAGATCACCGAGGACTGGTTCCGGCGCAATCCCGGCCTGGAGCGCACGGTCAACTCGATGACCCCGCAGGGCCGCACGGCGGCGCCCGAGGAGATCGCCGCCGCGGCGGCCTGGCTCCTCAGCGACCGGTGCCCGTTCCTGACCGGGACGGTGCTGCCGGTGGACGGCGGTTTCGTCAACCAGTGACGGACCGCGCGGGACGCGGCGCCGGCGGATCCCCCGCCGCCGGCGCCGCACCCCCGTTTCCGCACCCGTATCCGCACGCGTACGCGTATCGCAGGCGTGTACGAACACCGGGCGAACGCTTGATAACATACCGAGCCTTTGTGCGCGGGAGTCAGCGGAAGAGACAGCGGAAGAGTCCGAGGGGGCGGCCGAGTGGCGCGGCAGGAGCGGGCGATCCGCACGCGTGAGTCCATCCTCGAATCCATGGCGAGCCTCTTCAACGAGGTCGGCTACGAGGCCGCCACCATCGCGGCCCTCGTCGAGCGCACCGGACTCACCCGGGGCGCCCTGTACTTCCACTTCCCCACCAAGGAGTCGATGGCGCACGGCGTGCTGGCCCGCGCCGTCACCCGCGAGGGAATCCTTCCGCAGACGTACAAACTCCAGGAGTGGGTGGACCTGGGCCTCCTCCTGGCCCACCGGCTGCCCCGGGAGCCGATGCTCCGGGCCGCCGTCCAGCTCTCCGTCGACCCCAAGGCCCGCAGCCTGTTCGGCACCCGCTGGCCGGACTGGATCGACGTGGGCCAGGACCTCCTCGCCGAGGCCGAGGAGCGCGGCGAACTGCTGCCGCACGCCGTCCCGGCCGAGATCGCCCGCCTCACCGTCGGCGCCTGGACCGGCGTCCAACTGGTCACCGAGGCCCTGCCGGACGGCCGGGGCCTCTCCGAGGAGATCGCCCGCCTCTACCAGCTGATCCTCCCCAACATCGCGAGCGTCGGCGTCCTCGCGAAGCTGGACACCTCGCCGTACCGCGCGGAACGGCTGCTGGGGCGCGGCGCGGCGGCGGGGCCCCAGGAGGACCGGGCGGAGCCGTCCGCTTAGCCGGGCCACAGACCAGGCGCCCCCCTGGCGTCCGGACGGGGCCGTGGGGTTGAGTGGCGGGCATGATCTCCGCAGTGCAGAACGTCGCGATCGACTGTGCCGACGCCCATGGCCTGGCCCGCTTCTGGAGCCAGGCCACCGGGGCCCCGATGGAGCCCGCGGCGCGCCCCGGCGACCGGGAGACCCAGGTGACCCTGGGCACGGGCCTGGTCCTCTACTTCAACCAGGTCCCGGAGCCGAAGACGGCCAAGAACCGCATCCACCTCTGCCTGCGCCCGGACACGACCCGGGACGCCGAGGCGGACCGGCTGCTCGCCCTCGGCGCGACGCTCGTCGCCGACCACCGCGAGCCCGACGGAACGGGCTGGCGGGTCCTGGCGGACCCGGAGGGCAACGAGTTCTGCGTGCTGCGCGGCGACGAGGAGCGGGCGGCGGGCCCTGGCGGTCGCGGCGTGGCCGGTGCCGGACCGATGGATACCGGTCAGCAGTCGCTGTAGCCCGTGTCGCCGCTCCACCTCTCCAGGTTGGCCCCGGACATCCATCCCTTGGTGTCCGTACCGGCGATCCGGCCGTAGTACCAGGGGTTGCCGTGCTCGTTCCAGGTGACGCACCAGATCCAGAACTTGGTCCCGTCGGCCACGGAGGTGACGTTTCCGCAGCTCGCGTAGGGCGCGACCTTCAGGTTGTAGGTGCCGTTCATATACGCGTAGGTGCCCGGGTTGACGTGCGAGGTCGACCAGCCGCTACAGCCGGCCGTCTGGCTCGGCGGGGCCGCCGCCGTCGCCGTGGTCGCTCCGCCGAGGCCCGCCAGCGCTCCCAGCAGTGCGACCGTGGCCGTCACGCTCCGGGTCCCGCGTCCGATCCGCATGTCCGTCTCCTTCGTGGTCGTGGCCAGGCGACCTCTCCACCCCCGTGAGGTGAGGTCGCCGGGCTGCTCGTGGATACAGACTGGGCGGCGGCCGGGGCGGAAGGCGACCACATTCGGTCTAGGCCGAACATCGGCTCGACGCGACGATCTGAACCATGGGCTTACGCATCCACTTCACCGTCCAGGACCTCGCGCGTACCCGCGTCGACCCTTCGCCCAGGCCGTTGCTGGAGCTGAGCATGGCGCTGCGGATCCTGCAGAACCGCGACCACGCGGCGCGCTACGGAGCCTGGCGTGGCCGCGTGGCGGCACGGCTGGCCCCGGAAGCGCGCAAGGTGATCGATCTGGTCCCGGTGACGGGCTGGGTACCGGACTTCGTGTCTCCCGTCGACGCCGGGGATCCGTACGCGCTGGTGGACCGGTTGCGCTCGCTCTCCCGGCGGCAGGTGACGGCCGAACTCGCCGACATCGGCGAACGCCAGGAGCTGCCCGCCTGGACCCGGCACCTGGCGGAGGACCCCCGCGGGCTGGGCCAGTTCCTCGACACCCTGCTGCAGGTGTACGAGACGGCGCTCGCCCCCTGGTGGCCCCGGCTGCACGCCCGTACGGTCGCCGACCACGCGGTGCGGACGAGGGCGGCGAGCGAGGGCGTCGAAGCCCTGTTCGCCGGCCTGGGCCCCCGGCTGCGATGGCGGGCACCCGTCCTGGAGGTGCTCGTGGACTGCGACGACGACGTGTACTTGGAGGGCCGGGGCCTCGTGCTCGTCCCGACGGCGCTGGCCGGCCCCGATCCCGTCATCGCACCCACCGCCCTCCCGCAGCCGCTCCTCACGTACCCCGCCGCGGACCTGGACCCGGTACGGGACTTCCTCGTCCTGGCGCCGAAGGCCCCCCACGACCCCCTCCCCGCCGTCTCCGCCCTCCTGGGGCGCACCCGGGCGGCCGTGCTGCACGCCATCGCGGAACGTCCCGGCCGCACCACCACGGAACTCGCCGGGCACCTCGGCATCGCCACCGCCAGCGCCAGCGAGCACGCCGGCACCCTGCGAGCCGCGGGCCTCGTCGTCAGCGCGCGCCATCGCAACACCGTGCTGCACACACCGACCGCGCTCGGGCTCGGCATCCTGAACGCCCCGGGCCGCTAGGGGGTGTCTGACAATTCCCGCCGGGTCCGGGCTACGGGGCCGGACGCGGGGGAGCACCCGGGCGGACGGCCCCCGCCCCCAGCCGGCTCTCCGTGTGGTCCAGCAGGGTGTCCAGGAGGAGCGGGTAGGCGCTGTGGTTCATGCGGTCGGCCAGGAAGGGGGCCGTGGCGGCGATGTGGGGGTGGGTGGCGGCGGGGAGGCGGGCGTACGTGGTGGACCACATGTCCTCGTCCGCCGCCCGCGCCTCGTCCTTGATGGTCAGGGCCCCCGCGTCCAGCGCCGCGAACGCCAGGGCCAGGTCGATGAAGGCGTGGTAGACGCCGACCGCGTCCGCGTCCGGGAAGCCCGCGCCGCGCAGGATGCCCAGGACCGCCTCGTCCACGGCGATCTCGCGCGGCCGCCCGGTGACCCGGCTCGCGGTCAGCAGGGCCGCCTGCGGGTGGGCCAGGTACGAGGCGTGGATGGCCAGGCCCAGGGCGCGCAGGTCCGCGCGCCAGGCCCCCGTCGGGGTCCAGCTGTCCAGGGCGCGGCCCATCAGGACCTCGCCGATGGCCCGGGTGAGGTCGTCCAGGCCCGCGAAGTAGCGGTACAGGGTGCTCGGGTCGGCGCCCAGCGCGGCGCCTAGGCGGCGGGCGGTGAGGCCGGGCGCGCCGTGCTCGCGGAGCATCCGCAGCGCCGTCGCCACGATCAGCTCCTCCGACAGGACCGTGCCCTGGCGCGTCGGGCGCCGGCGGCGGCGCTCCGCCTCCGGGACCACCTTCTTGGGCATGGGGCGCCCCCTTCGCTCGTGCGGACGCCGAGGTGCCCCGCGCTTATGCCAACAGCGTAGACCTTAAGGCGCCCGCTCGTGTTGCATCGGCGTGTGCCCCGGCGACCGCCGCCGGGAGCGTCCAGCAGAGGGGTGTGACATGCGCGTTCTTCTCGTGGGAGCGGGCGGCGTCGGGAGCGCCGTCACCCGGATCGCGGCCCGCCGCGACTTCCTGGGCCACATGGTCGTGGCCGACTACGACGAGTCCCGCGCCGAGGCGGCCGTCGCCGCGCTCGGCGAGCGGGCCGGGGGCCGGTTCAGCGCCCGCCGACTCGACGCCTCCGACAGCGAGGCGGTGCGCCGCGTGCTCGCCGAGGAACGCTGCGACGTGCTCCTCAACGCGACCGACCCGCGCTTCGTGATGCCGCTCTTCACCGCCGCGCTCGCGGGCGGCGCGCACTACCTGGACATGGCGATGTCCCTGTCCGGGCCGCATCCGACCGCGCCGTACGAGGAGTGCGGGGTGCGGCTCGGCGACGAGCAGTTCGCGCTCGCCGAGGAGTGGCGGAGCTCCGGGCGCCTCGCCCTGGTCGGCATGGGCGTGGAGCCGGGGCTCTCCGACGTCTTCGCCCGCTACGCCGCCGACGAGCTCTTCGACGAGATCGAGGAGATCGGCGTCCGCGACGGCGCGAACCTCACTGTCGAGGGCTACGGCTTCGCGCCCTCCTTCAGCATCTGGACCACCATCGAGGAGTGCCTCAACCCGCCCGTCGTGTACGAGCGGGAGCGCGGCTGGTTCACCACGGCGCCGTTCAGCGAGCCGGAGGTCTTCGACTTCCCCGAGGGCATCGGCCCGGTCGAGTGCGTCAACGTCGAGCACGAGGAGGTGCTGCTGATCCCGCGCTGGGTGGACGCGCGCCGGGTCACCTTCAAGTACGGCCTCGGCGACGACTTCATCGGCAAGCTGAAGACCCTCCACGAGCTCGGGCTCGACGCGACCGCGAAGGTCACCGTGCCCGGCCCGGACGGGCCCGTCGCCGTCTCCCCGCGCGACGTCGTCGCCGCCTGCCTGCCCGACCCGGCCACGCTGGGCGACCGGATGAAGGGCAAGACCTGCGCCGGCACCTGGGTCAAGGGCGTCAAGGACGGCGCCGCGCGGGAGGTGTACCTCTACCACGTCGTCGACAACGAGTGGTCGATGCGCGAGTACGGCTCCCAGGCCGTGGTCTGGCAGACCGCCGTCAATCCGGTCGTCGCCCTCGAACTCCTCGCCACCGGCGCCTGGAAGGGCGAGGGCGTGCTCGGCCCCGAGGCGCTGCCGCCGAGGCCCTTCCTCGACCTGCTCGGCGCGTACGGGAGCCCGTGGGGGCTGCGTGAGGAGACCCCGCGTCCGTGATCGTCTCGCGGATCCGGCGCGCGTACGCCGGAGCGCGGAGCTGAGGCCCCGGTGCGGACTTCGTGCCGGACAGGGAGGGGTCCTTCGCTCGGGAGCGCCGCGTACCCGCTCAGCCTGCCCGCTCCCGCCCGGCCCGCCCATCGGGGCAGCGGGCCGGTACGGGGCGGGGGCGGCCGCCGGCCGCCGGTCAGGCCATCCAGAAGAAGACCGCCGTCATCCGCTTGTCGGCCAGGGTCGTGCCCCAGTAACCGGTGGCGCTGTGGATGAGGTTGGCGCTGTACAGCAGGAGGCGGTTGTAGCGGTGCGGGACGGCGACGTCCTCGGTGAAGGAGTCCTCGGGGACGAAGCGGGTGCCGAGGGCCTGGGCGAGGTTGTCGTGCGGCGCGGACACGGTGTTCCCGCCGAGGCCGCCGTCGGGCAGCCGCTGGCGGTAGAAGCTGGTGCCGCAGGTCTTGGGCGCGTCCGGGTTGAGGTAGAGGACGGCGGCGTAGCGGCACATGCTGCGGGAGTCGGTGTGCGGGCGGGGGTCGCACTCGCCCTCGCCGACGACCTGGACGCAGTTGTGGTTGAACGTTCCGCCGGTCGCGGGATCCCGGAGCGCCCAGACCTTGGCGGCGCCGGTCGCGCGCACCACCAGCCGCTCCACACGGGCGAGTTCGGCGTCCTCCAGCGCGGGCATGGTGCGCAGCCCCGGCCAGCTCTCGGGCTTGTGCGGGTATCCCTCGGTCCAGTCGGTCCTGGCCAGGCTCCGGGCCCGTACGGCGTCGGGGTCGGGCAGGACGTCGTCGAGCACCCAGTAGTCGCGGCCGGGGGTGGGCTTGCGGTAGGGGAGCACGGGGAGCGCGGGGTGGCGCGGGGGTGTGGGGGGCATGGGCCAGAGAGTAGGGGAGGCGTACGCCATCGATATCCCGTGAATCGGTCAATCTTCCGCCAACCCCGGTCCGCCGCCCCGCGAGCCCGCCGCCCGGGGCGGCCCTGTCGCGCGTCCTGGCTCCGGCACGGCGTGGCGGCCGGCGGCTGAGGGAGGGGGCGGTTTTCGGTCGGCCGGGTGACGGAGGGCCCGGTGGGGCGGGGGAGGGCTCGCGACGATCTATGCTTCTACAGCATTGTAGAAGCGATGTGATGGTCCGTGAGACATGTCAAGGAGTGAACTCCCCATGGTGTTCAAGCGTCTGCTCGGTTCGCTCGGCGTCGGTGGTCCCGCCGTGGACACCGTCCTCGACCCGGGTCCGGTCGTGCCGGGCGGCATCCTGGGCGGACAGGTGCAATTGACCGGCGGTGACGTCGACTTCACCATCGAGCACGTCACCCTGGAGCTCGTCGCCCGGGTCGAGACCGAGCACGAGGACGGCGAGTCCGAGGGTGCCGTGGTCTTCCACCGGCACGTCGGCGGCGGCCAGTTCACCCTCGCGGCGGGCGAGCGGCGCACCGTGCCGTTCTCCTTCCCCGTCCCCTGGGAGACCCCCGTCACCGAGCTGTACGGGCAGGGCCTCGGCATCGTCCTCGGCGTGCGCACCGAGCTCGGCGTCGCCTCCGCCCGCGACAAGAGCGACCTCGACCCGCTCGCCGTCCGCCCGCTGCCCGTCCAGGAGGCCGTCCTGGAGGCGCTCGGCCAGCTCGGCTTCGGCTTCAAGTCCGCCGACCTGGAGCGCGGGCACATCGGCGGGACCGGGCAGCAGCTGCCCTTCTACCAGGAGATCGAGCTCACCCCGTCGCCGCGCTACGCCCACGAGGTGAACGAGATCGAGCTGACCTTCCTGGCCGGGCCGGCCGGCGTCGAGGTGGTCCTGGAGGCCGACAAGCGCGGCGGGCTCTTCTCCGGCGGCCAGGACGTACTCACCCGGTACACCGTCGGACACCACGAGGCCGGCCGCCCCGACTGGAACACCGAGGTCGACGGCTGGATCCGCCGCCTCGTCGAGAGCCGCGGCGGCCACGGCTCGCACGGCGCGTACGGCACCCACGACCCGTACGGGCGGCAGCACGGCTACGAGGGGTCCTACGGCGGCCACGGCGGCCACGACAAGCACGACGACCACGGACACCGCTCCGGACCCGGCATCGGCACCGCCGTCGCGGCCGGCGCCGCCGGACTCGCCGTCGGCGTCGTCGGCGGCATGGTCGCCGCCGAGGTCGTCGACGAGATCGGGGACTTCTTCGAGGGGGACGAGGAGGACGACGGCGGCGACGAGGGCTGAGCCCCGGCGGCCCGCGGCGCCGGGGGTGGGGCCGGGGCTCCGGCCCCGCCCTAGACTGGGAACCTTCGGATGGACGCGGATGGACGCGGACGGACTCGGACGCACGGGGACAGGGAGCGTGGCGGTGGCGGCAGGCGCGGGTGGTTTCGCGGATCCCTCCGCCGAGGTGCTGGCCGAGGCCGCCGCCGCGTTCGGGCTGCTCTCCTCGCCCTCCCGGCTCCACATCGTCTGGGCGCTGGCCCAGGGCGAGAGCGACGTCACCGGGCTCGCCGAGCGGGTGGGCGGCGCCCTGCCCGCCGTCAGCCAGCACCTGACCAAGCTCAAGCTCGCCGGTCTGGTGCGCTCCCGCCGCGAGGGCCGGCGGCAGGTCTACTTCGTGGACGACCCCGAGGTCGTGACCGTGGTCCGCGTCATGGTCGGGCAGCTCACCGCCCGCACCGACCGGACCCCCACCCTCGCCCGGCGCAGCGGAACCGGTGCCTGAGACGGCCGCCCCGGCCGTACCGCCCACCACGCTCCAGGTGCTGCGGCAGCTCGGCACCGGCCCGCGCGGCCTCACCGACGCCGAGGCCGAGCGGCGGCTCGCCCGGTACGGGGAGAACGTGCCGCCCGCCCTGCGCCCCGTCGCCCGCTCGCGGCGGTTCCTGCGCAGCCTCCGCGACCCCTTCACGGCCGTCCTGCTCTGCCTCGGGCTCGTCTCGGTCGCCGTCGCCGCCTGGGGCACGGGCGCCGTCATCCTGCTCCTCGTCACGGTCAGCTGCCTGCTCCGCTCCTCCGGCGAGCACCGGGCCGACCGCGCCGCCGCCGGGCTCCGCGCCTCGGTCGCCGGCACCGCGACCGTCCTGCGCCGCCCCGGACCCGGAGCCGCGGAGCCCCGCCCCCGCGAGGTCCCCGCCGCCGAGCTCGTCCCCGGCGACGTGATCCGGCTCGGTCCCGGCGACCTCGTCCCCGCCGACGTGCGCCTGCTGCGCTCCGGCGGGCTGCGGCTGCACGAGGCGGCCCTGACCGGCGAGTCCGAGCCCGTCCCGAAACAGCCCGTCGACGGCCCGCACGACGGTCCGAACGCCGACCCCCACGACGGCACCTGCTTCCTCGGCAGCAGCGTCGCCTACGGCAGCGCGACCGCCGTGGTCGTCGCCACCGGCGCCCGCACCCGCTTCGCCGCCGCCCACCGGGCCCCCGGGCGGCGCCCCGCCGGAGCCTTCGACCAGGCGGTGCACGGCATCTCCTGGACCCTCGTCCGCTTCATGCTGCTCACCCCGCCGCTGGTCCTCATGGCCGGGGCCGCGCTCCACGGGCGGGGCCTGGAGACGCTGCCCTTCGCGGTCGCCGTGGCCGTCGGCCTCACGCCCGAGATGCTGCCCGTCGTCGTCACCACCGTCCTCGCCCGCGCCGCCGCCCGGCTCGCCCGCGAGCACAAGGTCATCGTCCGGCGGCTGCCCGCGCTCCACGACCTCGGCGCCGTCGACGTGCTGTGCCTGGACAAGACCGGCACCCTCACCCAGGACCGGCCCGTCGTCGCCCGCGCGATCGGCGCCGACGGCCGGGACGACCCCGAGGTCCTGCACTGGGCCGCCGTCAACGCCTGGTGGACGCTCCAGCTCGCCGAGCTGCCCACCCCCGACGCCCTCGACGCGCCGCTCCTGGAGGACGCCGTCCTCGACGCCGCCGAGCGGGCCGGCCCCCTCGACTGCGAGGGCGTCGCCGCCCTGCCCTTCGACCCGGTCCGCCGCCTCGCCACCGCCGTCGTCCGCCGCCCCGGCCGGCTCGGCACCGACACCCTCGTCGTCAAGGGCGCCGTCGAGAGCGTCCTGGAACGCTGCGCCCTCGACCCCGACGACCGGGAGCGCCTCCTCGCCCTCGCCGCGCGCGAGGCGGGCACCGGCGCCCGCCTCCTCGCCGTCGCCCTCGCCGACCGCCCCGCCCGGCACCGCCCCTACACCCCCGCCGACGAACGCGGACTCGGCTTCCTCGGCTTCGTCGTCCTGCGCGACGCCCTCGCCCCCACCGCCGCCCGCGCCCTCGGCGCCCTCGCCGCGCGCGGCGTCGCCGTCCGCGTGCTCACCGGCGACCACCCCGGCACCGCCGCCCACACCTGCCGCGCCCTCGGCCTCGACCCCGGCACCGTGCTCACCGCCGCCGACCTCGACCGGCTCGACGACACCGCGCTCGCCGAGGCCGCCCGCAGCACCACCGTCTTCGCCCGCTGCGCCCCCGAGCACAAGGCCCGCGTCGTCGCCGCCCTGCGCGCCGACGGCCACGTCACCGGCTTCCTCGGCGACGGCGTCAACGACGTGCCCGCCCTGCGCGCGGCCGACGTCGGCATCTGCCCCAAGGACGCCGTCGCCGTCGTCCGCGACACCGCCGACCTCGTCCTCGCCGAGAAGGACCTGGCGGCCGTCGACCACGCCGTCACCGCCGGCCGGTACGCGGGCGGCGGCATCGCCGCCTACCTCCGCATCACGCTCTCCTCCAACCTCGGCAACGTCATCGCCATGCTGGCCGCCGCGCTCCTGCTGCCCTTCCTGCCGATGCTCCCGGCACAGGTCCTGGTGCAGAACCTGTGCTTCGACGCGGCCCAGCTCGCCTTCGCGTACGACCGGCCCGACCCGGCCGCCCCCGACGCGCCCACCCGGCTGCGCCCGCGCGGCTTCCTCCGGCTCATCACCGGCTTCGGCCTGCTCAACGCCGTCGCCGACGTGGCCACCTTCGCCGTGCTCCTCGCCACCACCCGGCACGCGGCCGACCCCCAGGGCGTCTTCCACGCCGGCTGGTTCACCGAGAACCTGCTCACCCAGGCCCTGGTCATGCTCCTGCTACGGGGCGCCCGCCCCGGCATCGCGCCGGGCCCGGTCCGGTACGCGGCCCTCGCCCTGGCCGCGATCGGACTGCTGCTGCCGCTGTCCCCGCTCGGCCCGCCGCTCGCGATGGCCCCGCTGCCGCCGCTCTACTACGCGCTGCTCGCCGCCGTCCTGGTCCCCTACGCCCTCGCCCTCCGCGTGGCGCGCTCCCGCCACGGGGCCCCGAGGACGACGGCGGGGGCCCCCGCCGACGGCTAGGGTCCGCGGTGGCGGCGGCGCCGGGGATTCCCTTCCCTTCTCGCGTGCGCATAATGAAACTCTGATCATCCGGAGTGAGGTGCCCTCGTGGAGCTTGAGTTGCGCCACTTGCGCGTATTGTGTGCGATAGCGGATTTGGGGGGTGTCGGCCGGGCGGCTGTCGCACTCGGATTCACCCAGCCGGCCATGAGCACGCAATTGCGGCGCATCGAGGGGATGCTTGGCGAGGGCGTGTTCATTCGCAGCAACACCGGTATGGAGCTCACGCCCTACGGTGCGCAGGTCGTCGGTCAGGCCCGTGAGATCCTGGTGCTCGCGGACAATCTCACCCGGCTTCGGCACGCGCGGACGCCCGCGACCGCGCGTCGGCTTCGCCTGGGCGCCATCAACACGCCCGTGGTGCCGCTGCTCCTGGACTCCCTTCGTGACGCCTTCCCCGATCTCACGGTCTCGGTCAGCAGCGTGTACGCCACCGGGGAACTCCTGGGTCTGCTGGAGAACGGCGCATTGGACGCCGGTCTCGGATGCGACTATCCCGGACTGCCGATCCAGCATTCGGCGAATTTGGAGCACCGCGCGATCAGAACGGTTCCGGTCTTCGTGGCCACGCCTGCCGACCACCCGCTGGGGAATCGCTTCGAAATTCCCTTGGAAGGCCTTTCCGAGGACGCCTGGTTCGTTTCCTCCAATGATGGTGTGGGATGGCCAGGTGCCTTTTACGACGCCTGTCGTGCCGCGGGTTTCAGTCCGGCGGTCACGCACGAATTCCATGTGCTCGACCAATTGCAGTCGATGATCGCCAAGGGTCTCGGAGTGGCTGCCGTGCAGCCCACCGTGTGCCCCGTGGACGGGGTGCTGATCAAACCCCTGGCGGGGGATCCGCTGTGGCAGCGGCATCTGCTGGTGTGGCGGCGCGATCTGGTCGACGCGTCGATCGTGGAGGCGGTGCACCATCGCGCCGTGCGGACGCACCGCCAGCTGCTGGCCCAGGCCCCGCACTTCCAGAAGTGGGTGGCCCGTACGTACGCCCCTCCCCGTCCGGCGGACGGCACCGGGAGGACGCTTCCCGGCGGGGCCTGACGCCGGGTCCGGAGCGCCGTCACGGGCGAACGCCCGGGACGGAAGGAGCCGTCCCGGGCTGGGGGTGGAGTCGCGGAGTCCCGTGGTGCCGTGGGTCAGTAGGCCGTGGTGACGGTGACGCCGCCGAAGCCGCTCACGGCGTACAGGCTGATGTAGTTCGCGCCGGCCGGGGGGTTGGTGATGGTCAGGGTGTGGCTGTTGCCGGCTCCCGTGGAACGCTGCGTGTAGCGGTTGGTGCCGGCCCAGCCGTCAGGGCTGTAGTAGAGGTCCGCGTTGCCCGTGCCGCCGCTGCTGGTGATCTTCAGCTGGGTGGTGCCGGCCGGGACGTAGAGGTAGAGGTAGGCGTAGTCGCCGGTGGGGGCGGACTGGTTGCCGCGCCGGCAGTTCCGGCCCAGTTCCCTGGCGTCGGTGCCCGTGCACTCGGTGACGGTGCCGCCGCCGCTGACGGTGACGGTCCTCGTGGCGGTGCCGGTGGCCCCCTTGTCGTCGGTGACCGTCAGCTTCACCGTGTACGTTCCGGCGGCGCCGTAGCTCTTGGCGGGGCTGGTGGCGGTGGAGGCGGTGCCGTCGCCGAAGTCCCAGGACCTGGCGGCGACGGTGCCGTCCGGGTCCGTGGACTGGTCGGTGAAGGTGACGTTCAGGCCCTGGACGGCCGTGGTGAACGCGGCGGTGGGTGCCTGGTTGCCGGGCGGGTTGGTGCCTCCGCCGCAGTCGCCGGCCGCGCAGCCCGCCAGCCAGGTGTACCAGTCGTTGTCGTAGCGGGTGCCGATGGTGCCGGTCAGATAGGTCCGGGCGGCGTTCCAGTTGCCGGAACGGTAGGAGGCGAGGACCGCGTCCATGTCCGCGCGGTGGTTTTCGAGCATGTACCGGGTGGCGAGGTAGCCCCAGCGGTAGATCCGTGTGGTGTCGTTGTCGTACGTGGTGCCGAACAGGGTGCTCAGGGCGTAGGTGCGACGGCCCGCCTCCGTCATCGCCTCGGTGTAGGGGACACCGCGGTAGGAGTAGGAGACGTACTCCGCGAAGCCCTCGACCCACCAGATGGTCGGGGTGGTGATGTTGGCGGTGAAGTCGCCGTACATGTCGAAGCGGCCGTCGAGGTAGTGCGTGTACTCGTGGTTGAGGTTCCAGATCTGGAAGCTCGGGCGCATCCACTCGGCCTCGTAGGCGATGAACCGCGGCTGGTTGCCGGCCGCCGCCGGATCTCCTTCCAGGTACATGCCGCCGTTGTTGGTGTCGATCCCGTAGATGGCGCCGGCGTAGGTCTGGTAGTCGGTGCTGGAGTCGAAGACCACGACCTCGATGGTGCTGTTGTTGTCGTTGGCGACCGGGCCGTTGTCACGGACGACGCCGTGGAAGTAGGCGTCCTGGCCGCGCAGGCTGGCGCAGCTCGTCGACAGCTCGCCCGAGGTCATCTGCTGGGCCTTGACGGTGATGCCGTCGCCGCAGGAGTAGGTCACCGTCAGGACGGCGTTCATCAGCTGCGACCGCAGGTCGCAGGTGCCGTAGGAGGAGCAGTTGGCCTTGTCGTAGTAGTCCGTCATCTCGGCCACGCCGACCCAGAGCGGTGCGGTGGCGCCCCGGATCGAGCTGGCGTTCAGTAGGCCCTTGGCCAAGGGGCGGACCTTGGGCAGCAGCGGGGCGTGCTGCAGGAACCTGCCGAGCTCCCGGCCGGCGTTGGACGCCAGGTAGGACTGGTCCGTCCCCAGCAGAGACAGGTGGCCGGAGGCGAAGCCGTACAGCGCGTCGATCAGGCTGGGGTCGGACTGGACCGCGGTCACGAACGCGGGCACCTGGTGGCCGCGGAAGGTCACGGTGTAGACGTTGTTGACCGCGTTGAGCATCCCCCATGAGGCGTTCCAGGAGGAGTCGTAGTCCGCCAGCAGCCGCTTGACGACGTAGAGGTAGCGGGCGTTCTCCTCCGCGCTGTCGATCAGCGTGACGGCCTCGGAGAGCGTCTCTCCGTTGGCGTCCGTGACGTCGCGGGAGCGAGCGCTGGCGAAGAAGGCGTCGAGCCCCGCGCGGATGGCGGTCTGCAGGCCGCTGCCGTAGGAGCCGACCGCGCCGGCGTTGTAGTAGTGGACGTAGTAGCCGGCGCGCAGGTAGAGCACGAGCTGCGGCATTCCGGTGCTGGGGTCGCCGGGGTAGGACGCCGAACCGTCACGCAGGGCGTAGGCGACGGTGCTCATCTGCGCCTCGCGGAAGGCGCTGTAGGCGTCGTTCCCGGTCAGGTTGAACAGCGTGTTGACGCAGTCGACCGTCGACGCCTTGATCTGCTGGACCAGCGCGCCGCCGGTGCGGCTCGTGAAGTCGGACACGCTGCACGCCGCGGCGCTCCTGTCCCCGACGGTCCCTCCGAGTGCCTTCTCCGCCGTGGAGGAGGGTATGGGCGGTGGGGCGGGCTGGTCGTAGTCCGCCTTGAGAGCGTCCTTGCTCGCGGCCAGGGGCGGCAGCTGGGATGCCTTCAGGCGGCCTTTCGCCACGTGCTCGGCCTCGGCCGCGGTGTGCTGCCCGACAGGCGCCGGTCCGGTCCGGTCCGGTCCGCCCGCCGTGACGCGTCCGGCCCGCTCGGCGTGCCCGGTCGCGCCGGCCGGCTGGGCCGGCAGCCCGATGCCCATGGCGAGGGACAGGGCCAACGGCAGTGCCGCGCCCAGACTTCGTCGGACAAGTGACATTCTCACTTCGCCTCCCGTGAGGGGATCCGGCCGCGGGGGGCGCGGCCGAGGGGTGGGGGAGAGGGCGTGGGCAGCGGGGAGACCGTGCGGCCGGCGGGACGGATCGCGGAGGGACTGCCAGGCTTGGCATGACCACGCCCTGTGTGCCGGACCATTGCACAGGTGACATGGCACAGGGAAGCCGCCGGGACGAACACGGGATGGCCGACGGGTGGACACGGTGCCGACGCTGAGCCGTCATGGAGCACGAACGGACTGCTCAGAGGGTGGACGGGCGCTACCGGCCCGGCCTCGGCGGCCACCGCGGGAGGGCCATAGCACTTCCCCCGGGGCGGGCATAAGACGCGAGGCGAGGCGCGTCACCGGACCCCGGGGCGACCGGGCCCGTACGCGTCAGCGGGCCGGCCGGGCCCCGGACCCGCGTCGGGCCCCGGACCCGCGTCGGGCCCCGGACCCGCGTCGGGCCGGCCGGGCCGCTGTCAGGCGGTGGCGCGGCCGGGACGGCGCCGGGCGCCCGTGGCCCTTCAGGGAGACGGGTCCTCCGGCACCGGGACGCCGAGCCGCTGCGCCACCCCCGTGAGGGTCTTCCCCAGGGGCAGCGCGACCCGGGTCACCGCGTACGCGTCCCCGCGCGTCGGGTCCCGGTTGACGATCACCACGGGCTTGCCCGCCTCGGCCGTCTGGCGGACGAAGCGGAGCCCCGACATCACCGTCAGCGAGGAGCCGAGGACCAGCAGCGACCGGGCCTCGCGGACCAGCTCGCGGCACCGCTCGACGCGGGCCGGCGGCACGTTCTCGCCGAAGAACACCACGTCCGGCTTGAGGATCCCGCCGCAGCGCTCGCAGGGCAGCACCCGGAAGTCCCCGACCTGCTCGTCGGTGAGGTCGGCGTCCCCGTCGGGGTTGGTCGCGGCCGGCACCGGCGCGAAGCCCGGATTCGCCTCCTCCAGCCGGCGGGCCAGCTCGGCGCGCGGGCTGACCGCGCCGCAGCCGAGACAGACGACCCGGTCCAGGCCGCCGTGCAGCTCCACGACGCCGTCGCTGCCCGCGGCCTGGTGCAGGCCGTCCACGTTCTGCGTGATGACGCCCGACAGCAGGCCGTGCCGCCCGAACGCGGCGACCGCCCGGTGCCCGGCGTTCGGCCGGGCCCGCCCGAAGGTGCGCCAGCCGAGGTGGCCGCGCGCCCAGTAGCGGCGGCGGGCGTGCGGACCGCCGACGAAGTCCTGGTAGGTCATCGGGGTGTGCCGGGTCAGGCTGCCGCCCTCGCCCCGGTAGTCGGGGATGCCCGACTCGGTGGAGATGCCCGCCCCGCTCAGCACCAGCGCCCCGCCCCGCTCCAGCGCCTCGGCGACCGGCCGCGGGTCGGTGGTGCCCGGCGGCAGACCGGCGGGCGGGGTCCAGGTGAGCGTGGGGCGGGTACGCATGGTGCCAGGGTACGGGCGCGGGGACGGGACCGCCGGGCTCCGCCCGGTGCCCGAGGCCCGGTGCCCCCGGACGCACGGCGGCGCCGTGTCACGGACCCTCGACCGTGACACGGCGCCGCCGCCCCCCTCCGCCGGCCCCCTCCGGCGGGGCTCAGGTCAGCCCTGGCGGCTCCGGCGGCGCAGGACCGTCAGGGCGTAGCAGACGAGGAGCACCGCGGTGAAGGCGAGGCCGATGCCCGCCGCCTGCCGCATGTCCGGGACCTCGACCGCGGTGGCGGCGACGGCCAGCACCCCGGCCCCGGCCACCAGCGCCAGCTTGCTGCCGCCCGGGATGCTGAAGCCGGTGAAGTCCGCCGGGTGCGCGTCCCGGTGGCGGCGGAAGGCCACGTACGAGGCGAGGATCAGCAGCCAGACGAGCAGCACGGCGAAGAGGGCGATCGACATGAGGATCCCGAAGATGCCGCCGACGTCGTAGAAGGCGAGCAGCGCCGCCGCCGCGATGCCCAGGGTGGAGGCGGCCAGCGCCGCCGCCGGGACGCCGCGCGCGGTGAGCCGGGCCAGCGGCGCCGGGGCGAGCCCGTCGTGGCCGAGCGAGTGCAGCAGCCGGGAGGCGCCGTACAGGTGGGCGTTGGCGGCGGAGACGGCCGCGATCAGCACCACCAGGTTGGTGAGGGTCGCCGCCGCCGGGACGCCGACGTCGGAGAAGACCCGCACGAAGGGGCTCGCCTCGACGCTGCCGTCGCTCTTCGCGAGCCGCTGCCACGGGATCAGCGCCACGACCAGGGTGATGGCGAGGACGTAGAAGACGCTGAGCCGCCAGGCGAGCTGGCGCATCGCGGTCCGGATCGACCGCTGCGGGTCGGTGGCCTCGGCCGAGGCGATCGCGACGACCTCGAAGCCGGCGTACGCGAACATCACCACCGACATCGCGATCCAGACCGACTTGACGCCGTGCGGCATGAACCCGCCGTCGTCGGTGAGGTGCGCGAAGCCGGTGGCCTCGGTGTCCGGGAGGCCGAAGAAGACCAGCAGCGCCGCGCACAGGATGAAGGCGCACAGCGCGGTCACCTTGATCGTGGAGAGCCAGAACTCCGTGGTCCCGAAGGACTTCACGTTGATGACGTTCACCGCGAGGACCACCGCCGCGACGGCGAGGATCGCCGCCGACATCGGCACCCCGGGCCACCACCAGCGGATGTACAGCGCCGAGGCGACGACCTCGGTGCCGATGACGACGACGGCGCTGAACCAGTACATCCAGCGGGTCACGAAGCCGGCCCACGGCCCGAGGTACGTCTGCGCGATGGCGCCGAAGGAGCCCTGCACCGGGTGCGCGGCGGACATCTCGCCGAGCAGGACCGCGATGATGGCGACCAGCACGGCCCCGATCGCGTACGAGACGATCACGGCGGGCCCGGCGGCGGATATCGCCGATCCGGAGCCGAGGAACAGACCGGTGCCGAGCGCGGAGCCCAGTCCGATCATGGTGGTCTGGCGGGGGGTCAGGGAGCGGACGAGGCCGCCGCCGTCGGTGGCGGAGTCGGCGACCGGGACGGGTCTTTCCTGAGTGGCCATGGCAGGTGTCCTTCTGTGCGTGGCTGCGCGGAGCGGGGAGGGAGGGTCAGAACTCGCTGGTGCGGAACGGCTTGGCCGGACGGTCGAGGTCCGGCTTGCCGAGGACCTTCGGCGAGGACAGCGCGTAGATGCCGTGGTTGGTCAGCACCCAGGCGATGTTCCGGTCCCACTCCACGTACACGCCGTGGGTCTGGTTGCCGTAGGCGTAGTCGGGGGTCTCCGTGCCGTACGCCTTGGGGACGAAGTAGGCGTCGATCTTCGGCGCGGCCGGGTTGGAGACGTCGAAGAACTGCACGCCCGCGTTGTAGAAGCCGTAGCCCAGCACGCCGGGGGTGTGCCGGCCCGGGTTGGTGTAGGAGCCGGTGCGCTTGGGGCCGAAGCTGCCGCGCCGCTGGCAGAAGTCGGTCATGCCGGACGCCTTCGGCGGCACCGGGCGGGGCAGGGCGCCGACGACGCGGGGGTTCTTCGGGTCCTTGGCGTCGATCTGGTAGACGTCCTTGTAGGGCTCGTAACAGTCCTCGGTCAGCGGGTAGCCCGAGTAGTAGATGATGCCGGTCCGCTCGTACTGGGACACGTCGATGTTGTCGCCCTCGGTGCCCGCGACGGACGGCGGCAGGTCCAGGTGGCTGACGGTCCGCAGGTTCGCCGGGTCCGAGATGTCGAGCACGGTCAGCCCGTAGCCGCCCATCGCGGCGAAGGCGTAACGCCCGCCCTTCTCGACCGGCTTGGGCACGAACAGCGGCATCCGCGCGCCCATCCAGCTCGTGCGGTTGCCGCAGCGCGGGTTCTTCCGGTACTCCGCGTCCTCGCCGGTGCGCTGGCCGGGCAGGTGCCAGGTGTCGAGCAGCTTCGGGTGGGCCGGGTCGGCCATGTCCCAGGACTGGTAGCCGGCCGAGTGGAGGTTGGTCGGGTACTCGGTGCGGGAGTACGTGTCGTCCGGCGCCGTCGCGAGGAACATGTACCGCTCGCCCGTCCAGTACGGCGTGTCGAGCGAACCGGAGCCCTGCTGGGCGCTGTTCGGGTCGCTGCGCAGCGGGTCCTTCTGGGTGGCGTCGGTGGACACCGTGGCGAGCAGCTTCCAGTCCTTCTTGCGGGGGCCGTCCAGCCGGAAGACCTTGAAGCCCTTCAGCCCCGGCTTGGCGCGCACCTGGCGGACGCCCTCCGGGTTGCCGTACTTGTCCTCGGCCGGGTCGTCGGTGAGCTCGTGGATCTGCCGCTTGTTCTCGAAGCTCTGCACCATGACGTACGCGCCGAGCTTCTTGTTCCACTGGATGGTGGAGGCGCCCCAGTAGTCGTTGGCGGCCCAGTCGCCGTTGGCCTTCGTCTCGTCGCCGCCGACGTCCTCGCGGCTGACCCGCTCGACGACCTTCACCTTCCTGACGTCGGTGATGTCGTAGACCCGGCCCTCGGAGCGGTCGTACTGGAACATGTACCGCCGGCCGTCGAAGTCGACGATGTTCTGCCAGGTGTGGAAGTAGTCGGGGGTGAAGTCCGCTCCCTCGTAGGCGGCTTCGACCTTCATGTTCTTGATGTACGAGCGGGTGTCGTACGCCGCGTTGCGGCCGGGGAAGGAGTGCTCGTTCTCCTCGTCCAGCGGGGTGAGCGCGGGGTGCCGGAAGCCGCCGTCCAGCTGCATCCCGTACGCGCCGGGGTCCGCCGGGCCGGGGCGCCGGTCGGCGCAGACCTCCGGGATGTTCGGGTCGCTCGCGCGGGGGGCGGCGGACGCGGAGCCCGCGCCGGAGCCGCCGGGCACGAGCAGGGTCGCGGCGGTGGCGGCGGCGACCGCCGTGGCCAGGGCCGTCTTCGTACGCAGTGATCGCATGGGGGTCCTCGGGGTGCTCGGCGGTGGAGACGGTGGGAGGGACGTGCGAGGGACGTGCGAGGGGTCCGGTCCGCGCGGCGGCCGACGCCCCTGGGGGCGGCGGCTGGGGGATCGCGCGGACCGGCCGTGGGTGGGTGTGCCGGGACCTCAGGTGACGGTCGGACGCTGCTGGTACTCGGCGGCCAGGTGGGCGCCGGAGGTCACGACGGACCGCAGCTCGGCCACCGCCGCCAGGACGTCCGCGTGGCTGAGGTAGAGGGCGTTGAAGCCGAAGCGCAGCAGGTCGGGGGCGCGCATGTCGCCGATGACGCCGCGCGCGGTGAGCGCGGCCACCAGCGGGTACGCCTCCGGGTGGCGCAGCGCGACCTGGCTGCCCCGGCGGGCGGGCTCGCGCGGGGTGGCCATGGTGAAGCCCAGGCCGTCGAGGAGGGAGTCGGCGCACTCCTGGAAGAAGCCGGTCAGGGACAGGCTCTTGGCCCGCAGCGCCTCCATGTCGACGCCCTCGTACGCCGTCAGCGCGGCCTCCAGGGCGATCAGGGAGAGCAGCGGCGGAGTGCCGATCCGGGCGCGGGCGACCCCCGGGGCGGGGGTGTACGTGCCGGACATCGCGAACGGCTCGGCGTGCCCGTGCCAGCCGGTCAGCGGGTGGTCGAAGCCCTCCTGGTGGCGGTGGGCGACATAGCCGAAGGCGGGGGCGCCGGGGCCGCCGGAGAGGTACTTGTAGCCGCAGCCGATCGCGAAGTCCGCGCCGATCTTGTCCAGTCGGACGGGCAGGGCGCCCGCCGCGTGGCACAGGTCCCAGTGGACCAGCGCCCCGGCGGCGTGCGCGGCCTCGGTGAGCGCGGCCATGTCGTACAGCTCGCCGGTGCGGTAGTCCACCGGGGCGTACGCGGCGACGGCGACGTCCCCGCCCTCGGCGGCGAGCACGGCGGCGGCCTCGCGGGCGGGCACCCGGCGCACGTCGAGGCCGAGCAGCCGGCCCACCGAGTCGGCGATGTACTGGTCGGTGGGGAAGTGGTCGGGGTCGGTCAGCAGCACCCGGCGGCCGGGGCGCAGCCGGGCGGCGGCGAGCAGGGTGTTGAAGAGCTGGACGCTGGTGGAGTCCCCGGCGACGACCTGCCCGGGGGCGGCGCCGACGAGCCGGCCGATCGTGTCGCCGGTCCGGGTGGGCGCCTCCCACCAGCCGTTGGCGTTCCAGGAGCGGATGAGGTCGGTGCCCCACTGGCGGTGCACGGCGTCCTCGACGGCGGCGGGCACGGCGGCGGGCAGGACGCCGAGGGAGTTCCCGTCGAGGTAGACGACCCCCTCGGGGAGCAGGAAGCGGTCCCGTACGTGGGCGAGGGCGTCGGCGGCGTCGAGGGCGGCGGCGCGGTCGGCGAGCGTCGTGTCCGGGCCGGTGCCCGGGGTCGTGGGCGTGTCTGCGGTCGGCATTGCGGTCACTCCGTTGTGACGGGGGTGGCGGATGTGGTGAATGAGGTGGATGGGGTGGATGGGGCGGGCGAAGCGTAAGCGGAGGCGGCGGTGGCCGGGGACTTCCCCGTGAGGTCCAGGGCGATGTCCGCGAGCAGGTCCTCCTGCCCGCCGACCAGCCCGCGCCGGCCGGCCTCGACCAGCAGGTCGCGGGTGTCGAGGCCGTAGCGCCGGGCGGTGGCCTCGGCGTGCCGCAGGAAGCTGGAGTACACCCCGGCGTAGCCGAGGGTCAGCGTCTCCCGGTCGACCCGCACGGGCCGGTCCTGGGTGGGGCGGACGAGCTCCTCGGCCGCGTCCATCAGCGGGAACAGCGCGCAGCCGTGCTCCCAGCCCATCAGGTCGAAGACGGCGATGGTCGGCTCCAGCGGGGCGTTGCCCGCTCCGGCGCCCTGGCCCGCGAGGGAGGCGTCGACGCGGCGGGCGCCCGCCTCGACGGCGGTGACGCTGTTGGCGACCCCGAGGCCCAGGTTGTGGTGGGCGTGGATGCCGATCTCGGTGGCCGGGTCGAGCACGTCGCGGTAGGCGCGGACCCGGTCCCGTACGCCGTCCATGGTGAGCCGGCCGCCGGAGTCGGTGACGTACACGCAGTGCGCGCCGTACGACTCCATGAGCTTGGCCTGGGCGGCCAGTTCGGCCGGCGGGGCCATGTGGGACATCATCAGGAAGCCGGACACGTCCATGCCGAGCTCGCGGGCCAGGCCGATGTGCTGGGCGGCGATGTCGGCCTCGGTGCAGTGCGTCGCGATCCGGATCGAGGTGACCCCGAGGGAGTGCGCGCGGCGCAGGTCCTCGGCGGTGCCGACGCCGGGCAGCAGCAGGGTGGTGAGCCGGGCGCGGTCGAGCACCTCGGCCGCCGCCTCCAGCCACTCCCAGTCGGTGTGCGCGCCGGGGCCGTAGGTGACGGAGGAGCCGGAGAGGCCGTCGCCGTGGGCGACCTCGACGGCGTCGACACCCGCCGCCTCCAGGGCGGCGGCGATGGCCCGGACCTGGTCGAGGGTGTAGCGGTGCGAGACGGCGTGCATCCCGTCGCGCAGGGTGACGTCCTGGACGTAGACGGAGGTCATCGGGCCGGGCTCCGTTCGGCCAGGCGCTCGGCGGTGCGCAGCGCGGCGGAGGTCATGATGTCGAGGTTCCCGGCGTAGGCGGGGAGGTAGTGGGCGGCGCCCTCGACCTCCAGGTACACGGAGACGAGGAGCCGGGACCCGCCGGCGGGCGGTGCGCTCCCGGCGAGGCGGGCGAGCGGGTCGTCGGCGGCGAGGCGGCGGAACTGCGGTTCCTGCTTGAGCCGGTAGCCGGGGACGTACGCGGCGACGGACGCGGCCATCGCGTGCACGGAGGCGGCCACCCGCCCGGTGTCGCAGTCGTCGACGACGCAGTGCACGGTGTCCCGCATGAGCAGCGCGGGCTCCGCCGGGTTGAGGATGATGATCGCCTTGCCCCGGGCGGCGCCGCCGACCCGCTCCAGGGCGCGGGAGGTGGTCTCGGTGAACTCGTCGATGTTGGCCCGGGTGCCGGGGCCCGCCGAGCGGGAGGCGATCGAGGCGACGATCTCCGCGTAGTGCACGGGGGCCACCGCGGAGACGGCGGCGACGATCGGGACGGTGGCCTGGCCGCCGCAGGTGACCATGTTGAGGTTGGGGGCGTCGAGGTGCTCGTCGAGGTTGACGGGCGGCACGACGTAGGGGCCGATGGCGGCCGGGGTCAGGTCGACGATCCGCTTGCCGTACGGGGCGAGCGCGGCGGCGTTGCGGTGGTGGGCGGCGGCGGAGGTGGCGTCGAAGACGAGGTCGATGGAGTCGAACTCGTCCAGGGCGATGAGCCCTTCGACGCCCCCGGCGCTGGTCGCGACGGACAGCCTGCGGGCGCGGGCGAGCCCGTCGGACTCCGGGTCGATGCCGATCATCGCGGCGGCGGTGACCGCGCCGGAGCCCCGGATCATCTTGATGAGGAGGTCGGTGCCGATGTTGCCCGACCCGATCACGGCGGCCCTCATCGGACGGCCTCCTTCGTGGCGTGGGCGGGTGCGAGGTTGAAGAAGCGGACGGCGTTGCCGCCGAGGACCGCGTCCCGCTCGGCCGGGGTGAGCCCGCTCTCGCGGACCAGCCTGCCGATCTCCTCCTCGCCGAGCGGGAAGGGGTGGTCGGAGCCGAGCAGCACCCGCTCGGCGCCCATCACGTCCACGAGCAGCCGCAGCGCGCCCGGGTCGAAGACCGCGGAGTCGACGGCGAAGCGGTCGGTGTAGTGCGAGGGCGGGTGCGGGCTGTCCGCGCGGACCAGGTCGCGGCGGTGCCAGGCGTTGTCGGCGCGGCCCAGCAGGTACGGGAAGCTGCCGCCGCCGTGCGCGAAGAGCAGCCGCAGCGAGGCGGGGAGCCGTTCGAAGGCGCCGGAGAGGATGAGCGACAGGATCGTCAGGTGGGTCTCGCCGGCCATGCCCGCGAGCCAGGCCAGCATGTAGCGGCGGTAGCGGGGCCCGGCCGGCAGGTCCCAGGGGTGGACCAGGACGGCGGCGTCCTGCTCGGCGCAGTGCGCGAGGAATTCGACGAGCGCCCCGTGGTCGAGGTCCCGGTCGCCGAGGTGGTTGCCGATGTGGACGCCGTGGAAGCCCTCCGCCATGGCCTCGGTGACCATCGCGCAGGCCGCCTCGGTGTCCTGGAGCGGCACCTGGCACAGCGGGGCCAGCCGGTGCGGGGCGTGCGCGCCGTACGCGAGGAGGTGGGAGTTGACGGTGCGGCACCAGTCGGCGGCCCGCCGGGCCTCCAGCTGGTAGCCGAAGAGCAGCGGGGTGCTGGACACCACCTGGACGTCGACGCCGAGCCGGTCCAGGTCGGCGACGCGCTCCGCCGGGTCCCACAGGGTGCGCCGGACCGGCCGGTACTCGGTGGACCCGGCCATCATCATCCCGGCGTCCGGGCCGTCCGTGGTGCGCAGCCAGGGGGCGTCCGCGGAGCCGGTGAGCCGCTCGGCCTCGGCGCGGCCGAGCTCGGGGAAGACGTGCGCGTGGATGTCGACGACGGTCATGCCGGGCCCGCCTCGTCGCGGCGGGTGCGCGGCCGCAGCTCCTCGGGCCAGTCCTTGCCCGGGTGCACGGCGCCGCAGTGGCGGCAGGTGCGGGCGGCCTCGTCGCCGTAGAACGCCTCGAACACCGGCGGCAGGTCCTCGACGATCGAGGTGAGCTGGACCTCGCTGCGGTGCACCAGGTGGTGGCAGTCGACGCAGTACCACTCGAAGGCGTCGCGCTGCCCCTCGGGCCGGGCGAACTCGACGACCAGGCCGACGCTGTCCTCCTCCGGGCGCTGCGGGGAGTGCCGGACGTGCGGCGGGAGCAGGAAGACGTCGCCCTCGCGGATGTGGATGTCGCGCGGCGGCTGCCCCTCGGCGTCCATGACGCGGAGCACCATGTCGCCCTTGAGCTGGTAGAAGAACTCCTCGATCGGGTCGTCGTGGAAGTCGGTGCGGCGGTTGGGGCCGCCGACGACCGTCACCATCAGATCGGCGTCCTGCCAGATCTGGACGTTGCCGACCGGGGGCTTGAGGAGGTGGCGGTGCTCCTCGATCCAGGCCTGGAGGTTGAACGGTCTCATGGTCATCGGGGTGGTTCCTTGTCCTGGTCCTGCGGTATGTGGGCGACGGCGCTGATCTCGATCAGCAGGTGGGGGTGGGGGAGCTGGTGGACGGCGACGGTGGTGCGGGCCGGTCCGGTCTCGTCGAAGTACTCGGCGTAGACCTCGTTGTAGCCGCCGAAGTCGTTCATGCTGACCAGGTACGTCGTGACGGAGACCAGGTCCGCGAGGCTGCCGCCGGCGGCGCCGAGCAGCCGGCCGATGGTCTCGATCACGGCCCGGGTCTGGGCCCGGATGTCGAGGTCGGTGACCCCCATGGGGTCGGCGCTCGCGCCCACGAAGCTGCCGTCGGGCAGCCGGGAGCTGGTGCCGGAGACGTACACGAGGTCGCCGGCCCGCCGCAGGTGCGGGAAGCGGCCGCGCGGGGGCGCGGCGCCGGGCACGATCACGCGTCCTCCTCGGCGGTCTCGGCGGTCTCGGAGGCCGTGGCGGGCTCCGTCGTGAGGGCGACCGTGCCCAGTCCGGCGACGGTGGCCCGCACATGGGTCCCCGGCGGCAGCGGCACGGCGGCCGTCGCGGCGCCCGCGAGGATCACCGTGCCGGGCTCCAGCGGGCCGCCGAGCCGGGCCGCGGCGGCCAGCGCGCGCAGCGGGTGGCCGAGGATCGCGGCGGTCGAGCCGGTCTCGGCGGTGCGCCCGTCGAGCTCCAGGAGGACCCCGAGTCCGCCGAGGTCGCCCAGCGCGCGCGGGGTGCGCCAGGCGCCCACGGCGTAGTGGGCCGCCGAGGTGTTGTCGGCGATGACCTCGGGCAGCGAGAAGCGGAAGCCGTCGTAGCGGGAGTCGATGACCTCCAGGGCCGGGGCCACGGCCGTGACCGCCGCCATCGGGTCACCGCCGGGCCGCAGGACGTCGCCGAGCAGGAAGGCCACCTCGGGCTCGACCCGGGGGTGGATGAGGCCGGAGACGTCGAGCCGCCCGCCGTCCGGGACCTCCATCCGGTCCGTGAGCCGTCCGTGGATCAGGTCGGCGACCCCCATCTGCCGCATCTTGGCGACGCTGGTGAAGCCGAGCTTGAAGCCGGTGAGCCGCTCGCCCCGGGCCAGCCGCCGGGCGACCAGGGCGTCCTGGACCACGTACGCCTCGGCCGGGTCCGTCAGCCCGCTGCCGCCGCCCGCGAGCGGACGCCCGTCCCGTGCCGCGCCGTCGAGGGCCTCGGCCAGTGCGCCGGGGTTCATCGGGCGTCCCCTTCCGTGGCCGGGTGGCCGAAGGCCGCGCGGACCGAGCCGAGACCGTCGATACGGGCTTCGAGGACGTCCCCGGGCGCGACGGCGACCATGGGGCCGAGCGCGCCGGTGAGCACGGTGTCCCCGGCCCGCAGCGGGCGGCCGAGCCGGGCGAGCGTGTCGGCGAGCCAGACGGCCGCGTTCAGCGGGTTGCCCAGGCAGGCCGCGCCGGCGCCGGTGGAGACCGGTTCGCCGCGCCGTTCGAGGACCATCCCGGCGGTCCGCAGGTCGAGTTCCCGCAGCGGCACGGGGCGGGTGCCCAGGACGTACACGCCGCTGGAGGCGTTGTCGGCGATGGTGTCCACGGCCGTGATGTCCCAGTCGCGGATCCGGCTGCCGACGACCTCGACGGCGGGCAGCGCGAAGGCCGTCGCCCGGATCACGTCGGCCACGGTGTGCCGCTCGTGCGGGAGGTCGCGGTCGAGGACCAGCGCGACCTCGGCCTCGGCCCGGGGCTGGAGGACGGCGTCCCAGGGGATCTCGGCGCCGTCCGGGACGGCCGTGTCGTCGAACAGCGGGCCGAAGTCCGGCGTGTCCACGCCGAGTTGCGCCTGCACCGCCGGTGAGGTGAGGCCGATCTTCCAGCCGGTGATCCGGCGGCCCCCGGCGAGCTGCCGGTCGGCGAGCAGGCTCTGGACGGCGTAGGCGGCGTCCAGGTCCCCGTCCGGCAGCAGCTCGCGGACCGGGGCGCAGGGCACGCCCGTGCGACGGGCGGCGGCGAGGAGTCCGGCGGCCCGCTCGACGGCCGGGTCGACGGCCCGGCCGGCCGGGGGCGCCTCGCGGGTGTTCGCGGCGGCGGTGTTCACAGCTTCACGCACACATTCATGGGCTCGGAGAAGAAGTCGAGGGAGTGGTCGCCGCCCTCGCGGCCGATGCCGGACGCCTTGACGCCGCCGAAGGGGGTGCGCAGATCGCGCAGGTTCCAGGTGTTGACCCAGGCGATGCCGACGTCGAGGGCCGGGGCGACCCGGTGCGCCCGGCTCACGTCGCCGGTCCACACCGTGGCGGCCAGGCCGTAGGGGCCCGCGTTGGCGAGGGCCAGCGCCTCCTCCTCGGTGTCGAAGGGGGCCAGGTGCACGACGGGTCCGAAGATCTCCTCCCGTACCGCCGGGTGGTCCTCGGGCAGCCCGGCCAGCACCGTCGGCTCGACCCAGAAGCCGCCGTCCCGGTCGTCCCCGAAGCGCGGCACTCCGCCGCCCGCCAGGACCCGGCCGTCGGCCGCCGCCTTCCCGAGGTAGCCGAGCACCTTGTCGCGGTGGGCGGCGGAGACCATCGGGCCGTAGCCGGAGAGCTCCCGCGCCCCGGCCGCCAGCGCCTCGGCGAAGGCGTCGAACACCGGCCGCTCCACGTACACCCGCTCGGTGCACAGGCAGACCTGCCCGCTGTGGGTGAACGCCGAGCGCAGGGTGCCCTCCACCGCCCGCTCCAGGTCCGCGTCGGCGAAGACGAGACCGGCGTTCTTGCCGCCCAGTTCGAAGGAGACCGGGGCCAGCCGGCCGGCGGCGGCCCGCATGATCGTCGAACCGGTGCGGGACTCCCCGGTGAACGCGACGGCGTCCACGTCCGGGTGCTCGGTGAGCCACTGCCCGGCGGCGTCCGCGCCCGCGCCGTGCACGAGGTTGAAGACGCCCGGCGGCAGGTCCGTCCCGGCGATCACCTCGGCCAGCAGGCAGGCGGTGCCGGGGGTGAGCTCGGAGGGCTTGGCGACGACCGTGTTGCCGGTGGCGAGCGCCGGGGCCACCTTCCACGTCAGCAGGAGCAGCGGCAGGTTCCACGGCGAGATCACCGCGACCACGCCGAGCGGCTTGTGCACCGTGTAGTTGAGGGCGCCGCGCCCGTCCGGCGTGGGGGTGTGCCAGGACCGCTCGGCGCGGCCGGCCAGCAGCTCGGCGTAGGCGCGGAAGTTGGCGACGGCGCGCGGGATGTCGACCGTCGAGGCCAGCTCCCGGGGCTTGCCCGTGTCGGCGCACTCGGCGTCGACGAACTCCTCGAACCGTGCCTCGATACCGTCGGCGATCCGGTGCAGCACCCGGGCCCGCTCGGCCGGGCTCCAGCGGGCCCAGGGCCCGCGCAGGGCGGCCCGGGCGGCGCCGACAGCGCGGTCGACCAGCTCCCGGGGGGCCGAGGGCAGCGCACCCGCGACGGTGCCCCGGACGGGGTCGACGAGCGGCAGCGGCTCGCCCGTGGCGTCGAAGCCGCCCCCTACGTAATGCCGCACAGGTGAGCGCACCTTGCAGACCTCCGTTGCGTGACCAGGCCGGGCTCTCGGAACTGGTGTCCCGGCGTGTGCCGGTATCATGCGCCCACCGAGCTATGCCGAGCCAATGCCAAAAGGCACGCTTCCCCTACCGAGTTCGGTATGGCAGGGGGGCGGGCCCCCGGACCCCCTCCCGCGAGGAGCCCCGCCGATGGACCTCCTGGACGGCCGACTGAAGTTCCGTCACCTGACCTTGCTGGTCGCGATCGTCGACCACGGCAGCGTGGCGCGGGCCGCCGAGACCCTGCACCTGACCCAGCCCGCCGCCACCCGCACCCTGCGCGAGCTGGAGGGCATCGCCGAACTGCCGCTCTTCGTCCGGATCCCCCGGGGGATGCGGCCCACGGTCTACGGGCGGGCCCTCACCGAACACGCCCGCGCCGTCCTCGCCGAGCTGCGGCGCGCCGCCGAGCACCTGACCGGACTGCGCGAGGGCCAGGACGGCACGGTCACCGTGGGTGCCCTCCTCGCCGGGACGAACGTGCTGCTGCCCCGGGCCGTCGCGCGGCTGAAGCGGGAGCGGCCCCGGCTCACCGTCGTCGTCCGCGAGGGCACCCCGGACGTCCTCCACCCGGCACTCCTCGCGGGCGAACTCGACGTCATCGTCGGCCGGGTGGGCCCGGCTCCGAAGGAGGGCGACGGGCTGCGCCAGCGCCGGCTCTACCGGGAGCGCATCCGGCTCGCCGTGCGCTCCGGCCACCCGCTGCTCGACGCCCCCGGCGTCACCCTGACCGACACCCTAGGCCACCCGTGGATCCTGCCCGTGGAGCAGACGGCGCTGCGCCAGGAGCTCGGCGCGCACTTCGCCGACCTGGGGCTCGCGCTCCCCGGCGACCGGGTCGAGTGCACGTCCATCCTCACCATGCGGGCCCTGCTGCTCCAGACCGACATGGTCGCCCTGCTCCCCGAGCTGGTCCTGCGCGACGACGAGCAGCTCGCCGCGCTCCCGGTCGAACTCCCCTCGGTGGGCCGCACCGTCGGCACCACGGAGGTCGCCCACCGCACCCGCAGCCCCGCCCTCCAGGCGCTGCTGCACCATCTCGACGAGGAGGCGGCCGTCCTGCGCGAGAGCCTGGGCGGGCCCCGGAAGGAGGGCTGAGGCCCGGGGCGGGAAGCCGTCAGGGGCTGGCCGGGTCGTACCCGTAGCGCAGGATCCCCTCCCCGGAGCCGCTGTGGAGCCGGTAGACGTGCAGCGCTTCGACCCGGACCCCGGGGGCCGCGTCCGCGACCGCGCACGGGAAGGTCACCTGGAGCACGGCCGGCCGGCCGGACACGGTCAGACGGGTCCCGTCCGCGGGACCTCCCTGAAGCACCGCGCTCCGCAGAGCCGCCGTCATGTCACTCGTCGTCCCCATGGGGCAACTTTAAAGGTTGCGCAACTCCTTAAGCGTCGTGAGCTCCATCACGCGTCGAAGGCCGGGGGCCGGTGCGTGCGGATCCAGCCAGTTGTACAGTTGCGCAATAAGGCAAACGTCAGTCCTAGAGGGAGAGTGACCCGTGCTCCGCAACGCACTGGAACCGTGGCATCTGCTGCTCGTGGCGATCGCGTTCATCGTGCTCTTCGGATCGAAGCGGCTGCCGGACACCGCGAGGTCCCTCGGCAAGTCGCTGCGCATCCTCAAGAGCGAGACGCGGGCCATGCGCGCCGAGGGCGACGGCGGTGCCGACGGCGCCCCGGGCGCCGCGTCCACCGAGGCCGCGGGGACCGGACCCGCCGCCGGGACCGGACCGGCGGCCGGTCCCGGCCCTACTCGTTGACGAGCACGGGCACGGACAGCACCGCCGCGGCGGGCGCCGGGGCCGACGCGGGCAGGGACACGGTGAAGTCGATGCCCGCGCCCTCCGCCCGCCGCTCCCCCTGGCTCCCGTCCGCCCCGGCCCCGTGCGCCCCGCCCTCGTGCTCCTCGCCGTACGTGAAGGTGCCGGTCCCGGCGAGGCGGCCCCGGGCGTCGTAGAAGGCGGCGCGCAGCTCCAGGGCGATGACGTCGCTGACGTCCGAGGTCACGGTGAGCCGGCCGGTCACGGTGCGCCGGTCGGTGAGGGTGAGCCGGGCGAAGCGCACCCGGTCGGTGAACGGGCCGTCCTCCACCCGCACGTCACCGGCGCGCGGCGCGGCGGCGAGGCTCGGCGCGGGCGCCGGGGCCGCGCGCGGGGCGGGGAAGGCCGTGACCGGCGGCGCGGTCGTCGCCTCGGCGGCTTCCGGCCCGGCGGCCGGGCCCGCGTCCCCGGAGCGGGCGCAGCCGGTGAGCGGGCCGAGGGCGGCGAGCGCGGCGATCAGGGCGAGGGTCACGGCCGGGGTACGCGATCTCATCGGGCGGTTCTCCCAAGGGGCGGGCCGCGCGGGGGGCCGGAAGCGGTTCCGGCCCCCCGCGCGGGCGGTCGGGGTCAGTGGCCGCGGGGCGCGGTGCCGAAGAGCGAGCGGTACATCTTGCCGTACAGTTCGACGTTGTCCTGGCTGGTGGCGAACTGCCGCCCGCCCGGGCCGTAGGCGTAGATCGGCACGTCGGCGCCGGTGTGGTTGCCGGAGAGGTAGGTCAGCCACAGGCTCGCCTCGGGGCTGCCGTCCTGGACGCCCGCCGGGTCGTCCGGGGTGCGGAAGGTGGCCGGGGCGAAGTTCCTCGGGTCGGCCGCGCCGGCGCCGTTGACGGGGCCGGTGGAGCGGGCCGGGTCCTTGGCGCCGGAGGCGGCGCGCGAGGGCAGGGAGTTGTTCGCCGGGTTGCCCGGGTCGGTGTTGGCCGGCGGGGCGAGGGCCTCGGCGTTGGTGTACGAGCCCTTCTCGACGATGTTGAAGCCGGCGCACTCGTGGTCGGCCGTCACGATCACCAGGGTGTGCCCGTCCTTCCGGGCGAAGTCGACGGCCGTCTTCACCGCGTCGTCGAAGGCCTTGACCTCGGCGAGCGTCTGCGCCGCGTCGTTGGCGTGCGAGCGCTTGTCGATCTGGGCGCCCTCGACCTGGAGCAGGAAGCCCTTCTTCGACCGCCCGTCCAGCAGGGACAGCGACTTCCGCGTCATCTCCGCCAGCGTCGGCTCCTGGCGCTGCGGCGCGTCGGCCGACAGGCCCGCCTTCGCCCGCTCGACCGTCAGGTTGCCCCGGTTGAACAGGCCGACGACCTTGCCGCGCGTGACCCCCGCGAGGTCGGCGCGGGTGGCGACCCGCTGGCTGGCGGCGGTCTGCGCGGGCAGCGCCGGATCGCCGAAACTGCCGAGGACCTGGTAGCCCTGGGCCCGCAGCGCCCGCTGGTCGTCCGGCTCGAAGCGGGCCAGACCGCCGCCGAGGATGACGTCGGCGGTGCCGTTGCGGGCGATCTGCTCGGCGATCGGCGTGATCAGGGTCGGGTCGGCGGGCTTGTCCTCGTACGTGCCGTCGGCCTTCCTGGGCAGGCAGGCGGCGTCCGAGTAGACCGGCCCCTGGCAGCCGCGCAGCAGCGCGTGGCTGAACTGCGCGGCCGGGGTGGCGTCGGTGATCTCGGCGGTGGAGACGTTGCCGGTGGCGAAGCCCGCCCGGTGGGCCTGCTCCATCAGGGTCGCGACCCGCTTCTCGTACGCGTCGACGCCGAGCGCGGCGTTGTACGTCTTCACCCCCGACGACCAGGCGGTGGCGGAGCTCGCCGAGTCGGTGACCAGCGCGGGCCGGTCGGTGCCCTTCTCGACGGCGTACGTGGAGACGGCGCCGTACTCCGGCAGCCGCTCCATGTTCAGCCGGCCCGCCGCCCCGTAGTACCGCTCGCGGGCGGCGGTGACATGGGTGCGCCCCATGCCGTCGCCGAGCAGGTAGATGACGTTGCGGATCTCCGGGTGCCGGTCCTCGTGGCGCGGCGCCGAGCTCGCGGTCACGGCGGCGGCCGCCGTCACCGCTCCCGTCACGCCGAGCACCAGCAGGGTCCTCGTACCTCTGCGCATATGAGATGCCTCCTCGGGCATTCCGTCGACCGCGCGCGGACCTTCCCCACCGGTCCGCGGGCGCACCCGGGTCCCCAGGCGCTGCGAGGCTAGGGACGGCCGGTGTACGGGTCGCGGCCGTGAGATGTCGGTGCGGCCAACGCCGCCCGGATTGTGCTCGGTCCGCACGTTCCGCCGTAAAACGGGCGGGTGAGGCAGCTCACGTCCCCCGCGGCACATCCATGGGATCCCTTCGTGCATCTTGTGTGCGCGAGGTCCGCGCGGACCTCGCGCGAGACCGACTTCTACCAAGGGCAGAACATTTTGATATCTACCACTTTGGGCGTGCGTCGTGCCATGACCGTCGCGGTCACCGCGTCGGCCGTGCTGACCGGCGGCCTGTTCGCCGGCCAGGCGCACGCCGCGACGCCGCCCGCCCCGTCCATCACCGCCGCGGGCGGCTTCGTGATGAACAACGGGACGGGCGCCGCGCTCTACGGGAAGGCCGCGGACACCCGCCGCTCGACCGGCTCCACCACGAAGATCATGACCGCGAAGGTGGTGCTGGCCCAGCGCGGCCTCAACCTCGACGCGAAGGTCACGATCGACAAGGCGTACAGCGACTACATCGTCGCCAAGGGCGCCTCCTCGGCCCGGCTCATCGTCGGTGACAAGGTGACCGTCCGGCAGCTCCTCTACGGCCTGATGCTGCCGTCGGGGTGCGACGCCGCGTACGCGCTGGCGGACAAGTTCGGCACCGGCAC
This sequence comes from Streptomyces sp. NPDC042100, assembly GCF_055582325.1. Classification (NCBI taxonomy): domain Bacteria; kingdom Bacillati; phylum Actinomycetota; class Actinomycetes; order Kitasatosporales; family Streptomycetaceae; genus Streptomyces; species Streptomyces sp. NPDC042100. The sequence continues at coordinate 169,149 of NZ_JBVJDK010000007.1, forward strand.
CACCCGTGCCGCGCGCGTGAAGTCCTTCATCGGCAAGATGAACGACGAGGCGCGCAAGCTGGGCATGAAGAACACCCGCTTCGACTCCTTCGACGGGATCAGCAACGGGTCGAACTACTCGACCCCGCGCGACCTGACGAAGCTGGCGAGCAGCGCGATGAAGGACGCCACCTTCCGCACCGTCGTCAAGACGAAGTCCACGACCCAGCGGGTGACCACCAAGAACGGTGGCTACCGGAACATGGCGTGGACGAACACGAACAAGCTGCTGAGCACCTACAGCGGCGCGATCGGCGTGAAGACCGGCTCCGGCCCGCAGGCCAAGTACTGCCTGGTCTTCGCCGCCACCCGGGGCAACAAGACGGTCATCGGCGCGGTGCTCGGCGCACCCAACGAGACCAACCGGGCGGCCGACGTGAAGAAGCTGCTCGACTACGGCTTCGCCAAGAAGTAGTCAGCGGAGATGTGAGCGGTGCCGGGGGCGCCGTCCGGGAGGGTTCCGGGCGGCGCCCCTTCGCGTACGCGGAGCCGGTGCGCGCCGGTCACGGCCCGCCGCCCAGGCCCGAGCGGCGGGCCCGGACGATGGCCTCCGCGCGGGTCGCCGCCTGGAGCTTCGCCAGGATGTTGGACAGGTGGTTGCGGACCGTCTTCGGGCTCAGCGTCAGCCGCCGCGACACGGCCAGGTTGTCCAGCCCGCGCGCCACCAGGTCCAGCACCTCCCGCTCCCGCGAGGTCAGCTCGGGCAGCGGCACCGGCCCGGCCGCCGCCTCCGCGCGGCCCGTCAGATACGCCACCGCCCGCCCGGCCACGGCAGGCCCCAGGATCACCTCCCCGTTGGCGACCGCCCGCACCGCCCGCTCGATCTCCGCCGCCGCGGCGCCCTTCAGCAGATAGCCGCGCGCCCCGGCCCGCATCGAGGCGAACACCGAGTCGTCGTCGTCCAGCATCGTCACCACCAGCACCCCCGCCCCCGGCAGGATCCGCAGGATCTCCCGCGTCGCGTCCACCCCCGACGCGGCCGTCTCGCCCAGGTGCAGGTCCATCACCACCACGTCCGGGACGAGCGCGGCGGCGGCCGCCACCGCCGCCGCGACCGAGGCCGCCTCGCCCACCACCTCGATCCCCGCCAGCGAGCCCAGCAGCGCCGACATCCCCAGCCGGAACACCGGATGGTCGTCCACCACCAGCACCCTCAGCACGGCAGCCTCAGCTCCAGGCGGGTGCCCCGCCCGTCCTCGCCCGGGCACCAGACGGCGGTGCCCCCGACGCCCTCGGCCCGCTCCCGGATCGACACCGTCCCCACCCCCTGCCGGGCCCCCGCCGGCATCCCCGCCCCGTCGTCCCGCACCGCCACCGTCAACACGTCCTCGTCCGAACCGAGTTCGATCACACACAGCCCCGCCCGCGCGTGCCGGGCCACATTGCGGATCGCCTCCGCGACGATCGCGTACACCGCCCCCGCCACCTCCGGCGGCGTACGGTCCGCCGCCCCGTCCGCCGCCCGGACCAGCACCGTGAGACCGTCCGCCTCGTAGCGCATCACCAGCTCCCGCAGCGCCGCCACCAGGCCCAGCTCGGCCAGCACCGGCGGCACCAGACCGCGCGCGAGCACCCGGACCTCCTCCACCCGCGCGTCCACCTCCTCCCGCAGCCGCGCCAGCAGCTCGTCCGCCCGCTCCGCCCCCGGCGGCAGCAGATTGCGCACCGCCGCGAGACCCAGCCCCACACCCGCCAGCGCCGGCCCGATCTCGTCGTGCAACTCCCGCCGCAACAGCCGGCGTTCGTCGTCCCGGGCCGCCGCGAGCCGGCCGCGCGACTCCCGCAGCGCCCGCGTCACCGCCGCCAGCCGCACGGCCGTCGCGACCACCGGAGCCACCTCGTCGAGCGCCGCCCGCGCCCGCCGGTCCAGCCGCTCCCCGGGCCGGGGCGTCACCAGCAGCACCCCCGCCGGCTCGCCCCGCACCGACAGCGGCACCGCCACGTCGTCCGGCGACCGCCCGGTCGCGCGCTCGCCGGGAAGCCGACCTCTCCCCGGGGCAGGGTCACCCGGACCGAGGATGCGCACCGCGCCCAGCCGGAAGGAGCCCGCGATCGACTCCGCCACCCCGGCCAGCGCCTCCTCCGGCGGCCCGGCGCTGCCCAGTTGCCGTCCCACCCGGGTCAGCGCGGGGGCCGGCGCCTCCCCGTACACCAGCCGGTCCACCCGCCGCTGCAACCAGCCGCGCACCGGCTGGATCGCCGCCGCCGTGCCCGCCGTCGCCAGCACCCGCGCCGCCGTGCCCTCGCCGGGCAGCAGCAGGCCCAGCAGCGCCACCGAGGCGAGGTGCCCGGCCACCAGCAGCCCCGTCAGCAGCGTCCACACCAGGGTCCGGCTGACCGCCAGATCGATGCCGAACAGGCGCCTGCGCAACACCGTCACCAGGATCGCCGCCGGGAAGAACGCCTGCGAGGCGAAGTGCGCGAGCGGCGTGAACAGCGCGACGGCCCGCCCCGGTTCGCCCTCCGGCCAGGCCAGCAGCGGCACGAACGTCGCTGAGATCAGCGCCACGCCGATCGCCAGCCAGCCGAGCCCCCGGGCCTCCCGGTCCCGGTACCGCGTCCACCCCGCGTAGCCCGCCGCACCGAACCCCAGCACCACGACCACCAGTTGGAGCCACCACGCCAGCGGCTCCGCGAGCCGCGCCCACGCCTCGCCGCGCACCCCGAGCGGCGAGAAGGACAGGTCGGCCTCCGGCCACGGCCACGGATCCAGCAGCCGTACGGCGAGGGAGGCGGCGATCACCGCGCCCCCCGCCCCGACGGCGGCACGGCCGCCCCGCGACGGACGCTCCCCGGCCAGCAGATACGGCACCACGAGCATCAGCGCCAGGGTGCCCGGCACCCACGCCGTCCCCTGGAGGACGAGCCAGGGCGGCGGCCCGTCCGGCGCCCCGCCCATGGCCAGCGCGCCGAGCTGGGCGACGACGGCCGAGACGCCCGTGCCGAGCGCCGTCAGCGCGACGAGCCAGCCCACCGGATGCAGCCGCCGGCTCAGCACCACGGCGGCCACCAGCCCGTACACCAGCGCGTCGGCGGTGTCGACGAGGAAGAAGCCCTGGTCGCTGTCCCAGGGCGCGCCCGCCGCCACCGCGAGGACGATCCCGGCGAGCGCGAGCCCCCAGGACGTCAGGAGGACGGCGGCGGCCACCCCCCGATGGCCGCCGCCCCGCCTCTCCGGCACGCGCTCCCCGCCCCCGCCGACCCCGTCCGCGCCCACGTCCCCCACGCCCACGTCCCCCACCCCTCCCCGTCCCCCTTGGGGGAAGGATCCCAAGGCGCCCGGCCGCTGTCACAGGGTCAGGCCGGGACGCGCCGTCCCGCGGCGAAGGCGGCACCGAGGACGAGCAGATACGGCACCCCGACCGCCAGCGCCATGTACTGGAACGGTGTCAGCTGCGTCACCGCCAGCAGCAGCCCGAAGCCCGCGCTCAGCACCCCGATCCAGCGCGCCACCGCCCCCTGCCGGAACGCCGCCACCACCAGCGCCGCCGCCGTCAGCAACAGCCCCGACCACAGCCAGCCGTACGTGCCGAGCTGCCCGACGGCGGCCATCACCGTGTCCGGATCACTCGCCGCCCGCTTGCGGATCAGATGGAACGCCTCGGTGCCCATCCCGCACCCCGCCAGGCTCATCGCCCCGGTCAGCACCATCCCCAGGAACGCCACCCTCGGCACCAGGCTCCCCACCGGGCACTGCCGCTCCAGCCGCCGCTTGAGCCCCGCCCCGAACACCACCGACCCGAACGCCGCGACCGTGAACGACAGCTGCGTCACGAACGCCCACCACATGGTCGAGCCGTCGAACCGGGCCACCATCGCCGCGTTGTCCGCGAGATCGGCCTCCTGGAAGGGCCACAGCGGCCCCGACGCGACGAACACCCCGATCCCCGCGAGGGCGGTCACGATCCCGCCCCACCCCCACGCGCGCCCTTCTTCCCCCGTACCGGCCATGCCGTCCCCCTCGCCACCGCGCGGGGGACCTTCCCCCGCCCGGTCCACGGTCGCGCGCCCGGTGTCCCGCCCGCATGGGCCGGGCGTCCCGGACCGCCGGGATTCCCGGGCGTTGCCGGACGGCCGGGACGGGGTAGAGCGGTGTACGTGCGCATCGGCGTACGCATCCGCATCCACTCCACCCCACTCACGCGACCCGCCCATCCCGCCGAACTCCACACCACACCCCCTCCACTTCACCCGCACGACTACCGAAGGGCACACGGCATGGCGGACGAGAACGGTACGCAGGGGCCGCCGGTGACGGCGGCCGAGCTGTTCGACGGGCTGGGGATCGCCTACGAGCACGCCTTCGGCCGGCTGCCGGCCCAGCGGGCGGCGGTCGAGTGGCTCACCGCCCGCCTGCGCCCCGGCGCCCGCGTCCTCGACGTGGGCAGCGGCACCGGCCGCCCGGTGGCCGAACTGCTGGTCCGCGCGGGCTGCGAGGTGACCGGCATCGACGTCTCCGGAGAGATGGTCGCCCTGGCGCGCACCCAGGTCCCCGGAGCCCGCTTCGTCCAGGCCGACGCGCGGACCTTCGAGGCGCCGGAGGGCGGCTACGACGCGGTCTGCGCGTTCTTCCCGCTGCTGATGATGACCCGGACCGAGGCCGCGGACGTCCTGAAGCGCATGGCGGGCTGGCTCGCGCCGGGCGGTCACCTGGTGACGGCGACCGTGCCCGCGGACGTGGCGGATGCCGGCATCGTCTGGATGGGCCACCCGGTCCGCGTCTCCAGCTTCGCGCCCGAGGAGTACCTGCGCCTCCAGCGCGAGGAGTGCGGCCTGGAGGTCCTCCACCACGCCCTCTCCCTCTTCACCCCGGACGGCCCCCTCGCGACCCCGGAGCAGCACCTCTTCACGTACGCGCGCCGGCCGGGGCCCGCGTGACCGGCGAGATTCGGTGAACGTCCGCTCGAAGTAAGGGCGTCGAGGTCAGGATGCGGGCGGCTCCGGGACCACGGGGTCGGGTGGAGGGGCTGTACGCGCTGGCCCGCTGACCGCCCCCTTGCCCCTCCGGGGAGGGCCGGTCACGGTCACTCCTCCTGGGTGGTGTCCCGGACCTTCTGGGCGATGCCCTCCAGGATCTGCTTCGGGTCGGCGGTGGGGTCGACGGCCTTGCCGATGTTCCGCTTGATGGTGTCGCTGACGCTCAGCCACGAGGGGTCGTTGACCGGGTAGAGGCTCGCGGTGCGCAGCGCGGTGAGGAACTGTTCGGCCTCGGGGTCCGTCGCCGCGTCGCGGGAGGACTGGGTCGCGGAGACGGTGGAGGGGAGCAGGTGGTAGCGCCCGGCGAACTCGTTGAGGTTCTTGTCCTCGTAGACGAAGTCCAGGAAGCTGCCGACCAGTTCGCGGTTGCCGTCGTGCTTGAAGGCCATCATCCAGTCGGCGACACCCGCCGAGGGCGGGGCCTCCTTGCCGCGCAGCGCGTCGGCGACCGGCATGGTCAGGGTGCCGACCTTCATCCCCTTGGCCTCGGCCTGGTGGAGCAGGGACGGGTAGCCGTTGACCATGCCGACCTCGCCGCGCAGGAACGCGGCGAAGGCGTCCTGCCGGTCGAGCCGGGCGGGCGCGACGGGGCCGGTGAGGCCGGGGGCGACGAGGTTGTCCCGGATCCAGCGGAAGGTCTGGGTGTTCTGCGCGGACGCGATGCTGTAGGCGCCGGTGGTGTCGGTGTAGCCGCCGCCGTTGCTCAGCTCCCAGATCAGCGCCTCCGCGTGCGCCTCCTCTGGGCCGAGCGGCAGGGCGTACGGGTAGCCGACACCCTGCCGCTTCAGCGCCTTGGCGGCCGTCTTCAGCTCCGACCAGGTGCGGGGCGGCTCGGCCCCGGCCTTGTCGAACAGGTCCTTGTTGTAGAAGAGCAGCCGGCTGCTGGCCACGAAGGGCAGGCCGTAGAGGGTGTAGTCGACCGTGCCCGCCTCCTTCAGCGGGGCCAGGAAGTTGGCCTCGGCGCGGATCGACAGCACCTCGTCGGCGGAGTACAGGCGCCCCTGCGCGGCGAAGTCGGAGTAGGCGCCCATCAGGGCCACGTCCGGGGCCCGGTCCTCGTCGACCATGCGGGTGACCTCGCGGTCGATGTCCGCCCAGGGCAGCAGCGTCACCTCGACGGTCTTGCCCGGGTGGGCGGCGGTGAAGGCGGCGGCCAGCTTGTCCCAGTACGCCTTGGAGGAGGTCGCCGGGCCGTCGCCGTACTCGGGGACGACCAGCCGGACCGTCGTCCCCGGGCTCCCCGCCGTACCGCAGCCGGTGACGAGGGAGCCGAGCAGTCCGAACGCGGCCAGGGAGGCGGCGAGGCCGGGGAGTCGTGGTCGCACGGGATTTCCTCTTGCTCTCTTGGACAGTGCGTCGGGGATTCTCTCCCGTGTCCAGAGGGTTTTTCGCCCCCTACCGGCGGGTTGTGGTCATAGATCCAAGCAGGCCGGATCCACCTGGTGCTTTCCGCTATGCGGGCACGGCGGCGGACGCGCGTAGAGAGGGTGTTCCCCCGTCATCCGTTGTGGTGACGCGACGCCCCCGTCCGCATGGCGAGACGCGCGCGGGGCAGGGTCGGGGGCGTTCGGACAGGCGTGAGGTGGGGGCGGGAGTGCGGTGACCGCGACGTTGGTGACGGGTGAGGGACGCGGGTACGAGGACGCGGCGGTGGAGGCGCGCCGACGCTGGGGCGGGCTCCTCGACGACGTCGGGAAGGAGGCGCCGCGACGGTACGCCGAAGGGACCGCGCTGCCCCGGGAGGCGTTCCGGCGCGCGGCCGAGGCGGGCCTGACCGGCTTCCCGCTGCCGCCCCGGGCCGGCGGCGGCGGACTGACGGCCGACGCTCGCGCGGGCGGTCTCCGCTGCTCCGCTACCTAACGGATAACTACTCCTCCCGGGTGCCCGCGCGGACGACGGCCGGGACACCGCCGGGCCCCCGGTGGATCCCCCGGCCCCGACCTACAGGAGCTCGTGCGGCGAGTCGATGAGCCGCCGGCGGGCCGTGCGCGCCGCCGGGGCCAGCGCCGCCACGGCGCCGACCGCCGTCACCGCGGCCACCAGCCCCGCCAGCAGCGCGGGCGAGGGCGCCTGCGCGATGCCCGCGCCGATGCCGTCGGCCCGGCCCTCCCGGTCCACCAGCCACCGCCCCAGCAGCGCCCCCGACGCCGTGCCGAGCAGCGCCGCGAGCAGGGCGCCGAGCGCCGCCGCCGTGACGATCACCGCCCCGATCTGGCGCGGGGTCAGCCCGATCGCCCGCAGCGCCAGCAGGTCGCGCGCCCGGGCCCGCACCCCCGCGCCGATCAGGGTGAGCAGCTCGACCAGGGCGATGAAGGCCAGTACCGCGATGAGCGCGGCCACCACCCCGCGCGGGGCGTCGAGCCGGTCCGCCGGTGTCGGCGTCTGCCGCACCTCCAGCGCCCCGCCCGCCGCCCGCGCCACCGCCGCCGCGACCCGCCCGGGATCGGCCCCGGGGCGCAGCACCAGCGCGTGGAACCGCGCCCGCAGTGCCGGATCGCCGTCGCGCAGGACGTCCAGGCCCGTGGAGATCACCCGCCCGTTCTGGTCCGGCTCCAGGCTGCGCCCCACGATGTGCAGGATCTGCGGGCGGCCCTCGACCGTCAGCCGGACCCACTCCCCGACCCGCACCCCGAGCAGGTCCAGCAGCCCCTGCCCGGCGACCGCCTCGTCCGGGCCGCTCGGGGCCCGCCCCGCCACCACGGTGTGCGGATACGGGCGGGTCGCGCCGCCCAGTCCGCGCAGCGTGATCGTGCCGGTCTGGCCCGGCGCCAGCGCCGCGAACTCCGCCCCGGGGTACGTGTCCTGGACCCCTGGCACCGCCGCGAGCGCGCGCTCCAGTGCCGGATCGTCGCCCGGCCCCGGCCGCTCGGCCCGTACGGTGAGGGCGGCGGCGCGGCCCATCGCGGCGGGGTCGGCGCCGAACCGGTCGAGGGTCGACCAGGCGACCAGTGCCACCGTCATCAGCGCCACCGGCAGCGCGAGCCGCGCGATCGACAGCAGACCGGGGCCCCGCCCGGTGAACGCCGAGCGCCAGCCGAGGACCAGCGCGGGGGAGAGGCGCAGCCCGATGGCGCGGCGGCCCAGGCGCGTCAGCGGGTGCGCGGCGGGCAGCGCCGACCGGGCCGCGGGCACCGGCGGCACCCGCCCGGCCCGCCAGGCGGCGAGCCCCGTGGCGGCGCCGATCAGCAGCACGGCGGCGACGGGGAGGCCGACGACGACCGCCCGGTGGCCGGGCAGTTGCGGCCACAGGACCACCGCCTCCCCGATCCGGCCCGGGATCCGGCGGCCGAGCGTCAGCGTCGCCGCGGTGCCGAGCCCGGCGCCCAGCACCGCGAAGCCCAGGTGCTGCACGAGGAAGCCCCGGACCACCTGGCCCGGTGTGAAGCCGACGGCCTTCAGCACCGCGATGTCCCGCAGCTGCCCCCGGACCCGCGCGCCGACCGCGCCCGAGACGGCGACCGCCGCCGCGCCGAGCGCCGCGACCCCGAACGCGGCGAACATCTGCCCGAGCAGCCGGTCCGCGTCCCCGGCGGCGGCCCTGGCCTCCTGCCAGTTCGCCACCCGGTCCACCCGCGCGGCGCCCAGCAGCGTCACGGCCCGCTGCACCACGTACTCGGTGTCGTCCGGGTCCTTCAGCCGCAGCCCCACGCTCTGCCCGGCCGGACCCAGCCGGTCCAGCGTCCCCGGCAGCACCCAGCCCAGGCCCGGGTCCTGACCGGCCCGGTAGCGCGGCTCGGCGGTCTCCGCGACCCCCGCGACCCGCAGTGTCAGCGGCGTCCCGTCCGCGCCGGTGACGGTCACCCGGTCGCCGGGACCGGCCCACAGGGCCCGCGCGAGCCCGCTCTCCAGCACGACCTCGCCGTCGCCGCCGGAGCCGGCGCCGCCCTTGCCGCCGCCGTCACCCCCTCGGCCGCCCTCCCCGCCGCCCGCCGCGAGCCAGCGGCCCCCGGTGAGCAGCGGCCGGGCCACCTCCGGCGGCCGGGCCCCGGCGCCGCGCAGCGCGACCCGGGCCCGTGCGCCGCCCGCCGCGACGGTCGCGTCGGCGGTGCGGTACGGCCCGGAGAGCGCCGCGACCTCGTCCAGCGAGGCCAGCGCCGAGGCGTCCAGACCGCCCCGGGTGTGCAGCCAGACATGGGCACCCTGGGACTGGTTGAAGACCCGCTGCCAGGGATTCACCGCGTAGCCGAGGAGCGCCCCGGACAGCAGCAGCGAGGCGATCACCCCGGCGCTCGCGAGGACCGCGAACAGCGCCTCGCCCCGACGGGCCCGCAGGCCGGAGTGCGCCCAGCGCAGAATGGCCCGCACGGCGTACCGCCTCAGTCTCGTAGTTCGAGGACGCCGGACACCCCGGGCCGGGCGGCGGGCCCGGCGGCGCCGAGCCGCGCGTCGTCGGTGACCTGCCCGTCGAAGAAGCTGATGACCCGGTCGGCGGCGCTCGCCATCCGGGCGTCGTGGGTCACCATCAGGATGCTCTGGCCGCGCCCGTGGAAGCGGGACAGCAGCCGCAGCACGTCCCGGGTGCCCTTGCCGTCGAGGCTGCCGGCCGGCTCGTCGGCCAGCAGCAGCGCCGGCTCGTTGACCAGCGCGCGGGCGAGCGCCACCCGCTGCTGCTCGCCGCCGGACAGCTCGCCCGGCATCGCCCGGTGGCGCCCGGAGAGCCCCAGCTCCTCCAGGAGTCCGGCCCGCGCGCGGCGGGCGGCGCGGGGCGAGGCCCCGGCGAGCAGGGCGGGCAGCTCGACGTTGTCGGCGACGGTGAGGTCGGAGACCAGGTTGAAGAACTGGAAGACCACGCCGACCCGGCGCCTGCGCAGCACGGCCCAGCGGGCCTCGGAGTAGCCGTCCACCCGCTCGCCGCCCAGCCACAGCCGCCCGCCGTCCGGCCGTTCGAGCCCGCCCACCAGGTGCAGCAGGGTCGACTTCCCGGCGCCGGAGGGCCCGGTGACGGCGACGAACTCGCCCGGACGCACGGTCAGATCGACCCCGCGCACGGCCTGGACGGGGGCGCTGTCCCCGCGGTGGGTCTTGGTCAGGCCCTCGGCGTGCACGATCGTCCCCTCGGGAGGGGCGGCGTCCGGAGCTCCGGTCATTCCAGTTCCTCCTGGCAGCGCTCCAGCCAGTCGAGATCGGCCTGCAGGTGCAGCATGGCCCCCTCGATCAGGAGTCGGGCGATCGTGTTGTCGCGGTCCTCGGCGGCGGCCAGCCGGGACAGCGTCCGCATCGTGTTCAGGTGGTGCCGCCGCTGCCGGTGGATCAGGGCGATCGGATCGGCGAGCCCCGACAGCGGGGCCAGCGCCAGCTTCATGAAGAACTCGTCGCGGACCCTCGGCTCGTCGGCGGTCTCCTCGAACCAGGCGGTGACGGCCGCCCGTCCCGCCTCCGTCAGCCGGTACGTCCGCTTGTTGGGGCGGCCGGTCTGCTCGACGTCCTCGCCCTCGATCAGACCGCTCTTCTCCAGCCGCCCGAGCGTCACGTAGACCTGGCCGACGTTCGGCTGAGGGTAGGCCGCGCCCAGCATCTGTTCAAGGCCCTGCTTGAGCTCGTAGCCGTGGGCGGGGCCCCGGGTGAGGAGTGCCAGCAACTGCTGCCGCACACGCTCCCCCTTCTGTGTCGTTCCGGAAGCCCGGACCTGAGACCGGTGGACCGGCTGACCACGGGGTCATCCGGCGGTCCAGTATCACCGATTCCCCCCCGGCCGACCTATGCCACGATGGTCCCCGTTCACGTCCGGGACCACGTCCAGGAGGAGCCCATGGGGTGGATACGGGCCGTGACGCGGGGCATCCTCGCGGCGGCGGTGCTGCTGGCCGGATGCTCCGGCGCCGCGCCGCGCCCCGGACCGGCCGCCTGGGAGCGGGGCCCGCTCACCTTCGTCACCGCCGGGGACCTCACCCGCTACCTCGCCCCGCTGGTGGCCGAGTGGAACCGGACCCACCGCGACGAGCCGGTCACCCTGGTCGAGCTGCCCGACACGGCGGACGAGACCCGGGCCCAGATGCTCAGCGAACTGCGCTCCGGCAGCAGCCGCTTCGACGTCCTCAACATCGACGTGGCCTGGACCTCCGAGTTCGCCGCCGCGGGCCTGATCCGGCCGCTGGACCCCTCCCGCTTCGCACTCGGCGCCCTGCTGCCGCCCGTGGTGGACACGGCCACCTTCGACGGGCGGCTCTACGCCGTCCCGTACGTCACCAACGCCGGGCTGCTCTACTACCGCACGGACGTGCTCGCGGCGGCCGGCGAACGGCCGCCCCGGACCTGGGCCGAGCTCGCCCGGCAGGCCCGTACCCTCGCTCCCCGGTACGGACTGGACGGGTACGCGGGCCAGTTCCTCCCGTACGAGGGGCTGACGGTGAACGTCACCGAGGCCGTCCAGTCCGCCGGCGGCACCGTGCTGCGCGACGACGGCGCCCGGGTCGGCGTCGACTCCGACGCCGCCCGCGCGGGCCTCGCCTTCCTCGCCGACGGGCTGCGCGAGGGCTGGATCCCCGAGGCGGCGCTGCGCTACGACGAGGAGGCGTCCCGGGCCGCGTTCGAGGCGGGCCGGCTGCTCTTCCTGCGCAACTGGCCGTACGTGTACACCGACGCCAACGGGCCCGGCTCCCGGGTCGCCGGACGCGTCGGCGCCGTGCCGCTGCCGGGGCTGAACGGCCCCGGGACGAGCGTGCTCGGCGGCTCCAACCTCGCCGTGTCCGCCCGCTCCCGGCACGCCGCCACCGCCGCCGACTTCATCGCGTACCTCACCAGCGAGCCGGTCCAGCGGGACGTCCTCGTCCGAGGCTCCCTGCCGCCGGTGCGGGCCTCCCTGTACGACGACCCGGAGCTCGTCGCCTCCCACCCCTACCTCCCGATCCTGCGCCGCAGCGTGCTGGCGGCGGTGCCGCGCCCCAAGAGCGCGCGGTACGAGCAGGTGAGCCTCGCCGTCCAGGCCGTCGGGCAGGACGTGCTGGCCCGCCGCGAGACCCCCGAGGACGGCGTGCGGCGGCTGGCCCGCGAACTGGCCGTGATCTCCGGCGGCCGCTGACCCCGCCGCACCCCGCACCCCGCCGCCCTCCCCGCACCCCACCGGCCCTCGGACCCGCCGCCCCTCGCACCCCACCGGCCGAGCCCTCGCACAGCCGTTCCTCCCAACGGGCCGCGGAGGCGGCGGAGTTCGGCGGCGCCGTTGACACCGCGCCGTCACAGCTACTTAACATGCATGCATAGCGGATCCGCTGGCTGTCCGGCATCCGCTCGTCCTGGCACCTCTCCCGCGAGGGCCCGCGCCGCCCGGTGGCCCACAGCCCCGTCCCGCTCCGCCGCGCCCGGCCCCGCTCCCCAGGAAGGAAGCACCGTCATGCGACGCACCGCAGCGACCGCCCTCCGTACCACCGCCGCCGCCTCCGGCGTGCTCGCCCTCGCGCTCACCGCCACCGCCTGCGGCGGCGACCCCGCGCCCGCGGGCGGCGGCGGCGAGCTCAGCGGCAAGACCGTCACCGTCGCCGGGGTCTGGACCGGCGGCGAGCAGAAGAACTTCAAGAAGGTCCTCGACGCCTTCAGCGCCAAGACCGGCGCCAAGACCGTCTTCGTGCCCTCCGGTGACAACGTCTCCACCTTCGTCGGAAGCAAGATCGAGGGCGGCAACGCCCCCGACGTCGTCCTCGTCCCGCAGGTCGGCGTCCTCCAGCAGTTCGCCAAGGCGGGCTGGCTCAGCCCGCTGTCCAAGACCGCCGCCGACACCGCCACCGCCGGCCTCGCCCCCGTCTGGAAGAACTACGGCACCGTCGACGGCACTTACTACGGGCTGTACTTCAAGGCCGCCCACAAGTCCACCGTCTGGTACGCCCCCGACGCCCTGAGCCAGGCCGGTGTCGACGAGCCCGGGACCTGGGCCGAACTCCTCGCCGCGGGCCGCGCCCTCGCCGACTCCGGACGCCCCGCCTTCGCCGTCGCGGGCGAGGACGGCTGGACCCTCACCGACTGGTTCGAGAACGTCTACCTCTCCCAGGCGGGCCCCGAGAAGTACGACCAGCTCGCCCAGCACAAGCTCAAGTGGACCGACTCGAGCGTCGTCACCGCGCTCACCACCCTCGCGGAGGTCTTCAAGGACAAGCAGCTCGTCGCGGGCGGCGCCCAGGGCGCCCTCCAGACCGACTTCCCCGGCTCCGTCGAGAAGGTCTTCGGCCCCAAGCCCGAGGCCGGCATGGTCTACGAGGGCGACTTCGTCGGCGGCGTCGCCAAGGACGAGTTCGGCAGGAAGCCCGGCGTCGACGCCAAGTTCTTCCCGTTCCCCGCCGTCGGCACGGGCACCCCGCCCGTCGTCAGCGGCGGCGACGCCGCCGTGGTCCTCAAGGACGCCAGGAACAGCGCGGGCGGCATGAGGCTCCTGGAGTTCCTCGCCACCCCCGAGGCGGCCGAGGTGTGGGCCGGCGCCGGCGGCTTCCTCTCCCCGAACAAGAACGTCAAGCCCGAGGCGTACGGCGACGACACCGCCCGCGCCACCGCCAAGTCGCTCGTCGACGCCGGCGACTCGGTCCGCTTCGACATGTCCGACCAGGCCCCCGCCGCCTTCGGCGGCACCAAGGGCGCCGGCGAGTGGAAGATTCTCCAGGACTTCCTGCGCGACCCGTCGAACCCGAAGGCCACCGCGGCTGCCCTGGAGGACGCGGCGGCCAAGGCGTACGGGAACTGACGCCGTGTCCGTCGCCCCTCGCGCCCCGAAGGCGCGCGCCTCGGTGGACCCGAGGCGCCGCGCCCTGCGCAGACGCCGCCTCCTCGGCGTGCTCTTCGCCCTCCCCGCCCTGCTCCTCCTCGGCGCCCTCGTCGTCTACCCCGTCGTCTTCTCCGTCGGCCGCAGCCTCTTCGACGCGAGCGGCGACCGCTTCGTCGGCGCGGGCAACTACGCGGAGATGTTCCGCGACCCCGCCACCGTCAAGGCCGTCCGCAACAGCGCCATCTGGGTCGTCGTCGCCCCCGCCCTGCTCACCGGGATCGGGCTCGTCCTCGCCGTGCTCACCGAGAAGGTCCGCTGGGCCACCGCCTTCAAACTGGTGCTGTTCCTGCCCATGGCCGTGTCCTTCCTCGCCGCCGGCATCATCTTCCGCCTCGCCTACGAACAGGACCCCGACCGAGGCGTCCTCAACGCGGCCGTCGTCGCCGTCCACGACGCGGTCGACCCGCCCGCCCCCTACCCCACCGCCCGCGCCCGCCCCGGCGGCGCCCTGAACGGCAGCCCCGGCTCCGGCTACACCACCGGCGCGCTGCGCCCCGGCGCCGAGGCCGTGCTGCCCTTCGTCGGCGTCGCCCCCGACGCCCTGCCCGGCGACGCGGCGCCCGCGAAGGCCCCCGCCCCCGCCGCCGACACCCTGACCGGCGCCGTCTACCTGGACTTCACCCCGGGCGCGGGCGGCCGGCAGGGCCGTATCGACCCGAAGGAGAAGGGCCTGCCCGGCGTCACCGTCGAGGCGCTGCGCGACGGCGCCGTCGTCGGCACCACCGAGACCGGCGCCGACGGCTCCTTCCGCTTCGCCGGACTCGGCGAGGGCGGCTACACCCTGCGAGTCCCCGCCTCGAACTTCGCCGCGGGCTACGCGGGTGTCGACTGGCTCGGCCCCGCCCTGATCACCCCCGCCGTCATCGGCGCCTACCTGTGGGTCTGGACCGGCTTCTCCATGGTCCTCATCGGGGCCGGACTCGCCGCCATCCCGCGCGACGCCCTGGAAGCCGCCCGGGTGGACGGCGCCGGCGAGGGACAGATCTTCCGCAAGATCACCGTCCCGCTGCTCGCGCCCGTCCTCACCGTCGTCTTCGTCACCCTCGTCATCAACGTCATGAAGGTCTTCGACCTCGTCTGGATCATCGCCCCGGGCCCCGTGCAGGAGGAGGCGAACGTGCTGGCCACCCGCATGTGGCTGGTCTCCTTCGGCGGCGGCAACGACCAGGGACTCGGCAGCGCCCTCAGCGTGCTGCTGCTCGCCCTCGTCGTCCCCGCGATGATCTTCAACATCCGGCGCTTCCGGAAGGGCGGAGCATGAACAGCCACACCCGCCGGACCCGATGGCTGGGCAACTCGGCCGTCCAGCTCCTCCTCGCCCTCGTCGCCCTGGTCTGGATCACCCCGCTCGCCGGTCTCTTCCTCTCCTCGCTCCGCTCCGAACAGGACAACGCCTCGCGCGGCTGGTGGACCTCGCTGCTCGACCCGGCCCAGCTCTCGATCGACAACTACCGGGCGCTCTTCGAGGACTCCGGGCTCGTCCAGGCGTTCTGGAACACGGTCCTGATCTCCGTGCCGGCCACGGCCCTCGTCGTCGGCATCGCCGCGCTCGCCGGCTACGCCTTCGCCTGGCTCAGCTTCCCCGGGCGCGACGCCGTCTTCCTCGTCGTGGTCGGGCTGCTCGTCGTCCCGGTGCAGATCGGCCTGCTCCCGGTGGCCAAACTCTTCGGCGCCGTCGGCCTGTTCGGCACCACCGCGGGCGTCATCCTCTTCCACGTGGCCTACGGACTGCCGTTCGCCGTCTTCCTGCTCCGCAACTACTTCGCCGAGATCCCCAAGGAGCTCCTGGAGGCGGCGCGCCTCGACGGCGGCAGCGAATGGCGGATCTTCCTGCGGCTGGTCCTGCCGCTCGGCCGGCCCGCCATCGCCAGCCTCGCGATCTTCCAGTTCCTCTGGGTGTGGAACGACATGCTGGTGGCGCTGCTCTTCGCCGACGGCGAGTCCCAGCCGCTCACCGTGGCGCTCCAGTCGCAGATGCGCCAGTTCGGCAGCAACATCGGAGTCCTCGCACCCGGCGCCTTCCTCTCCCTCATCGTCCCGCTCGTGGTCTTCTTCGCCTTCCAGAAGCACTTCGTCCAGGGCGTCATGGCCGGATCGGTGAAGTAGCGCCGCCCGACTCCCGCCGCCCGCGCTTTATGGACAGGTGTCCATGTATTCTGGACGCCTGTCCATAAAGCCGAGTGAGGGGCGAGACCATGGGAACGACCGCGACCGTGCTGGTGGGGCTGGTGGCCGCGCTGCACGGCTACTTCCTGGTCCTGGAGATGTTCCTGTGGCAGCGCGGCCCCGGCCGCGCGCTCTCCGGCTTCGACGCGGAGATGGCCAGGGCCACCGCGCCGCTCGCCGCGAACCAGGGCCTCTACAACGGCTTCCTCGCCGCCGGGCTGGTGTGGGGCCTGGCCGCCGACGAGCCCGTCGGCTTCCCCGTCCGGGTCTTCTTCCTGGTGTGCGTCGTCATCGCGGGCCTGTACGGCGGGTTCACCGCCAACCGCCGCATCCTCCTCGCGCAGGCGGCCCCCGGCGCGCTGGCCCTCGCCGCCGTCCTGGTGGCCCGGTGACCGCCGAGCGCCCGGACCCCCGCGCCGCCCGGACCCGGGTCAGGCTCGGCCGGGCCCTCCTGGAGGAGTGCGCCGAGCGCCCGCTGGCGGAGGCGAGCGTCGCCGCCGTCGTCCGCCGGGCCGGCGTCGGCCGCGCCACCTTCTACCTCCACTACGCGGACCTGGAGGCGCTGGCGGTCGACGCGTGCGCCGACATCGTCCGCGACGCCGTCGACGCCCTGCACGCCTGGCGCGGCACCCCCGACCCGGCGAGCCCGCCGCCCGCCCTCACGGACTTCTTCGAGCGGACCGCCCCGCACGCGCCGCTCTACCGCGAGCTCCTCCGCCCGGGCGGCGGCGGCCCGCTCGGCCTCGTGCTCCACCAGGAGCTCCGGGACCGCAGCCGCCGGGAGCGCACCCTGGCGGGGGCCCCCGAACCGGAGCTCGTCGCGTCGGCCGTCGCCGCCGCCTTCGCCGCCGTGCTCGCCGACTGGCTGCACGGCCTCATCGAGGCCACGCCCGAGCGGATCGCGGGCCGCGTCTGGCGCCTGCTCGTCCACCTGCACCGCACCCCGCTGCCCTGACGACAGCCCCTGGACGATTGCTTCCAGGGCGTTCAGCGGTCGTGGGCGGTCAGGGCTGACCAGCGCGATCCGGCACCACGACCAGACCGGCCAGCCGGTCATGCGCGGCCGGGGGAACCCGGCTCACCGCCCTGACGCACAGCCCGGCCGCCGTGCTGCTCACCGGCCTCGTCCCGGCCCCGCGCGACCGCGGCACGGAGGACGCCCGGGCGACGGATCAGTCCGTGGACGGGGCTTAGGACGACCGCGGGTCGAGCGGCCGGTAGCGGACGCCCATCCGGTCGAGCCGGGTCAGGTGCGTCCGCAGCCGCCCCAGGAACTCCCCGTGGCACCGGCCGGCGGGCGGCGACCAGGCCACCTCGGCGAGGGCGCACAGCCGGGGGAAGGCCGCGTACTCGACCCGCTCCGGCGTCGGCAGGTACTCCGTCCACAACTGGCCCTGGGTGCCGAGGACCTGGGAGTCCGTCAGCGGGGCGGGGACCGGCTCGAAGGCGTACACCTTCTCCAGGGTGGTGACGTGCCCCATGGAGAGCGGTTCCCCCGGGCCCTCGGCCTGGCCGTAGTCCAGATAGGTCCAGTCGTATGGCGTCATGATCACCTCGTGTCCGGCGGCCGCGGCGGCGAGCGCCCCCTCGGCACCCAGCCACGACATGACCGTCGCGCCCTCGGACAACGGCCTCGCCCGGCCGGCGACGAGCACGTCGTCCCAGCCGACCGTCCTGCGGCCCCGCGCGTGCAGCCAGGCGTCCAGCTCCCCGGTGAACCAGCCGTGCAGCCCGTCGACGGAGAGGCCCAGCTCACGGGCCCTGCGCCGGACGGAGGGGGAGGCACGCCAACGGGTGGTCGGCACCTCGTCGCCGCCGATGTGGACGAACGGGGAGGGGAAGACGTCGAGCACCTCCTCCAGCACGTCGTGGCAGAAGTCCAGGGACGCCGGGCCGGGGTCGAGGATCCGGTCGTGCACGCCCCAGCGGGGGGACACCTCCACAGGCTCGTCCGGTCCCGAGGACTCGCCGCCCAGCTCGGGGTAGGCCGCGATCGCCGCCTGCGTGTGCCCCGGCAGGTCGATCTCGGGGACGACGGTGACACCCCGCCGCTCCGCGTACGCCACGAGGTCGCCGAGCTCGCGCCGCGTGTAGGAACCACCGTGCGGAACGTCGTCGTACCGCTCCTCGGCGAGGGCCCCGGCCATGCTGCGGGACCGCCAGGCGCCCACCTCGGTCAGCCGGGGGTGACGCTCGATCTCCATCCGCCAGCCCTGGTCGTCGGTGAGGTGGAGATGCAGGACGTTCAGCTTGTGGGCGGCGAGCAGGTCCACGTAACGGAACAGGAAGGAGAGCGGCATCCACCAGCGCGCCACGTCCAGGTGTCCGCCCCGCCAGCGGAAGCGCGGCACGTCCCGCACGGACACGCAGGGCAGCTCCCAGCGCACGCCCCGGGCCGGGCGGTCGCCCCACGCCTCCGGCGGCAGCAGCTGGCGCAGGGTCTGGACACCGCGCAGGAGCCCGGTGGGCGCGGCCGCCGTCAGCTCTGCCCGCTCGGGGGAGACGTCCAGGCGGTAGCCCTCGGCGCCCAGGTCCGACGCGCGCTCGTCGACGCGAAGGGCGATCGCGTTGCCGCGCGCGACCCCGGCGGGGGCGAGCGGCAGCCCGGTCGCCGGGCGGAGCAGGTCGCGCAGCAGGGCCGCCGCCCGGTGGGCGCCGGGGCCCGCCGTCAGCGAGGTCGTGGGCGTGAGGAGGAAGCCGCCGGTGCGCCGCAGGACCGATGCCGGCCGGGGTATCAGCTCCATCTCAGGCGCCCGGAGGCCGCGGCGCGGGCAGCGGGGCGTCGACGTCGTAGAGGCGCGCGTCGACGTGGTCGAGGGCGTGCCGTACGGCTCCGAGGACCACCGCCTGGTCGCCGAGGCCGGAGATCGCGAGCGCGGGAGGCTCCAGGCACAGCGGGTCCAGGTGGCGGCGCAGGGGTTCCATCAGCACGTCCGCCGAGCGGGACACCCCGCCCCCGAGCACGACCAGGTCGGGGTCGACGGTGAGCACCAGCGCGGCGATGCCCTCCGCGAGGTCGTGGGCGAACTGCTCCACCGCCCGACAGGCCGCCGGATCACCGGACCTGGCCGCCGCGAAGACCAGACCGCCCGTCTTCTCGGGCGGGGTCCCCGGCGGAAGCCCCGGAAAGGATGCCAGGTGCGAAGGGGCCCGGTGCCAGCCGACCAGCGGAAGCGCGCCGATCTCCCCGGCCGCGCCCCGGCGGCCGCGGTGCAGCTCGCCCCGGATGAGCATGCCGCAGCCGGTGCGCGTGCCGGACAGGACGAAGACCACGTCGTCGACCTGCTGGGCCACCCCGGCCCAGCGCTCGGCGAGGGCGGCCAGGTTGCAGTCGTTCTCCACGAGGACCGGGGCGTCGAAGTCCCGGCCCACCTCGGCCGCGAGGTCGAGGCCGGTCCACTCGGGCAGGCTGACGGAGAGCTTCACCGTTCCCGTTGCGGTCACCACTCCCGTCGTGCCCACACACACCGCCATCACCGCGTCGGCGGACACCCCGGCGGCGGCGAGCGCCCCGGCGGCGGCGGACCGCATGGCGGCCAGCCGCTCCGCGCGCCCGGACGACGCGTCGGCGCGGACGGCGAACCGGCCCGCCGTCGCGCCGTCCAGGTCGCACACCGTGGCGCGGACGCTGGAGGAGCCCACGTCGATGCCGAGGACGTGCCCGGCCTCGGCGCGGAAGCGGAAGAGCCTGCGTGGCCGGCCCATCTGCCCGCTCTCCCGGGGCATCTCGCCCAGCCACCCCAGGCCGAGCAGATCCTCGACGAGCCCCTCGACGGTGGGGCGTGAGAGCCCCGCCCGAGCGGCGAGTCCGGTGAGCCCGATGGGTGACTCTCCCCGCAGCGCGCGCAGGGTGGCGACCAGGTTGATCCTTCTCAAGCGCGAGCCGTCGCTTCCCCGGATCTTCAACTACGCACTCCTCCGCAGGTGTTGACAGGATCCCTCTCCACAAATAAAAACATCCTTCATTAATAAGTCGCAAGCCACGGAGGACGTCGATGCGGGGTTCCGAAGTACGACTTGCCGTCATCGGGGCGGGATTACGCGGTACGGGGTACGCCCGCCGCGCCCGGACCACGGGACGGGCGCGGGTGGTGGCCGTGGCCGAACCCGACGAGGAACGCCGCACGCGGTTCGCCGCCGAGCACGGCATCCCCGGCGAGAACGTCTTCGCCGACTGGCGCGAGCTGCTCGACCGGGACCGGCTCGCCGACGCCGCGATCATCTCGACCCAGGACCGCATGCACGTCGGACCCGCGGTCCTCGCGGCCGAACGCGGCTACCACCTCCTCCTGGAGAAGCCGATGGCGCCGACCGAGGCGGAGGCCGTCCTGATCACCGAGGCCGCCGAGCGCCACGGCGTCCTGCTCGCCGTCTGCCACGTCATGCGGTACACGCGCTACACCGAGGCCCTCAAGGAGCTCCTGGCCGAGGGGACCATCGGCGAGATCATGAACATCCAGCACCTGGAGCAGGTCGGCTGGTGGCACCAGGCGCACTCCTTCGTGCGGGGGAACTGGAGCAACGAGGCCGAGTCGGCGTCGATGCTCCTGGCCAAGGCCTGCCACGACCTGGACTGGATGGTCCACGTCAAGGGGGCCCTGCCGGAGCGGATCTCCTCCTTCGGGAACCTCGTGCACTTCCGCCCGGAGAACCGGCCCGAGGGCGCCACCGCCAACTGCCTGGACTGCCCGGTGGAGGCCGGCTGCCCGTACTCCGCCAAGCGGAGCTACCTCGACTGCCTCGGCGATCCGGTCAAGGAGTGGTGGCCGCTGTCCGCCGTCACCGACGACCACACCGAGCGGGGCGTCCTGACGGCCCTGCGGGACGGACCGTACGGCCGCTGCGTGTACGGCGCCGGGAACGACGTCGTCGACAGCCAGGTCGTGGACATGGAGTTCGCCGACGGCACGACCGCCAGCTTCACCATGACGGCCTTCGCCGCCCTGGAACACCGCAAGACCCGGATCTTCGGCACCCACGGCTCTGTCGAGGGTGACGGCGTACGGCTCCACGTCCATGACTTCGTCACCGACAGCCACACCACGATCGTCACCGACACGGGCGCCGACGCCTCCGCGGCGGAGGGCCACGGCGGCGGCGACGAGGCACTGCTCGACGCCTTCGTCGAGGCCGTGCGCAGCGGGGATCCCGGCCAGATCCGGTCCACCGGGCGCGAGAGCCTGGCCACCCACCGCGTGGTCTGGGCCGCCGAGACCGCCCGCCGCACCCACACCGTCACCACCCTTTCCCCCCAGGCCCCATCCCTCCCGGAGGAGACGCGATGAAGCAGCGCAGCACTCGGGTGACCGCGCTCGCCCTGCTCGGCGCACTGGCCCTCGCCACCACGGCCTGCGGCAAGCGGAACGGCGGCGACTCCGCCGCGGGGGAGACGGCGAAGTCCTTCTCCTACACCTCTACCTGGGGCAGGGACGAGCCGCAGGCGAAGATCTTCCAGGCGGCCCTCGCCGACTTCACCGCACAGACCGGCATAGCCGTCGACGTGAAGTGGATGGGACGCAACGGCACGGACAGCCTCGCCACCGAGATGGCGGCCGGCCGGGGACCCGACCTGTTCGACACCGCCACCGACAACATGGGCAAGTTCCGTGCCCAGAACCTGCTGGCCCCCGTCGACGACGTTCTGAAGGCGAAGATCCCGGGGGAGGGCGGCACCGTCGGCGACGCCCTGTCGGCCGCCGCCGAGCAGGCCTCCTCCGACGAGAAGGGCCTCGCCCTCATCCCGCACACCGTCATCTCCACCGGCGTGTGGTTCGACGCGAGCCGGCATCCCGAGCTGGCCACCCGGCCCCCGCGCACCTGGGCCGAGTTCGTCGCGTACCTGGACAAGGCCAGGAAGGCGGGCCGCACCCCGCTGGGCCAGGACGGCACCGTCCCCTTCTACAACGCGTACTGGTTCTACTCGGCGCTGGTCCGCGCCCACGGCGCGGGCAGCCTGTACGCGCTCGGCACCGACCCCGCGGCCTGGGACCGCCCGGAAGTCCTCGCCGCCGCACGGCAGGTGGAGAAGCTCGCCGGGGGCGGCTACTTCCAGAAGGCGTTCACGGCCACCAAGTTCCCCGCCGCGCAGGACCGGTTCGCCGGCGGCGGGTACGACCTGAACATCAACGGCACCTGGCTGACCAGCGAGATCAAGCCCAAGCTGCCCGCCGGCGCACGGATCGAGTCCTTCCAGTACCCGGCCGACGGGAAGGACTCCGTCGAGGCGGGGACCCTCGGCTGGGGCGTCAACGCCAAGGGCAGGCACCCGGAGGCCGCGAAGCGGTTCCTCGCGTTCTTCCAGCAGAAGAAGTACACCTCGCGCATCGGCACCGAGGCGCTCAACATCCCCGCCCGTTCCGACGTGCCCGCGCCCGCGAACCTGATCGGCCTGCAGAAGGCCATCACCGGGGCCACGGCGGTCCACAAGCCGTACGACGGCGCCCCCGGGCTGAACGCCTGGTGGACCGACGTCTTCCTGCCCCTCGACGACCGGCTGATCGGCGGAAAGATCTCCGCCGAGGAGTTCGTGGCACAGGGCCGGCAGAAGAGCGCCGCCTTCATCGCCTCCAATGGCTGACCCACCTTCCCGCCCCGACGTCCCCGAAGCAGGTGACCATGAGCGCGACAGCGGTCCGGATCTCGCGCGAACCCCGTCCCGACGCCCCGGCGCGGGAGCGCGAGCGGCGCAGGCGGCGCGGCAGACGGCCGGCGCGGGAACGGGCCTTCTGGCCGTTCCTGCTCCCGGCGCTCGTCCTCTACTCCGCGCTGTTCGTCGGGCCCGCGCTCTACGGTGCCTGGGTCAGCCTGCACCGCTGGGCGGGCCCCGGCTCCGAGATGTCCTGGCGGGGGCTGCGGAACTACACCTCCCTGCTCCGGAACGAGGCGTTCCTCTCCTCGTTCCGGAACACCCTGGTCCTCGCCGTGGGCGGCGGCGCCGCCGTCTTCGCGGTCACGTTCCTGGCGATGACCGTGCTGCGGCAGGCGAAGGGCCGGGCGTTCATCCGTTCCGTGGTGTTCCTGCCCATGATCATCTCGGCGATCGCCGTCGGCGCGGCCGTCGGCTTCCTGCTCAACCCCGACGGGGCGGTCAACGACCTCCTCGGGGCGGTGGGCGTCGAGGGGCCGCCCTGGCTCGGCCCCGACCTGGTGTTCCGCTGTGTCATCGCCGGTCTCGTCTGGTCGTCGACCGGCTTCTACATCGCCCTGATGATGTCGGCCGTGGACGCGATCCCCCCGCACCTCTACGAGGACGCCCACCTGGGCGGGGCCACCACCTGGCAGCAGTTCCGGCACATCACGCTGCCGCTGACCTGGGACGTCTTCTCGGTGGCCGCCGTGCTGTGGGTCGTCAACAGCCTCAAGGTGTTCGAGATCGTCCTCGCGTTCACGACGGGCGGCACGCCCGGCAGTCCTCCGCTGGAGGCCCGCACGGTCGCCGTCCAGCAGTACGTCACCGTCTCCGGCGGCAACACGGTGCCCGACCTGGGCCAGGGCGCGGCCATGGGCGTGTTCGTCGTCCTGGTCACCGCGGTCCTGATCGTGCTGATCCGCCGCGTCACACGCCGCGACCGAGTGGAGCTCTCGTGAAGTCCGTCCGTGGCATCCGTCCGGCGGTCCGGTTCGCCGGCGACGTCCTCGTCACCAGGCTGACGTCGACCGTGCTCTGGCTGTGGGTCGTCTTCAACCTGGCGCTGGTGGCCTGGGTCGGTCTCCAGTCGCTCAAGTCGCCGGGCGACGTGTGGCTCCACCCCTTCTCCCTGCCGTCCGCGCCGGAGTGGCAGAACTGGTCGAGGGCGTGGCAGGCCGCGCAGTTCTCCAGGGCCGCCCTGAACAGCGTCCTGCTGACGGCGGTCGGCTCGTTCCTGATCGTCGGCATCGCGGCCCCGGCGGCCTACGTCCTCGCCCGTTCGGCACGGCGCGCGGCGGGCGCTCTCACCGGCTACTTCGCGATGGGCATGAGCATTCCGCTGCAGACCCTGATCATCCCCGTCGTGGTCGTCAAGCTGTCGCTCAGCACCTTCATGGTGGACTGGGTGACCGGCTGGTGGGACGACCGGATCACCCTGCTGATCTTCGAGGTCGCCCTCTCGCTGCCCTTCGCCGTGTTCGTGCTCAGCGGCTACCTCCGCTCGCTCCCGCAGGAGGTCGAGGAGGCGGCGGAGCTCGACGGGGCGGGACCGCTGCGGACCTTCGTCCAGGTGATCGTCCCGCTGGCCCGCCCCGGCATCGTCACCGTGCTCGTCCTCAACGTGATCGGACTGTGGAACTCCACCCTGCTCGTCATGGTGATCGCCCCCGGCGAGGACGAGCGCACGCTTCCGGTCGCCCTGCTCCACCTCTACGGGACGATGCAGTACTCGTCCGACTGGGGCGGCATGTTCGCCGGGATCGCCATCCTCGTCTTCCCGATGATCGTCCTCTACCTGTGGTGCGGACGGCGCATCGTCGAGGGCATGACCGCGGGGATCGGCAAGTAGGGGGCGATGCCGAGCAGTGAAAGTCCCTTTGTGATGCAGGCACTTCTCCAGGAGGCTTCATGCACAGCAGGCGCACCCTTCTCTCGGCGGTGCTCGGCGCGGCCGCGGCCGTCGCCGTACCGCCCGCCGCCGCCCGGGCGGCGGCGGGCACCACGTACCACGTGGACTCCACGGGCGGTGACGACTCCGCGGACGGCACCTCCACCGGCACCCCCTGGCGGACCCTGGCCCGGGTGAACCAGCAGGTCTTCCAGCCGGGCGACACCGTCCGCTTCCTCGCCGGACGCACCTGGACCGGCCAGTTCGCCCCCAAGGGGTCGGGCTCCGCGGGCGCCCCGGTCACCGCCACCTCCTACGGCACCGGCGCCAAACCGGTCATCGCCGGGGCCAACACCGTGCCGTCGGCCGTCCTCCTGGAGAACCTGAGGCACTGGACGCTCGACGGCCTGGAGATCACCAACGGGACGGGCTCCACCACCTGGCGGGTGGGCGTCGAGGTCCGGGCCAAGGACATCGGCGCCGTCCCCGGCATCACGCTGCGCAACCTGTACGTCCACGGCATCGACGGCGTCGCCCAGGTCGGCAAGGGCAACATCGGTTCGGCCGGCATCCTCGTCGACGTCCGGGGCAACACCGTCCCGACGTACTACACCGGCATGCTGATCGAGAACAACGAGATCGCCGACACCCGCGCCTACGGCATCACCACCTGGTCCACCTGGATGCGGCGCGAGGGCTGGACCTCGCTGTGGGGGGAACTGAACATCCCCTCCACCGAGTACGGCCCGTTCACCCCCAGCACCGGCCTGGTGATCCGCGGCAACCACGTCCACGACGTCGGCTCCGGCGGCATCAACCCCAACCAGGTCGCCGACACCCTCATCGAGTACAACACCGTGGCCCGGCCCACCTCCACCACCACCAACGTCGGCATCTGGTGGTCCGGCGCGGACCGCACCACCGTGCAGTACAACGAGGTGTACGGCGCCCGCTTC
This sequence comes from Streptomyces sp. NPDC042100, assembly GCF_055582325.1. NCBI lineage: Bacteria > Bacillati > Actinomycetota > Actinomycetes > Kitasatosporales > Streptomycetaceae > Streptomyces > Streptomyces sp. NPDC042100. The sequence goes on from NZ_JBVJDK010000007.1 coordinate 194,549, forward strand.
GGCGGCCGGGGACTCGACTGCACCGCCTTCGACGCGGACGCCTCCACCCACGACAGCCTGGTCCAGTACAACTACAGCCACGACAACGGCGGCGGCTTCTTCATCTCCGTGTCCCTGGGCTCCGCCCCCGCCAGCGCCGTCGTCCGCTACAACATCAGCCAGAACGACGGCAACGAGATCTTCACCTTCTCCACCAACACCGACGGCGTCGACATCTACAACAACACCGTCTACGTCTCGTCCTCGCCGAGCCGGCCCCTGTACAAGATCGCGCAGGTCTACCACAACCCGAAGAACGTCACCTTCCGGAACAACCTCTTCGTCAACCAGGCCAACCTGCCGTACGACACCGCCGGCATCACCTACCGGAACAACCTCTACCGCGGCGGACCCGTCCCGCCGGACACCGCCGCGATCACCGGCGACCCCAAGCTCACCGCGCCCGGCACCGCCACCTCCCGCACCGACCTGACCGGCTACCGGCCGCTCGCCGGATCCGCCGCCATCGACGCGGGCCTGGCCGTCGCGGGCAACGGCGGCCGGGACATCCTCGGCGCCCCGCTCCCCGCCACCGTCGCCGTCGGAGCCGTCCAGGGCGCGCCGGGCAGCTACGGGGCGCCCCTCGCCTCGACCACCCTGGGCACCGGCCAGGGGACCGTCGCCGCCCTGGTCGACGGGAACGAGGCGACGAGCTGGGCGAGTCCGGTCGGCGTGACCCTCCCGGGCAGCATCACGCTCGACCTCCGTTCCGTCCGCCGGATCGGCGCGGTGACCCTGGCCACCCACTTCGGGCAGGGGCAGGGCTTCACCCGGGTCGACGTCCAGACCTGGGACGGCTCGACATGGAGCACCCGGCTCACCGACGCCGCCGTCACGTGGAACAGCAACACCTCCACCGTGGAGCGGCGCACCCTCACGCTGCCCGCGCCGGTGGACACCGCGCTGCTGAGGATCGTCGTCAAGGCGGCCAACCGCCAGTGGGGCAACATCGCCCTGAACGAACTGACCGTCACCTGACGGCCGCCCGCCGCCGCCAGCGGCCGCACCCCGCAGCGCATCCTCGCGCCGGCCGGCGCGAGCCGGCACAACGACCAGACCGGCCAGCCCGTCACGCGTGCCCTGACCGCCTACGACCACCGAACCCCTTGGAGGCACTCATCTAGGATGCCGCCGTCGCCCAGCCCGCCTCCGGCACGGAGAGCCGCCGGAGCAGCACCGCGCCCGCCGCCAGCAGCACCAGCGCCACCCCGAGGACCAGGGCGGGCCCGGTCTTCAGGAGCGCGGCCCCGATCAGGGCGCCGAGGAACATCGCGAGCACGGACACGATCCGCCGCCCCGGACGCGGCGCGGCGCCGCCCGCCGCGCCGGAGTCGGCGGCGAGCCCGGTCAGCGTCCGGGTGAGCACGGTCGTCGTCAGGTCCGGCACCCCGAGCCGCCGCACGGCCGCGTTCTGCACCCCCATCGCGAGGCCGAGGAGCACGATCAGGGTGTACCGGACGGCGGCGCCCGGCTCGGCGCCGCCCGCGAGGGCCGCGCCGAACGCTCCGGCCAACAGCACCACCTGGACGCCCATCGCCGAGGCGAGCAGCCGTCCCCGGTGCGCGGCGAACCGGACGCCGAAGCGGCCCCCCGCCAGCGCGCCGACGAGGAAGGACGCCAGCGACACCGTCGACGCGAGCGCGGACAGCCCCTCGGCACCCGCGAGCGCGAAGCCGAGGAACACCACGTTGCCCGTCATGTTGGCGACGAAGACATGACCGAGGCCCAGAAAGCTGACCGCGTCCACCAGGCCCGTCACGACCGTGAGGGCCAGTATCAGCGGCGGCAGCGGCCCGTGTGGGTCGCCCTTCGGCGGCACCAGCGTGCGGGCGACGTCAGCCAGCAGTGCGCGCATCGGTGGACGCTCCTTCCGAGGCGGAGGGGGTGCGGTGCAGCAGCGTACGTGTCGTCGGCCCGGCAGCCGGCTCCACCACGACGGCGGCTAAGGAGATCCACCCGGTCCGGGGGGCTCCGAGGGGCCGGTCGTGTGAGCACGGCATCGGCCGACCCCGACACCCCCGACGCGGCGAATCCTCCTTCAGGTGGAGAAGACGCCCTCCTTCGGGGGGATTCGGGCAAGTCGCCTGTGCGTCAGGGTTCTTGGGACCGGATGTCCACCTCCCACAAGGATCTCCCTCATCATGCGAAACCGACGCACCGCGTCCGCCGTGGCCCTCGGCGCCATCGCGACGCTCCTGCCCGCGCTCACCCCGGCCGTCGCCTCGGCGGCGGCCGGGCCGGCGCCCGCCACCCCCTTAGCGGCGGCCGCGGCCGCGACCGCCGCCGCCCCGCTCACCCGCTACGAGCGCCAGAAGCCGCGCTGGACCCGCTGCGAGGCCGAGGGGCCGGCCACGTACGAGTGCGCCACGATCAAGGTGCCCCTCGACTACGCCCGCCCCGGCGGCCGCACCCTCGACCTCGCCGTCTCCCGGGTCAAGGCGACCAGCGCCAAGGAGCGGCGCGGGGTGCTGCTCCTCAACCCGGGCGGACCCGGAGGACCGGGCCTCGACATGCCCGTCTGGATGGGCCCGATGCTCGCGGACGACGTGAGGAAGCGGTACGACCTGATCGGCTTCGACCCGCGCGGCGTCGGCCGCAGCACCCCGCTGACCTGCGGCCTCAACCAGCAGGAGAGCAACTGGCAGCGCCCGTACAAGGCGGCGGAGTTCGCGAAGGACGTCCAGTGGGCGCGTACCGTCGCGGAGAAGTGCCGGGCGCGCAACGGCTCGGCCCTGGCGCACATGGACACCCGCAACACGGCCCGCGACATGGACGTCATCCGCGCCGTGCTCGGCGAGCGGAAGATCTCGTACCTCGGCTACTCCTACGGCACCTACCTGGGCGCCGTCTACACCCAGCTCTTCCCGAAGCGCGCCGACCGCTTCGTCCTCGACAGCGCCGTGGACCCGCAGCGGATCTGGCGCGGCATGATCCAGATATGGGCCGAGGGCGCGGAGCCCGCGTTCACCCGCTGGACCGCCTGGGCCGCCGAGCGGAACGCCGCCTACGGGCTCGGCGCCACCCCCGCCCAGGTCGGCGCCACCTTCTGGGGCCTGGTCGCCCAGGCGGACCGGAAGCCGATCGAGCTCGACGGCATCCCGATGACGGGTGACGACATCCGGCTCGCCGCCCGGGGCCTCGTCTTCGACGTGGAGTACGCCTCCCAGGAGACCGCCCGGCTCAAGGCGGCCGCCGAGGGCCGCACCCCGGCCCCGGCCCGCCGCGCGGCCCCGTCGGCCCCGGCCACGCCGCCCGAGGTGCCCGCCGACAACATGGACGCGGTCTTCTGGTCCGTGGTCTGCTCCGACACCCGCGCCTGGCCGAAGGACCCGGAGCGGTACCGCCGCGACGCGGTCCGCGACAAGGCCCGCTACCCGCTGTACGGGGACTTCGCGTCGAACATCAAGCCCTGCGCGTTCTGGAGCCCCGGCGCCGAGCCGGCCACCGTCGTCAACAACTCGGTCCGCGCCCTGGTCCTCCAGAACGAGTGGGACTCCCAGACCCCGCTGGCCAGCGGCCAGGGCCTGCGCCGGGCCCTCAAGGGCGCCACGATGCTCACCGTCCTCGGCGGCCAGGGCCACGGCGTGTACGGGTTCGGCTCCTGCGCCGACGCGACCGCGACCTCCTACCTGGTCACCGGTCGGCTGCCCGCGAAGGACCTGACCTGCCGCACCCCGGCCGGCCAGGCCCAGCGCTCCGACGGCCGGACGCTCCCGGGGATCCCGCAGCGCCTTCCGATCGGCGGCACCGACCGCTTCTGACGCGCCGGGGGAGCGCGTGAGGGGCCGGACGTCCGACCGGGCGTCCGGCCCCTCGTCGCGGGTCGCGCCGGCCCCGGGGTCAGTTCGCGGCCACGGGTCCCAGCATCCGCTCGCTGATCCACTCCAGCGGGCCGTCGCCGAGGGACTTGGCGTACTGCCGCCCGCTGTGCCGCCCGTTCTGGATCACGTGCAGCCACATCGAGATCGGGCCCTTGTCGTACTTCTTGACGAATGCCTTCGTGGCGGCCTGCCCGCTCTCCTTGGTGCCCAGCATGATCGAGATGTTCACCTTGGGCCCGCCCTTCTCGATCAGGCGGGTGGCCAGGTAGTTCGGGTCGTTCGCCCGCTTCTCCTTGTCGTGCCCCGCCCAGAAGGGGGAGGTGGGCGCGGTGTCCGGGCCGCCCGCGATCGCGGAGCCGAAGCGGTCCGGGTACTGGAGGACCATCTTCATCCCCACGTAGCCGCCCGAGGACGAGCCGAAGAAGCCCCAGCCGCGCGGGTCCTTGTAGGTGCGGAAGTTCTCCCGGGCCAGGTTCGGGACGTCGTCCGACATCCAGGTGCCCATCTTGGGCTGCCCGGGGATGTCCGAGCCGTCCCAGTACGCGTTGTCGGAGGCGTTGAGGACCGGCATCACGAGGATGAAGGGGAGGCCCCGGCCGTCGTCCGCCATCTGCTGGACGGACTCCTGGAGCCCCAGGTCGGCGCCGAACCAGTAGTTCGTCGGGTAGCCGTTGCTGCCCGGCAGCGCGATCAGCACGGGGAACGCGCTGTCGCGGTACTTCTCGTCCTCGTACTGCTTCGGCACCCATGCCCACACCCGGCCGGTGAAGCCCGACTTGGGCCCCTTGAGCTCGGTCCACACGACCTTGGTGCCGTTGTCCAGGGTGCGCTGCGTGGTCCAGTCCCGTGGATTCGTCGGGAACTGCACGTTGCTCGGACGGACCGTCGTCGGCGCCGAGCTCGGCCGCGCCGAGGTGGTGCCCGGCTTGTCGCCGAAGCGGACGTGCTCGTCGCCCTGGGAGCAGGACGTGACGAACAGGGCGGCGCCGACGGCGGCGCACGCGAGCAGGGGCGTCGACCGGCGTTTCACGGGTACTCCAGGTGGCGCGAGGGGCGGGGCGGAGGAGCCGCGCGGGCCCGGGGAGAGCCCGCGCGGCATTACCGGACATAGAGAGGGGAAGCGTGCGTAACCGGTTCCCTCCCGCACCGCTCGTCGATGTGATCCACCTCACATTCGACGGTTCCGCCCGCCCTGCCGGGCCCGGCCTCAGGCCACGCCGTCCTCCCACCACCACGACTGCGAGCCGTAGGCGTACTCGACCCGGGAGTCCACGTGCTGCCACGACACCGAGTAGGTCTCCAGGCCCGAGTATCCGCAGGTCTCGGCCTTCTGGTAGATGCTCTTCGTGGACAGCCCCGAGATGGCGACGTCCGCGGCGACGCCGTACAGGTGCATGGAGTTCGAGGCGCCGCCCACCGAGGAGTTGTGGGAGATGCTGCGGAAACCGGAGTTGATCGTGACGGCCCGGTCCCCGCACTTCTTGCGCAGCGCCTCCAGCTTGTACATGTTGCGGCGCACGTTCTCCTTCACGGTCGCCGCGCCCACCTTGCCGCCCGAGAAGCCGGAGCCGTCCTTGCTCTGGAACTCGGAGAACTCGAAGTGCGCCGTCGAACCGTCGGCGCTCTCCAGCGCGTTGAGCTGGCTGAAGGTCTGCGGCCCGGCCACCCCGTCGGCGGTGAGCCCGTACGCCGCCTGGAAGCGGCGCAGCGCCGCGCCGGTGCCGGGGCCGAACTGGCCGTCGACGCCGACGTACGTCTGCTGGGCCGAGCTCGCCGCCCAGCCCGCGATCCGGATCTGGAGCTCGGTGACGGCCGCGCCGCTCGCGCCCTGGGCGAGCTGGGAGGGCCAGCCGTACGCGGCTGCCGGGGTGGCGAGGACCAGACCGCCGCCGACGGCCAGACCGGTGGCCGCAGCCGCTCCGGCGCCGAAGCGCAACAGCGAGCGGCGGGAGAGGTCGGATGCCATGGTGGACTCCTTGTTTCTTGGGTTTCCCGGGTTTCCTAGTACCAGTTGTGGGACTGCCAGAAGGACCATGCCCCGCACGGGGTGCTGTACCGCGACTTGATGTAGTCGAGGCCCCATTCGATCTGGGTGGCCGGATTGGTCTGCCAGTCGGCGCCGGCCGCGGCCATCTTGTCGCCGGGGAGGGACTGCGGGATGCCGTAGGCGCCGGACGAGGGGTTCGTCGCGTACACCTTCCACGTGCTCTCGCGGATCCAGAGGTTGTCCAGGCAGCCGAACTGGCCGCTCACGGACCAGCCGTGCTCGGTGATCTTCCACTGTGCGGTGATCCTCACGGTGCGGGCGACCCGCATCGCGTTCATGGTCGCCGGGCCGGAGACGCCGTCGGCGGACAGGCCGTTCGCCTGCTGCCAGGAGGTCACCTTGGACTTGGTGCCGTCGCCGTAGGCGCCGTCGGCGGTGGCGCCCGCCTTGCGCTGGACCTCCTTCACCTTGTTGTGCAGGGCGAGTTCGGTACGGCTGCCGTAGTCGCCGTCCTCGGCGAGCCCGTTGTCCTGCTGGAACGAGCGGACGGCGGCGCTGGTCTGCGCGCCGTAGACGCCGTCGATCCCGCCGGCGGGCAGATAGCCGATGCCCGCGAGGTTGCGCTGGATCCAGGTGGTGGAGTCCAGGGCGTGCGCGGGCACGGAGGGCGCCAGCACGGCCAGCAGCGCGGCGGCGAGCACGAGCGCCACCTGGGCGAGCGGCAGGCGGCGCCGGAGGGCCGGCGTTCGGGTGGGTATCACGCGGTGTCCTTGTCTTCGGGGTTCGACGGGGGGCGGGGGGCGGCCCACGTCATGGTGCTGCCGGGCCGGGTGGTTCGGAGCGTCTCGCGCGCGATACGGGACGGGGCCGGGACGACGCCGGGACGGGAGGGGCGTCGGGGGCGCCCGGGACGGGACGGGGCGAGACGACTCGTGTCACGCGGCCGTTTGTGGCGCAGATCACTTCCGTGGGGCCTGGGGGTCCGTGAGTCCGCTGTGTCGCCGGTGTGCCGGTGTGACAAAGTCCTGCCGCAGGTAGCGGCAAGTTGTTCATGAACTCCCTTGCATGCAAAGGGGGTTCAACACGGGGAGAGGCTTCGAATGACTGCTGTCGAGAAGCAGGCCCGGGACGAGCGGCGTCGGCGGGACGCCGAGCTCAGGGCCGTCCGCGAGCGGGTCCTGGCCGGGATGCGCCGGATCAAGGAGGAGTTCGGCCTGAGCTACGGACGGCTCGCGGAGAAGACGCACTACAGCCGCTCGTCCTGGGAGCGCTTCCTCAACGGGAAGCAGTGGCCGAGCCGCGCGGCGATCCAGCAACTCGCGGACGTGGTCGGGGAGGACCCCAGACCCCTGATCGCCCTCTGGGAGCGCGCCGAGGAACTGGCCCGCAGGAGCAGACGCGAGGGCGTGGGGGTCGAGGGGCGGGGGGAGCCGGAGGGGCCGGAAGAGCAGGGAGGGCCGGAGGAGCCGGGGGAGCCGGAGGGGCAGAAGGGGACGGGGGAGCAGAAGGGGACGGGGGAGTCGGGAAGGCAAGGGGAAGGCGGAGAGCAGGAGGAACAGGGGGGCCGGGAGGGACTGGGGGAGCAGAAGGGCCAGGAGGAGCAGGGGGAGCGGAGGGAACAGGGGGAGCAGGGGAGGGCGGAAGGTCGCGGAGAGGCTCAGGGGCGGGACGGCGCTGACCGGGACGGAAACCCCGCCCGCGACGCCCCGCCCCTGCCCAGCGCCGCGCCGGCGGCGGCGCCGGCAGCGGCGACGGCCATGGCGATGACGTCGCCCCAGGAGCCCATCGGACCCGACCGCTCCGCGACCCGCCCCACCGGACGGGCCCGCCCGCTCGTCCACATGGCGATCGGCGCGGTCGTCGGCGCCCTGGTCGTGATCGCCGTCCTCGGGGTGAAGTCCAGCCCCGAGGGCTCGCGGTCGGACGCGGGCAAGCCGACCGCGAGCGGCGAGAAGGCGGGGGTGGCGGCGCAGGGCGCGGCCGAGCGGACCCCCGGCGCCGAGTCCGATCACCCCCTCCCGGGCTGCTCCGGCGAATCGTGCCTGGGCCGCGAGCCGCAGACCATGAACTGCCAGTGGGACGCGACGACCGTCCGCCTCCTCTATCTGCGCGGGCTGCGGATCCAGCTCCGGCACAGCGCCGCCTGCCAGGCGGTCTGGGGGAGGCTGGAGAACGGGGCGATCGGCGACGGTGTGATCATCACCGACAAGGGAAGCCGGACGGAGGAGTCCACCATCCGGGTGGACCGCGACACCTATACGCGGATGCTCTCGGTGGCCGAGTACCCCCTGTCGAGCATCTCCATCTGCGGGACCATCCCGAAGGTCAAGGAGCAGGAGTGCGACCCCTCCCAGGACGCCCCGCAGCCCTGACGCGGCCCTGACCCGGCCCCGGCACGGCCCCGGCGCGGCGGCGTCCCGGCCCGGGCCCCCGGCGTCCCGAGACGGCGGCGCGCCCAAGCCTGAGGTGCGGGATCCGCAGAGGGGACGGGGGGTTGCTCATAGCATTCGGCCGCCGCTCCGCGCCGTGCGGAGCGGCGGCCGAACCGATGGGGAGAAGACGATGAGCGACCTTCCGATGCCGCGTCCGCGGCGGCGCGCACTGCTGTCCGGAGCCTTCGCGCTCGGTGCGGGAGCGGTTCTGGGGACCGCCCTGCCGGGGACCGCGCGGGCCGCCGAGAGGGCGGCGCTCGCCGGGCCGGTGATCTCCGGGTGCGTGGCCTGGGGGGCCAGGGAGCCGAGCACCCCCGTCAAGCTGCTGGCCACCGGCCCGCAGAAGATCATCGTCCATCACACCGCGAGCCCGAACAGCACCGACTACTCCCAGGCGCACGCCTTCGAGCTGTCCCGGTCGATCCAGGCCGACCACATGGACGCGCGCGGCTGGATCGACTCCGGCCAGCACTTCACGATCAGCCGGGGCGGCTGGATCACCGAGGGGCGGCACTCCAGCGCCGCCGCGCTGGCCGCCGGGACCCAGCAGGTCGAGTCGGCGCACTGCACCGGCCAGAACACCGTCGCCGTCGGCATCGAGAACGAGGGCACCTACACGACGGTGGACCCCCGGTCGGCCCAGTACGCGAAGCTGGTCGACCTCTGCGCGCACATCTGCGAGCAGTACGGGCTGCGCGCCTACCAGATCTTCGGGCACCGGGACTTCAACAACACCGAGTGCCCCGGCGACCGGCTGTACGCGCTGCTGCCGCAGCTCAGGGCCGACGTCGCCGCCCGGATCGGCGGCAGCCCGGCGTGGCCCGGCTGGCCGGTGGCGCGGCTCGGCGACACCGGGGAGCGGGTGAAGTCGCTCCAGCACCTGCTGAACTCGCGGGGCGCCGCGATCGTGGCCGACGGCTCCTTCGGGCCGGCGACGGAGAGCGCGGTACGGGCCTTCCAGACGACCAACCGGGCCGGAGTCGACGGCGTGGCCGGCAACCAGACCTGGCACCAACTCGCCACCCCGCTCGCGCGCGGCGCGCAGGGCGACCCGGTGAAGGCACTCCAGGGCCAGCTCAACGCGCGCGGCCAGTCGCTCGTCGTCGACGGCGGTTTCGGTGCGGGGACCGAGACGGCGGTGCGGGCGTTCCAGACCTCGGCGAGCCTGACGGCCGACGGAGTGGCGGACGCCCGCACCTGGAGCCGGCTGCTGGCCTGAACCCGTCCCGTCCCTGGGTACGCGTCCCGGAAGTGTCCCGAGTGGGCGCTGGGACCTACGCATTCGCCAGGCGGCATGGTCAGGATTCCGCTGGGCCGAAAACGGCGGCGGCCGAACGAGCCCACCGAGCTCCACCCGTTCCACCGTTCGCACCACCCGGCAGAGCCATCCGGAAGAGCCACCCGGCAGAGCCAGCCGGCGGTGCCACCCATCAGAACCAGCCACCCGACCAAGGGAGTCACGACATGCGTCGCATCCGCAGCACCACCCTCACCGCGGGCGCCCTCGCCCTCGCCGGTGTCGCCGCCACCTGTGTGGCGCTGGCCCCGGCCGCGTCCGCCTCGGCCCAGGCGTGCACCGTCTCCACCCTCACGACCGGTGAGTACGAGGCGCAGGGCACCATCGTCACGAAGGCCTCCAGCGGCTGCGGTGACCTGAACCTGACCTACTCGTACAACTCTGGCAGCCGCACCTACGACCACTACGCGGGCCGCTACAAGAAGTCCTCCGGCTGGGTCACCGGCTCGAAGCGGTACGTCCAGGCCTACGACGGCAACCACAGCGTCAACGACTCCACCTACTGGCTGATCACCGGCCTCTCCGCCGGCACCCAGTTCAGCGTCTCCAGCCTGCTCGACGGCGGCGACACGGTGCGGATCACCCACTGATCCACTGACCCGCTCCCCAGCGGATCGGCAGTACGCCGCGGGGCCGCCGGCAGGACGGCCCCGCGGCGACCGGACCACCGAGAAGAGGACACGAGACGCCGTGAAGAAGAGGCCGGTCACGTCGGCGATCCTGGGCGCCGTCCTCGCGGCGGGCGCCCTGACGGGCTGCGGGGGCGGCTCGCCGGGCCTCGCCTCGGCGTCCCTTCCCACACCGGCGGGGCCCGTACGGCCGCCGACGGTGGAGGAGGGGCTGCCGAGGGACGTCACGGCCATGCTGCTGCCCGCCACCGGCCCGGACAGCAGGCTGGCCCAGGGACTCGACGGCTTCGCCCAACTGGTGGGCGAAGCGCGGCTCCAGGAGTGCGCGCGGCAGGCGGGCGTGCGGCCCCCGGAGGTGCCGCCCCCGGCGTACATCGGCTGGTCCGACCTTCCCGACCTGGGCTTCATCGGACGGCACGGCCTCACCATGAGCGTCCCCGCCCTGCCGGAGCCGGGTCCGTCCGAGCGGGCGGCGACGGGCCGGACGGACCGGGCGGCGCAGCAGCGCTGCGAGGCGGAGGGCCGCGCCGCGACGAGGGAGTTCAAGGAGATCTACTCGCCGCTCCAGTCGCTGTGGTGGCCCGAGGTCTCGGCCGTCCGCGACGACCCGCGCGCCCGCGGGGCCCTGCGGACGCTGCCCGGCTGCCTCGCGCGCTACGGGGTCGAGGTCGAGGACGAGGACGGCTTCTTCGCCCTCGTCGACCGCACCGTCCAGGGCATCGAGGACGGGGCGGAGGCGGCCCGCGCCGACCGGGGCCTCGGGGCGGCGTACGCCCGCTGCATGGCCCCGGTGGAAGCGGTCCGCGAACCCCTGCGCGCCGCACGCCGCACCGCCTTCGCGGCGGCGCACCGGGAGGAACTCGGATCGCTGGAAGGCCGGTTGGTGCCGCGCATCCGGGAGCTGGAGCGGCGGCACGGCCTGACCTTCGGGTACCCGGTCCCGTGAGGCGCGAGGAGAACGCACCGCCCGCACCACCCGCAACACACCAGAAACGACTCGAAACGAGAGGGATCGCACCATGCTCCGATCGTCCGGTCTGCGCGAGCAGAGCGCCCGGATCGCCCTGTTCCTCGCCCTGACCATGGCCCTGTTCGTCCAGACGGGCACGCCGGCGCAGGCGTTCGCGGGGGCGGCGTACCACCTGCAGAGCTCGGGCAACCGAGGCAGCGACGTCGTCGCCCTCCAGTACCTGCTGGGGGCGCACGGCCAGTCCGTGACCGCCGACGGGGTCTTCGGCTCCGGAACGGCGACCGCCGTCAAGTCCTTCCAGAGCTCCCAGGGCCTGACGGCGGACGGCGTCGTCGGCCCGAACACCTGGGGCAAGCTCGTCTCCACGGTGCGCGAGGGCGACAACGGCTCGGCCGTGAAGGCCGTGCAGTACCTGCTCAACGCCAAGCGTTCGGCGGGCCTGACGGTCGACGGCGCCTTCGGCCCGGCGACCGCCACGGCGGTGAAGACCTTCCAGAGCCACGCCGGGCTGTCCGCCGACGGCGTCGTCGGCCCCGACACCTGGCGGAACCTGGTCTGGCACTACGAACTCGTCAACTTCACCCACATCTGCGACCAGAACCCGGACGGCAACGCCACCGCGAACTGGGCCACCGCCGCCGCCGTCGGCCAACTGGAGGCCGCGGCGGCGTCGTTCGCCGCGACGGGCCAGGGCAAGGTGCCGATGGGCGACGCGGGCTTCGAGCACGGCGGCGACATCCCGGGCCACGCGAGCCACGAGGTCGGCCTGGACATCGACATCTGGCCGATCCGCACCGACTCGGCGCAGTGCTCGGCGGGCCGGATCACCTGGCAGTCAGGGACCTACGACCGGTCGGCCACCCGCCAGCTCGTGCAGGCCATCCGCGCGGCGGCCCCGGGCCACATCGAGGTCGTCTACTTCAACGACCCGACGCTGATCTCCGAGGGCCTGACCACGCAGTACCCGAACCACGACAACCACCTGCACGTCCGCTACCGCTGACGCGGACCGGCACAGCACGCGAAGGAGAGACATGCGCAGACGCCTCCCGGCGCTGATCGCCGCGGTCGTCGCCGCGATGGTCGCCGTCCTGCTCGGGCCGACCACCGCGTCGGCCGCCACCTGGCCCGTCATCGCCAACGGCGACAGCGGGGCGCAGGTGACGACGGTCCAGCACCTGCTCAACCACCGCGGGTACACGACCACGGCCGACGGCCAGTTCGGCCCCGCCACCGAGACGAAGGTCTCGGCCTTCCAGAGCGCCAACGGCCTCACCGCCGACGGCTCGGTGGGCCCGCTGACCTGGCCCAAGCTCGTCGCCACGGTGCAGAGCGGCAGCACCGGCAACGCCGCCAAGGCCGCCCAGACCCAGCTGAACCGCTACGGGTACGGGCTCGCCGTCGACGGCGACTTCGGCACCGCGTCGACCAACGCCGCCAAGGACTTCCAGTCCAAGCACGGCCTGACGGCGGACGGCATCGTCGGCCCGAACACCTGGAACGCCCTGGTCGGCGGCTCCGGCAGCGGCGGGGGCGGCACCAACCGCGCCCAGCTGGCTGCGTCGATCGACAGCAACTCCCGTATCTCGCTGCTCACCTACCACGTGAGCGGGGTCGTCGACGCCGACTCCACGGCCCAGGCGAACATCACCGACACGAAGAACGGCACCACCGCCGAGACCAGCAACTACAGCGACGTCGGCGAGCGCGAGGTCTGGCTCTCCACGGCCATGCTCAACGGGATGCTGAAGCTGGCCACGGAGCGGGGCTACACCTTCCTCGTCACCGAGATCGCGGGCGGCGACCACTCCTCGAACTCCAACCACTACAAGGGCATCGCGTTCGACGCGGACAACATGTCCGTCAGCAACGCCACCTTCGTCAGCGCCTGCCGCGCGTACGGCGCGACCGAGGCCCTGGACGAGGGCAACCACGTGCACTGCGCCTGGCAGTAGCCCCGCCCGGCCACCCGGCCACCCCCCCCAGCGGCCGACGCCCACCCCCCCCGGGCGTCGGCCGCGCCGCGCTACTCGTCCCCGGGCCCGTCGGCGTCCGACCGGCGCTTCAAGTCCTCGATCTCGGCGTCCAGTTCCTCGGCGCTCAGCCGCTCGACGGAGGCGCCGTGACGGGCCGCGAACTCGTCGGCGGGCTCCGGGTGCCTCTCGTGCAGAGAGAGGATCAGGACGGCACCGCTGTCGGGGACACGGGCGTTGAGAGCGATCACCGCCTCGCCGCCGGCCTCCAGATTGTGCTGCTCGGCCGCGTTGCCCAGCAGCGCCCCGGCGGTGAACCCCAGCAGCGCCCCGACCGGCCCGCCGAGCAGCCCGAGCGCGAGCCCGGCCGCACCCCCGCCGACCGTGGCGGCCCCCGTCCCGCGCACATGCGCGTCGAGCACCTCCAGCTCCCCGTCGGCCTGCCGGGCGACACTCACCTCCTGCCGGTACCCCGGCAGATGCTGCGCCTCCCGGAACGCGTCGGCGCAGCGCTCCGGGTCCTGGAACGTCAGCAGCAGGACGTTGTCACGCGGTGAACTCTCCACGGCCCGAGCCTAACCGCGCGCCCGGCCGATCCCTGGCCGCCCGCCGTGGCCGAACGGGTGAGGTCGGACCGCTCAGCGGACGGGGCGCAGACGCCGTTTCGGGGTGTACTGGGACTCACGCACGAGGTCGGGGGAGGCACCGCCGGTCGTGCCGTAGCGCCAGGCGACGAAGTCGGACCCGCACGCCTCGTGGGACGCCTTCTCGTCGAGCCGGGAGGGGGCGGTGACCAGGCGCCCGTCCTGGACCGAGAGAAGGGTGGCGGTGGTCTCGCAGTGCCGGCCGCGCGTGGAGTCGATGACCCGGACGACGGCGTCACCCGGCCGTCCCCGCCGGATGACGACGACGAGCCCGTCCCCCGAACTCCAGACGTTCGAAAGACGCGGGGGCACCTCCTGGGACGCGTCCGTGCTCCGGTCGAACAGCAGGGGGTTGCCGTCACCCTGCCACCAGCCGAGGACCCGTTCCGTCTCCCGGGAGAGCAGGAGGTAGTCCGGCAGACCGCACTCCTCGGGGGTCAGCCCGGTCGGCGTGCTGCGGGTCACGGTGAACCGTCCCATGCCCAGCTCGTCCCGGGTGCGGCCGGCCAGCGCGGCCTCGCCCGTGCAGATCGCGGTGAGGGTCGATGACACGAACGTGCCGGCCCGGTCCCCGACCTCCGTCGCGTTCCCGATCTCCAGGTGCAGCATGAGGGGCGCCGTCCGAGAGGTCCACACCCCGGCGAAGGGATGCGGATCCGTCGTCCCGTCCGACGGCCCCCGCAGATACGAAGGGCCGGTCCCGACCGCCGCGTAGCCGACCACGCACGCGAACGCGAGGGCGGCCCGGAGCACCCGGCGTCCCCGGCGCGGCAGCACGTCCGGGGCGGGCCCGCGCCGCCGGACGACGTGCACGGGCAGGGGGCGGAAGCGGTCGGCCGAGCCGGTGCCCGGGCTCGCCCGCAGGATCGTCGCCGCGTCCTCGTCCAGGCGCGCCAGCAGCTCCCGGGGCAGCCAGGCGCCGCCCAGCGCCTTTCTGGTCCTGGCGAGCACGGCGTCCACCGATGGACGCTCGTCCGGATCCTTCGCCAGGCACTCGTGGACCAGCTCCGCGACCGATTCCGGGACGCCGTCGATGTCCGGGTCCTCGTACGCCACGCGGAACAGCAGCCCGTGGACGCCGGGGTCGCCGGTGCTGAAGGGGGCGCGGCCGGTGGACGCGTACGCGAGGACGGAGCCGAGGGCGAACACGTCGCTCGCGGTGGTGACCGCCCCGCCGCGCGCCTGCTCGGGCGACATGAACTCGGGCGAGCCGATCAGCATCCCGGTCCGGGTGAGGTCGCTCTCGGACGACAGGGCCGAGCGGCGGGCGATGCCGAAGTCGATGACCCGGGGGCCGTCGACGGTGAGGAGGATGTTGGAGGGCTTGAGGTCGCGGTGGATCAGCCCGGCGGCGTGGATGGCGCGGAGCGCGAGCCCCAGGCGATGGGCGAGCACGAGGACCGAGGCGGCGGGCAGCGGCCCGAGGCTGCCCTCGACGGCCGCCCGCAGCGAGGGGCCGGGTACGTACTCGGTGGCGACCCAGGGCACGTCGGCGTCGGTGTCGGCGTCGAGGACCCGCGCGGTCCACTCGTCGCCGACGAGCCGCGCCGCCCGGACCTCACGCGCGAAACGGCGGCGGAACCGCTCGTCCGCCGCCGCCTCGGGCCGCACGAGCTTCACGGCCAGGGGCCGCGCGTCGGGGCCCTCGGCCCGGTAGACCACCCCCATACCCCCCGCCCCGAGCCGCCCCACGAGCCGGTAGGGGCCTATGAACTCCGGGTCGTCCGCGCGTAATCCGTCCACCGCGGCATCCTCGCACAGGGCCGGTGGGGCCACCCGGAGGCCGCCTCCTCAGCCCAGCACCCCGCTCGCCCACAGGGTCGGCGGGACCGAGACCGCCGCCGCGAGCCAGAAGTCGTAGCGGCGGGGACGGTAGAGCCGCTGGGCCAGGCGACGGAGCCAGGCGGGGGAGCCGGTCTCCTCGAAGGAGCGGTCGAGCATCGCGTTGCGGAACAGGCCCAGGAAGGCCAGCGCCCAGGACAGGCCGAGGAGGGCGGTCGCCGCCACGCGGGCGACGGTGAGCGCCGGCCAGCCCGTCGCGTCCTCGGCCAGGCCCGCGCCGGCCACCAGGGCGATCGAGGTCATGCCCGCGCCGATCCAGGCCCAGTTCGCGGCCGGCAGGCAGACGTCGAGCTCGGTCTTCTCCAGGCGCTCGTGCCGGGCCAGGCGACGGCACAGCTCGCGCTCCTCCGCGCACTCCTCGGGCGGGGGGTTGTGGCCGATCAGGCGCCCCAGGGGGAGCAGCCTGCCCACGACGTACCAGTTGGGATCCACGGACCGGGCTTTCGTGACGAGGGTCGGGGGGAGGGGGTGGGGCGGCCGCCGCGGGTGCGCGGCGGCCCGCCCCGGGTGGCGCCTAGCGGCGGCGCCGGTTGTTCCACAGGGTCTGGCCCGCGGCGTAGTACGTGCCGAACGCGGTGTACCGGGCGTCGTAGCGGCCCCAGCGGGTCGCCTTGCCCGCCGCCGAGCGGTAGCGGTTGCCGGCCTTGGCGACCGCGCGCTTCGTCGAGCTGGTCGTGCGGACGCGCGCCTTCTTGGCCGCGCCGTACGCCCGCTTCGCCTTCTTCGCCTTCGACGCCATCCGCAGCGACTTGCCCGCGATGCCGATGCCGGGCAGCGTCATCGCGGCTCCCACGTAGTCACGGGAACGGATCGAGCGGTACGCGCTGTACGCGTTCAGCCCGAGCGCGACCATCCCGAGACCGGGGACGAACATCGACGCGACGGAGGCCACCGTCGCGATGGTACCGATGTTCCGCTTGACGAAGCCGCCGGCCTTCTTGGCCCACTTCGGCATCCCCCACTTGCCGTCCAGGTCGAACATGTTGACCGGGTCGGCGTTGACGTAGTCGTAGGGGTTCGCGTTGCCGCCGTAGACCGGGTCCGTGGACAGGAAGCGTCCGGTGGACGGGTCGTACAGGCGGACGCCCATCAGGCTCAGACCCGTCAGGGTCTCGCCCGAGCGCTGCTTCCCGCCGAGCCAGCCGTACCTCGGCCGCTGCTCCTGCCCGGCGCGCGGCACGCCGTACTCGTCGGTGTCCAGCGCCACCGGCGCCACCGAACCGTCCAGCGGGAGCTGGAGCGCCACGTCGCCGTGGATGTCCGTCAGCTGGAGCACCGTGTCGCCGGACTTGCCGGTGGTCGCGGCGAGGTCGCCCGACGCCGAGTCGACGTTCCTGGTCAGGGCGCCGGACGCGGTGTCCTCGACGATCCAGCGCGGGTTGTCGCCGTCCGAGTCGTAGTGGTTCCGCTTGGACTTCTCGCGCAGCCAGGTGCCCGCCGCGTCCCGGTCCACCGTGAAGGAGCGGAACCGGTGCGCCGCGTCGAGCAGCCAGGTCTGCCGCCTGCCGCCCGAGGTCTGCTGGTACGCCAGGTCGTTCGCGTAGTAGCCGACCGTGCCGTGACCCGGCACCGACGTGGTGCGCCCGAAGGCGTCGTAGACGTACCCGGGCTCGGTGATCCGGCTGGCGCCGTCGTAGCCCGTCCGGGTCGTCGTGCCGCCCGCCGTGGTGCAGTCCGCGCCCTTGGCCGCGGCGGCGGAGGTCAGCGAGGTCCGGTGGGTGCGCTTGTCGAAGCCGTAGGCGCGCGTGGTGCACACCGACTCGACCGTGTCCTCGACCCGGGTCAGCCGGCCCGTCGTGTCATAGCCGTAGCTCTGCTGCGACCAGCCGGAGTGCTGGGTGACCTGGCCGTGGATCGACTCGCTGACGGTGTCGGAGACGAGCTCCAGGCCGTCCCGGTCCCGGGTGTAGACCCGGCTGCTCGCCGTCCCGGTGGGATCCTCCTTCTGGGTGAGGGTGTAGCCGCCGGGCAGCCGCTCGCTGGTGACCCCGCCGTCGGCGTCGTAGCGCGCGGAGAAGGTGCCCGCCACCGAGTCCGTCGTGGACGTGGCCAGGCCGCGCGGCTCGACGGAGGTGTCGTAGGCGTACGTGACCGTCGACGGGACCGAGTCGCGGACCTCCACGGGCCGGCCGAGCCGGTCGTACGAGGTCGTCGTCGCGCCGCCGTCGGCGTCGGTGTACGAGACGAGGCGGCCGAGCGTGTCGTACGCCTTGGTGATCGTGCCGCCGGTCGGCGACACCGTCTTGACCTCCCGGCCGGACGCCGGGTCGTAGACGGTGGTCGACTCCGGCACCGCCTGGCCCACGCCGCCGGTGACCTTGCTGGTCACCGGGCGGCCCGCCGCGTCGAACGTGGTCGTCGTGGTGCGGGTGACGCCGTTCGCCGTCTCGGTGACCTTCGCCGGCTGGCCCCACCAGTTGTACTCGGTGGTGGTCGTCGGCAGCTCCGCCGGATGGCTGGTGCCCGCCGTGCCCGCCGGTCCGACCGAGCAGAGCTGGTCGGCCCACTCCGGCCGGCCCGCGCAGGCGCCCGAGCCGGCGGCGGACCAGTACGAGGTGACCCGCGCCGCCGCGTCGGAGCCCGACGAACCCGGCGGGACCTCCTTGGTCTTGCGGCCCTGCTCGTCGTACTCGGTACCGGTGGCCAGCGCGAGGCCGCCCGGGTCCTGGACCGACCGCGTGGGCAGGCCCTTCGTCCAGTCGTACGCGGTCTCCGTGACCCTCGTGTCCGCGAGGACCTCCGGGTGCGCGCGGACCTGCGCGCCGCTGGTGCTGCGGGTGACCTGGTCGCGGATGCTCGCGGACCCGTCGGTCGGACGGCCCGCGTCGTACTCCTTGACCGTCCAGCTCCGTGCCGTGACCGACTCGCCGGCCGCGGTGTGGACGGTGCCGCCGGACTTCAGGTCCGTCGTCAGGTCCACCCGGTGCAGCGGCCCGAGCTCCTCCAGCTCCCGGGTGCCCGCCCGGTCGTAGACGGAGCGGGTGGCGAGCAGCTCGGCGCGCTCCGGGCCGGGCAGCCCGGCGATGCCGAGGTCCGCCAGCTGCTCCCGGTCCGCCGCGTCGGCGCCGAGCGCGAGTGCCCGGTTGGCCGCGGACAGCTCGCGGACGGCGTTGCCGTTCTCGTCGTGGTCGGCGGCGCTGATGTGGCCGCCCGGCTCGGCGGTGTTCACCTCGCGGCCCGACACGTCCAGGTAGCGGACGGTGGCGCGGTGGTAGGCGGCCTTGGCGAGCTCGCCGCCGGCGTGCGCGGACGGCACGGCGTCGGCGGGCAGCACGGCGGTCGCGTCGGTGGGCGCGGACAGCTGCCCCCAGGCGGCGACGTCCCGTGCGCCCATCGGGTACGGGGCGCGGTCCCCGGTCAGCGGCACGCCGTAGACGACGCTGGTCGCGGCGGTGCCGTCGACCCGGTCGGCGCTGCCGGGCGCGAGGGCCGGGCGGGAGGCGCGGAGCAGCTTGCCGTCGCCGGCGGTGGCGTCCTGGCCGCCGCTGCCGTAGGCGAAGGTCCAGGGCTGCTCACCGGGCGGGGTGAGACCGGTGACCCGGCCCGCGTCGTCGTAGTCGTACGCGGTCTTGAGGGCGGGCGAGACCAGCGGGTTCCAGGTCTCGCGGAGCCGGCCGCGGGTGTCGTAGCGGTAGGTCTGGACCGTCTTCGCGGTCGCCGCGGCGGCGCCGGGCTCGGTCGACCAGAGCCTGATCTCCTTGACCTGGTCCTTGACGTCGCCGAGGGTGTCGCCGGCGGCGGTGGTGCCCGTCGCGTACACGTACTCCAGGGCGCGGCAGCCCCGGGTGCCCGGCGTCGAGGTGCAGGCGGCGGCGGTGGTGGCGGAGCTGGGCGCGACGACCCGCCTGGGGCGGGCGAGCTTGACGCCGTCGACGGTCACGGTCTCGGAGACCACGGTGGTCGCGGAGGCGGCGAGCCCGTTGAGCAGCGTGGACGACACCTGCCAGGTCGGCGCGGTGGCGTCGGCCCGGGTGAAGGTGGTGACGGTGCCCTCCGGGTCGGAGAGCGTGAAGGTGCCGGTCACCGCGCCCCGCAGGACGAGGTCCTCGGCACCCGGTTCGGCGACCCAGCCGTCGCGGGCCGCGTTGGCGGTGAAGTGGATCGGGTCGCCCTCGGCGTCCACGACGTCCACGGCGGTGTCGGACAGGCGGCGCAGGTAGGCGTAGTCGGAGTCGGTCGTCTCGGCCGCGGTGCCGGCCACCCATTCCTTGCCGAAGATGGGCGCCTGGCCCGCCTGCTTGGCGCCCGCGTCGGGGCGCCGGGAGGAGGCGGAGCGGTTGACGGACAGGTCGAACGCGGAGACGTCGCTCGCGGAGAGCGCGTAGTCGCCGGTGAGCAGGTTGACGCTGCCGGGGCCGACGTCGGTGGTGGCGGCGCCGCTGGCGTTGCGGTCGACGACGACCGTACGGGGCGCGGTGCTGCCCTTGGCGCCGCCGGGTCCGGTGAGGTCGGCCTTGAGCTGGATGGTGCCGTCGGGGTCGACGGTCCGGGTGGCCTCCCAGGAGAGCTGCCTGTTCTTGCCGCCGGTCAGCGGCACGGGCCAGGTCACGCCGCCGGACTCGGCACCGCTGACGTGGGCCGGGGGTATCGGCTGCCAGGGGTCGGCCTCGGAGCGGCGCCAGGAGAACGAGACCTGGTCGAAGACGCGGCCGTCGGCGTGGGCGACGAGCGGCACGCGGCGGACGATCCGGGTGCCCTCGGAGGGCTGGGCGACGCCGCCGGGGCCCGCGTCGAAGGTGTACTCGGCGGCCTCGGAGCGGTTGTCGGCCTTGTCGACGGCCCGGACGCGCAGGGTGAGGGTGCCGTCGGTGGCGGGGGTGACGGAGAGGTTCGCCGCCGAGGCGCTCGTGTGCGAGACCTTGGTCCAGGTGGTGCCGTCGAGGGACCATTCCAGCCAGTTGACGTCGGCCGAGGCGGGGGTCACGGCGAAGGTGCCGGCCTTGCCCGCGCCGCCGGCCCAGCGGTCCGCCGGGTAGTCCTTGGACGTGATCGAGACGGGCGCGGAGGGGGCCCGGGTGTCGACGGTGAAGGTCTTCCACGCGGACCACGACGTGTTGTAGTGCGTGCCGTCGTAGGAGTTGCTGCGGAACTTGTACGTGCGCCCGTCGGTGAGCACGCCCGCCGGGACGGTCACCGCGGCGGGCTGCCCGGAGGCCACGTACGGGGAGACCAGCAGGCCGCCGACCTGCTGGTCGGTGACGGAGTCGAAGATCTGGAAGGTGGCGTTGACCTTGTCACCGTTCTTGTCGGTGATGGTGTCGCGCAGCACCGGCCGCACCGTGTTGACCATGTAGGCGCCGCCGTACGAGAAGTACGGCGGACCGGCTTCCTGCTTGGTGCCGATGCCGGGCCGGTAGTTGTACGTGACGGAGAGCTTCGGCGGGTTCTGCGCGGCGTTCGCGGAGTTGACCCGCTTCCACTGCGCGACCTCGGTCTCCGACGTGGCCCGCAGGCCCATCCCGGAGGTGGCCTCCCTGGCCGAGGCCCACTCCTGCACCAGCGTCTTCACGTCGGCGGTGATCCAGCCGTCGGGCTGGGTGGAGCAGCCGGGGTTGCCGGTGGTCTGGGTGGAGGTGGCCCGCTTGGCCGTCCAGGCCGGCTGGGCGGTCCAGCGGGAGGCGGTGGACGCCTTGCCGGTCGCCCAGACCTCCCACGGGTGGGCCTTGCAGTCGGTGTTGGCCGAGTGGAAGTTCCACAGGGACAGTGTGGCCGAGGAGATGAGGGAGTCGGCGATCGGCGCGGTGTTCCAGGTGATGAAGGAACGCGCGGTGCGCGGCGTGCCGTTGGCGTTCTTGGTGCCCGGGTTGCCGAGGTCGAGCTCGGTGTCGGTGGACCAGTCGCGGGTCTCGCCCTGCTGCACGTACGTGTCGAAGACGTTGCCGAGGCTGCCGGTGGAGGGGTCCACGGTGACCGGGTACGTGGTGGCCGGGTCGGCCAGGAACGCCGCGTCGGGGGTGAGGACGAGGTCCACGCCGTCGTCGGTCCTGACGACCTTCATGGCGACGGGGGCGCGGCGGGTGTGCTCGCCGGAGACCGGGTCGGTGGAGGCGTCCCACATCAGCGGGGCCGGCATCACCGCCTGGCGCTTCTTCTCGCCGTCGACGAAGAGGAGGCTGCCGTCGGGCTGTTCCTGGACGTCGAGGCCCTGGGTGCGCAGCGGCAGGGTGTACGTGTAGGCGTCCGTGTCCGGCCGCCGCTTGATCTCGACGAACTGCTCGAAGCCGGTGCGGGTGGCGTCGACGATGACGTCGGCGCCGGGGACGGCCTCGGGGTAGCGGGCGCGGGTGCCGTTGAGCCGAGGGGCGGGCAGGGCGCCCTTCCACTGGAGGGTGATCTGCTGGTCGCCCTCGCCGAGGGTGACCAGGTCGTGCGCGGGGGCCTGCTGGGCGGCGCTCAGCGAGCGGGGCTTGGCGCCTGTGCCGCCGGCCGAGAGTTCCAGGCCGTGGGGGTGGGCGACGGGCTCGATGTCGCCGTCGGGCGCCTTGCGCAGCCGTACGTCCACGTCGGTCCAGGCGCCGTCGCGCTCGAACCGGACGGGGCCGCCGAAGAGTTCGGAGGTGAGGCTGCCGTCGGGGTTCGCCCAGGTGGTGGACGTCTCCGAGCGCTCGGACAGCGCCTCGACCTTCTTGCCGGACAGCTTGGCGGCGGTCCGCGCGGAGGCGAGGTCGGCCGCCTCGGTGACGGCGGTGGCCGAGGGGTCGCGCTCGGCGGCGAAGGCGGCGCCGCCCTCCATCAGGCCGGCGGTCATCAGCAGCGCGAGCGTGCCCGCGAGGTGCTTGAGGCTCCGCCCCGTCCATGGTCTGTGGCGCTCGGTCGCGCGATCCAGCGGGTGACCCAAGGTCATGAGGCCTGTCCATCCATTCGTTCGTATCGCGGGCAGGAGGTGCCCCTATGGGGCACCAAATACTCACAAGATGCTTATTACGACTGGAAGGGGCGTTACTTGATCTTCATCAACTTAAGGACCTAGGGCCCTAACGAGGACTAAAGTCCTTAAAACTGGACATACGCACCCAGTTTCGAGGGTCAGGAAAGAAGCCGGAACTCCCCTTGACCCGTCAGGAATTCGCCAGCGGGACGATCACCCCTGGCGGGACGAAGGTCACCCGGCTAGCGTCACCGATGGTGCGTCAGTGCCACCAGGGCCAAAAGACCATCAGGGACACGGGGGTGTCGACGATGTCGTTCGACAGGGAATGGGCCACGGAGAAGGCGACCGTGGCGATGCGGCTGAACCAGGTCGACAACACCGGCGGCGGGACGCCGGCCAAGGGCTCCGCCGACTACGTGGTCGAGGACGAGGACCTCGGCGACGTCGGGCACGCCGCGTACGGCCTCTTCAGCGGACTCGAACCGGCCGGCAAGCACGCCACCGCCGCCAGCGAGAGCGCGGGGAGCAGCCTCACGGGCGACGGCCTCGCCTCCGGCGCCGCGCTCACGGAGCTGACCACGACCTGGGACACCCAGGTGAAGACCCTCCTCCAGGCCTGCGCCCACATCTCCAACCACCTCGCCCACACCAAGCGCTCGAACAAGGCCGAGGACGTCTGGATCGCGGCGCAGCTGCGCAGCGTCGGCCCGCCCGCCGAGGGCGCGGACGGCTCGGTGCCCGCCTCCCAGATCGACAGGTACTTCCGGTAAGGAGCCGATCCCGCCATGCCCACCTTCGAGCAGCTCCTGAACGCGCGGCTCGGCCCGATGGACGCCGCCGCCACCCAGTGGACCGAGATGATCGCCAAGCTCACGGCGCTCCGGACCGACGCGGGGGCGATGAAGTCCAAGGCCGACGCGTCCACCTGGCGGGGCGAGAACGCCACCGTCACCAAGGCCTTAGTCGGCAAGACCGCGAAGGAGTTCGGCGACGCCGTCGCCGAGGCCGAGTCCGTACGCGACCTCCTCAAGGACGCCCACACGCTCCTGAAGACCGCCCAGGACGACCTCAAGGCCACCTACGAGAACCCGCCGCCCGGCATCACCATCTACCCGAACGGGGTCCTCAGCCACCGCGTCCACCCCGACCGGCGGCCCGCCGGAAGCACCGAACCCCTGGCCACCCAGGCACAGTTCGACGCGCTGCGCGGCAAGATCGAAGGCATTCTCCAGCGCGCCACCGAAGCCGACGAGCTGTGCGCGTGGGGCCTGCGCGCACTCGTCAGGAACCACCCGAACGACTTCGCCGAGAAGGGCCCCCACGACATCGCCGGGGCCAAGCGGCAGCGCGAGGACGAGAAGCGGCAGGGCGAGAACGGCCGCGAGGCGGCGGGGCTCTACGCCCGCTGGGACTACCTGGACGACAAGGAGCGCGCCCGGCTCCTGGAGCTCGTCGAGGGCGGCAAGGACGTCCCGGCGTTCACGACCGAACTGATGACGAACCTCAGCTACTTCGGCCGCGAGGACCAGGAGGCGCTGCTGCTGCTCGCCGGCAGCCTGGAGAACGGCGGCCGCGACGGGCAGGTGTCCGCCACCGACGCCCGCCTGTACAAGGCGCTGTCCGCCAGCCTGGCCACCGCCACCGGACCGGACTCCCCGCTCGGCACCCCCGGCGGCGTCCCCGCGAACTGGACCGAGCGGCTCCTCGCCATGGCCCGGAACGGCAACGGCCTGCCCGACCGGCATCCCGGGGCGCTGCCGGGCGGCGCGACGGGCTGGAACGAGCTCACCGGCCTCATGGCCGCGGACGCCGGTGACCCCCCGTACGACCCGAAGGACCCCAAGGACAGCCAGTTCCGCAAGGACAAGGACGACCCGGTCTACAGCGAGGCGTTCCTGACGCAGGTCGGCAACGGCATCCGCGAGTGGGAGACGAACCACGAGAACGCCTACGACGGCGTCATGGAGCACTGGCAGGGCACCCAGCAGGACCCGATGAAGGGCCTGCTGAACGCGATGAGCCGCAACCCGGGCGCCGCCACGCACTACTTCGACCCGAACGCCACGGACAACCTGAAGTACTTCCTGGAGGACCGGAAGTGGCCGGGCGCCGAGGTCCAGGACAGGATGCCCGAGGACACCCAGCGGAGCTCGGCCCGCGCCGAGTTCGCCGCCGCCGTCGACGCCGCGGCCACGGGCCGGGCGCCGGGTACGGACATGAGCCCCGTGGGCACCCGTCACGACGGCGCCGAGAAGGCGATCTTCGAGCGGATGCTCGCCGAGTACGCCGAGGAGACCAGGAAGAACCAGAGCGCCGTTCCCGTCTCCCTGCGCATGGCCATGGGCGAGATGATCGGCTCCTACGGCTCGGACGTGAACGAGATCCTCGGCAAGAACATGGACAACCCCACCGCCTTCAACGGCCTGACCGTCTCGCGCGGCGACCTGACCCGGATCATCCGCTCGGCCGCCGAGGACCCCCAGGCCTTCGGCGCGATCCACGCCTCGCAGACCGCGGTGATCGCGCAGGGCCTGGACCGCTTCCCGGTCGAGTCGTACCGCACGGAGGACCCGGCGATGCGGGCCTGGGTCACCCAGTCCTCGTCGGTCCTCGGCACCCTCGACGGCGTACGCGGGGACGTCATCTTCGACATCGGGCAGGCGAAGAAGGACGCCAACGCCTGGAACAAGATGATGAACTACCACATCATCGGGGCCCCCTTCACGGGCATCCCCTGGGCCGGTGACGCGATCCAGCGCTCGATCGACGTGTCGACGGCCGACTACATGAACGGCCTCAACGCGAAGGTGGACGCCGACACCCGCAACAACATGATCAACCACTACGACAACGGCCAGCGGCAGATGCTCACCATGCTCCGGGAGACGGCGACGCAACGGGGCCTCGACCCCGCGCTGTTCGACGACGGCCCGAAGGAGTTCGAGCACGGCCTCCAGCGGACCGCGCAGGAGTGGTACCAGATGGGCATCAAGGCGGCGGACCTGCACATGGGGGAGCGCTACTGATGCCGCCGAAACGCTTCGTCATCCCCGCCGCCACGGCCACGGCGGCAGCGGCGGCCCTGGCGGCCTACCTCCTCTGGCCGGCCCCCTCCCCGGAGCAGCCGGGGCAGGCCCTCTGCTTCGGCTCCCTGTCCCCGGCGACGGCGGCACTGATCGACGACGGCCAGGGCGGCGCGGTGAGCGCGGCGGAACGGGAGAAGAAGGGCGAGGGCGACCACGCCGTCTTCAGGATGTGCCTGCTCCAGCGCGCCACCGCGGCGAGCGACGGCACGCCGAGACAGGTCTACTCCCTGATCGTCCAGGACACCAGGACCCCGGTGACCACCCGCGCGGGCGCCACCCCCCTCCCCGCCGGCACCACCGGCTGGGCCCTCCCCGACGCCGGCGAAGCCCAGCTCCCGCCGGGCTGCGCGGCCCGGATGGGCTCGACGGCGCCGTACGTCACGGTCACGGTCAGCGCACCGTCGCAGGCGGAGGGGAAGAGCCCGGTGGACCGGCGGACGGCGATCGGCAACGTGAGCAGGATCGTCACGGAGTCGGCGGGGAACCTGGCGCGGCTGGCCGGGTGCTGAGGCCCACCGTCGCGAGGAAGGCGGGGGTGGGGGCGTGCAGACGGCTGCCCGCGTACCGGGGGAAGTAGGCGACCCCGGTCGCCCCGAACGTCGCGAGCACCTGGTCGGCTGGGATGTCGATCAGCACGGGTCGGCCGTCCTACGGATGTCCCTGGGTCTTCTGCTGCGCCTCCAATGCTGTCATGCGGGCGCGGTGTTCCTTGTCGCGGTCCCACAAGTCCTTGTTCACCTTCCGGCGGACGCGCACCTCAGCGGGGCGAGTCGGCCGTCTCGGCGGGCCGGCCGCGGGCGGGCAGGGCGTGGAGGCGGACGGCGTCCGGGTGCTGGGGGCTGTGGCGGGCAGCCCAGGCCTCCAGGGCGGTGCGGCAGGCGTGGTCCAGGTGGTGGACCTGGGAGAGGTCCAGTTCGACGGGACGGTCGTGGGGCAGCGCCTCCAGGGCGTCGAGTATCTTCGGCAGGCGCAGGAACGTGATGGTGCCCGAGAGACGGACCCTGACCGGTCCACCCGCGGCCCCGTCCTTGCGGTCGATGCGCAGCTGGGAGGCGTCCCAGGCGGCCTTGGCCACGGACAGGACCAGGCCGATCAGCACGCCCTCGAACATGTTGACCGCCACGATCGACACCGCCGTCACCACCAGGATCAGCGCCTCGCCGCGCTGGGCGCGCCACAGGGAGGCGACCGCCCGGAACGGGATCAGCTTCCACCCCGCGTGGACCAGGATGCCGGCGAGCGCGGCGAGCGGCACGTACGCGAGCGTCGCGGGCAGCAGGGCCGCGAACAGCAGCAGCCACACCCCGTGCAGCACCCGCGACGCCTTGGTGCGGGCCCCGGCCTGGACGTTGGCCGAGCTGCGCACGATGACCGCGGTCATGGGCAGCGCGCCGAGCAGGCCGCAGAGCGTGTTGCCGACGCCCTGCGCGACGAGCTCCCGGTCGTACTGGGTGCGCGGGCCCGCGTGCAGCCGGTCGACGGCCGCGGCGCTGAACAGCGACTCGGCCGAGGCGATCAGCGCGAACGCCAGGACGGTGCCGAGGAGCGCCGGGTCGGCGAGCCCGGAGAGCGCGTCCGCACCGGGCAGGCGTACGGCGTCGAAGACGTCGCCGACCCGCACGGTGGCGATCGGCAGGTCGAACAGCCAGGTCACGCCCGACGCCAGCGCGACGGCCACCAGCGCGCCGGGGACGGCGCGCCCGGCGCGGGGCAGCCGCCGCCAGGCCACCATGACCAGCACGGTGCCGGCGGCGACGGCCAGGGACGCCAGGGCGGTCGCGCTGCCCAGGGCCTCGACCAGGGCGGCCGGCAGCCCGGCCAGCTTGGCGAGCCCGGAGGCGGGGGCGGCGAGGCCGGCCGCGGCGTACAGCTGCCCCGCGATGATGACGAGCCCGATGCCGGCCAGCATCCCCTCCACCACGGACAGGGAGATGGCCCGGAACCAGCGGCCCCACTTCAGGACGCCCATGACGACCTGAAGGAGCCCGGCCAGGAGCACGATGACGCCGAGCGCGGGCAGGCCGAAGGCGCGGACCGCCTCGAAGACGAGCACGGTCAGACCGGCGGCCGGCCCGGAGACCTGGAGGCTGCTGCCGCGCATCAGACCGGTGACGATGCCGCCGACGATGCCGGTGATCAGGCCGAGTTCGGCGGGCACACCGGACGCGACGGCCACGCCCACGCACAGCGGGAGCGCGACGAGGAAGACGACGAGGGAGGCGGCGAAGTCCTGCCGCAGATGGGGGAGACGGGAGAGGGAAGACAGCATGTGGAGCTCCCCCTTCACAGGGACTCGAAGGAGTCGGACTCGGGCCGGTACGCGCTGACGGCACCGGTGTGCACCTCGTAGAACCAGCCGTGCAGGCGAAGCTGACCGGCCGTCAGGCGCCGCTCCACGCACGGATAGGAGCGCAGTCGGAGCAGCTGGGCGAGGACGTGGCCGCGCACCGCGTCGGCGACGGCCGGGTCGTCGGGGCACCCGGGTGTGCCGTCGGGCACGGCGTGCGCGAGCCAGTCCCGGACGGCGGGCACGGCACTGAGGTCGTCGCCGCGGACGAGGGCGCCGACGGCGCCGCAGTGGGAGTGGCCGCAGACCACGACGTCGCGCACGCCGAGGACCTCGACGGCGTACTCGATGGTGGCGGTCTCACCCGTGGGGGCGGCGCCCGCGTACGGGGGGACGATGCTGCCCGCCGTGCGCAGTTCGAACAGTTCGCCGGGGCGCGCGCCGGTGATGAGCGCCGGGACGACCCGGGAGTCGGAGCAGGTGATGAAGAGGGCGGCGGGGGACTGGCCCTGGGCGAACGGGGCGAACTCCTCAGGGCGCTGTCCGAACCGGCGGGCGTGGTCGATGAGGGGCTGCATGTGTATTCCTCCTGGCGCGCGTGGGGGCGCGTCGGGCTGACAGGACGGCTTCGTGTGCGGTCCTGCCTGTCAGCAGCGGAAAACCTGGAGTGCGGAGGGTGCGGGGGACTGCGCGGGTGCGACGTCGGGGCCGTGGGGGCGGTGCCGTCTCGTGCGCCCGGAGTCGTCGGCGGTCGCCGGCGGTTCCAGGGCGAGCGGTACGGGCCGGAGTTCGGCGTGGTCCGCCGGACACGGGGCCGCGCGGTGCGGCAGGGCGCAGCGGCGCCCTGGATGGCGGGCCGTGGTGCGGCCGTGGGTGGCGCTGTTCTCGCAGTGCTGCGCGGGCACGGTCTCGTACGGGGCGGGGGCGGCCGCGAGGACCCGCGGCTGCGGTTCGCCCGGGCGTGGCCCGGCCGCCGCCGACGCGGGGCTCCAGCCGCCGCAGCTCACGACGAGGAGGAGCGCGAGTACGAGCGCGGGCAGGAGCGCGGGCGCCGTCCCGGCGCGTCCGGTGGACGTCGTACGCACTTCCCTCCCTCTGTCCTCGTCGTCCTCGTCGTCAACACGATTCACCAAAGCAAGTTCATGCCTGGGTCAACGAACAGTAATACGGGCAGGTGATGTCCCCTGCGTAACACCAGGTGAACAACCCGGGTTTCCGACTGGAATCAGCCGCAAGTTGACGCGATCAGCCAGGAGATCGGCGCCAGGGCGCGTGCGGACAGGGGGCGCGGCCGTCCGCGACCGCCCGCACACGAGGGGCGTGGAGCGGCGCGGAGGAGCACGAGGGGGCGTACCCGACGGGGGCTCGCTCCCTCGTGCCCCTACGAACCGGGTCCGGTCCGCCCGCGCAGGGCCCCCGGCGTGTGTCCGGTCCAGCGGAGCACCGCCCGGCGCAGGGTGCGGGCGTCGGCGTAGCCGCTGCGCGCGGCGATCGCGTCGACGGGCAGGTCCGTCGCGCCGAGCAGCCGGGTGACCCGCTCGCGGCGCAGGTCCTGGATCTCGGCCGTCCAGGTCGTGCCGTGCTCGTCGAGTCGGCGCTGGAGCGTGCGCGGGCTGACGGCCAGACGGGCCGCCGTCGCGGTCAGCGTCGCGCCGTCGTCGTCGCCCTCCTCCGCGTCCCTGACCGCGTCGCGGAACAGGTCGAGCCAGTCGTGCAGGGGTATCGAGGCGGCGATGGTCAGTTCGGCGTGTCTGCGCAGCACGGTGGACAGGCCCGGCTGGAAGTTCGGCATCGGGCACCGCAGGTCGTCGGCGCGGAAGGTGAGGGAGCTGACCGGGCGCTCGAAGTCGATGTTCCGGGTGCCGTACAGGGTGTACAGGGCGTCGTGACGGCGGGGCGCCTGGGTGGCGAGGGCGACCCGGACCGGAACGAGTTCCTTCCCCAGGGCCGTGCTGAGCCGTTGGCGGAGGAGAGCCAGCGCGTACGCCCGGATGGCCGACGCGGCGGTGTAGCTGAGGTCGGCGGCGTTCACGTGGCTGAGGGTGATCTCCCTGTCGTCCTCGGTCAGGAACATGGTGTCGCTGCCGGCGTCCGCGACGCCCGCGATGAAGTCCATGGCGTCGCGGAACCCCTCGACCGGCGTCGGAGCGGAGGTCAGCAGGTAGTCCCAGACCCCGAGCTGCCCGAACGCCGTCTGCTCGATCATCAGCTGAGCGACCTCGGTCCAGGGGGCCTTGGCGACCATCAGCTCCCAGATGCGGATGTTCGTGGCGGCGGGGGGCCGGTACCGGTCGCCCGTCAGATGCGCGGGATCCATGCCCAGCAGATGGGCGTAGCCGTCTTCGGACACGCCGAGAAGACCGGCCGCCTTGGCGTTGATGCGGGTGAAGGCGGCGGAGGTGGTACCGGGATGCGTAAGCGATGACACGAGCGGCGACTGTATGCCAGCGGGGTGGCCGGTTTTTCCTGGGGTCGGCGATCCGTCTCCTCCGCGTGGCGCGAGGTGTCCGGTGTGTGGCGCGCCGGGACCTGTGCCGAAGATCCACGGAGGTCTAGCGTCACGTTTGGTGCCGGGACGGTGACGCGATGACGCGGTGGTTGCGGACGGAGGGGTGGAGGGGCGTGCCGGCTGGGCGCGACCGCCGCCGACCGTCCGCCCTCCGCCGCGTCCTTCCCGGCACGGAACCTGAACACGTTTTGCCAGGGAGGGCTCACGTAGTGAGTGATCGTATGAATCTGTCCGACAGACGGGGCAGGGGACCGAGGTGGTCGCGCCGGAGCGCGCTGCCCGGGATCGCCCTGTCCGTGGCCGGTTTGATGGCCTTCGAGGCGGCTGTCGTGGTGGGGGTGACGGGGCAGGCGGTGGCGCTGGCCTCGCGGGGGACGGCCGCCGAGCGGCCCGTGGCCGTGACGGAGGCGGTGGATCTGGCGTCGGCGCGGGTCGCGGCGCGTCTGTCGGGCAGGCGGGTGGAGGCGAGGTCGGAGCGTACGGAGTCGTCGACGACGTGGGCGAATCCGGACGGGACGGTGACGACGGACGCTTCTTCGGGGCCGGTGCGTTTCCGTGACGCGGTGTCCGGTGAGTGGCGTGATGTCGACGTCGAGTTGACGAAGCGGGACGGTGTGGTGGCGGCGCGGTCGCATCCTCTGGGGTTGCGGCTGGGTGGGCGGACGCCGTCGGCGCGGGCGGCGGAGGTCCGGGCGTCGGGTGTGGCGGGTGGTGCGGCCACGGCGGAGGTGCCGTTGGTGACGCTGGCGGCGGGTGAGGGCCGTGAGCTGGGTCTGTCGTGGCGTGGGGTGCTGCCGGAGCCGGTGGTGTCGGGGACGACGGCGCGGTATGTGGACGCGTTGACGGCGACGGATCTGGTCGTGGAGTCGACGCGTACGGGTTTCGAGCAGTTCCTGGAGCTGAAGAATCGTTCCGCCGTGGCGGCGAACGGTTCGGTGACGCTGACGCTGGACGCGAAGGGCATCAGGGCGCGGGCGAACGCGGACCGGTCCGTGACGTTCCTCGACCGGAAGTCGGGCAAGGAGGTCGGTCTGCTGCCGGCCCCGGTGATGTGGGACGCGTCCGTCGATCCGAAGTCGGGTGAGCACCTGCGGCGGGCGGACGTCGGGCTGAAGGTGTCGCAGCGGGGGTCCAAGGTGGACCTGACGTTGACGCCGGACGCGGCGTTTCTGGCGGATCCGAAGACGGTGTTCCCGGTGACGGTGGATCCGGCGGTGAACATCGGGGCGAGTTTCGACACGTTCGTGCAGCAGGGTTACACGACGGACCAGTCGGCGGCGACGGAGCTGAAGCTGGGGAACAACGGCTCGGGTCAGATCGCGCGTTCGTTCCTGCACTTCCCGATGGCGGGGATCTCGGGCAAGCAGATCCTGGGTGCGAAGCTGAACCTGTGGAACTCGCACTCCTGGTCCTGTGCGCCGGCGGGCTGGGAGGTGTGGGACACCCCGCACGCCTCCACGGCGAGCCGCTGGACCAACCAGCCCGGGTTCACGGCCAAGTGGGCCACGTCGACGTCGACGAAGGGCTACTCGTCGGCGTGCGGCGACGGCTGGGTGAGCCAGGACATCAAGAACCTGGCGGTGGCGTGGGCGGCCAACGGCAACGGTTCGAACTCGATGGGCATCAAGGCGTCCAACGAGGCCGACCCGGCGGGCTGGAAGCGGTTCAACTCCGGCAACGCGGCCACCAACACCCCGTACATCTCGGTCACGTACAACACCATCCCGGTCGCCGGGAACCCGATGACCGCGACGCCGGGCCGCACGAACGCGGGCAAGAACTGGGTCACCACGACCACCCCGGACCTCTCCTACGCGGCGAGCGACGCGGAGACGTACTTCCTGCGGCAGAAGTGGGAGCTGTGGGAGGGCACGACCAACCTGGAGGTGTACGACACCGGCACCGGCGACCCCGTCCTGGGCAAGACGGTCTCCCACCAGGTCCCGGCCGGCAAGCTGGTCAACGGCAAGACGTACTGGTTCAAGGGCCGTGTCAACGACGGCAGTTCCTGGTCGAACTGGACGCCGTCGGTGTACTTCACCGTCGACACCACCAAGCCCGCCGCGAGCACGGTCACGTCCACGGACTTCCCGGCCAACACCTGGTCCGGCGCCCCCGACGCCAACGGCGCCTTCTCGGGCGCCTTCACGTTCACGCCGCCGTCGAGTGATGTGGCGGCGGTGGAGTACAAGCTGGACTCCGGCGCCTGGTCGACGGCGACCACGACGGGGGCGGTGGTCACGCAGACGCTGTCGTTCCCGGCGGGCAGGCACACCGTGACGGTCCGCACGAAGGACCCGGCGGGCAACATGTCGGCGGAGTCGTCGCACGTCTTCTACGCGGGCTCCGGCGCCGCACTGCTCACCCCCGGCCAGGGCGAGCGCCCGGCGCGGCGGGTGGGCCTGTCGGCGGAGGGCCTCGCGTCGTACACGGGTGTGACGTACCAGTACCGGCGTGGTGAGACGGACACGTGGAAGAACGTGCCGGTCGCCGATGTGCGGCAGGGTGCGAACGCGGTGTCCGGCTGGCCGGTCGCGGTGACGAACGGCAAGCCGGCCGGGCTGACGTGGAACGTCACGGACACGCTGGCCGAGGACGGCCCGATCGAGGTCCGCGCGGCCTTCACGGACGGCGGCTCGGCGACGGCGTACTCGCCGGTCAACGAGATCACCGTGGACCGCAACGCGGGCACGGCGCCGTCCGAGTCGGTCGGTCCGGGTTCGGTGAACCTGCTGACGGGTGACTACGGCCTGTCGGCCACGGACGCGTCGGCGTTCGGTCTGTCGGTCTCGCGCACGGCCTCCTCCCGCAACCCCGATGTGAGGGCGACGGACGAGGGACAGGTGGCGATCTTCGGCCCGCAGTGGAGCTCCGGCACGTCCGCCGAGCTCACCGGTTCGGAGTGGGTCTACGTGAAGAAGACCTCCGCGACGTCGGTCGCGCTGGTCGGCCCCGACGCGGAGGAGGTCGGTTTCACCGCGAAGAGCGGTGGTGGCTGGAAGCCGGAGCCGGGCTCGGAGGACCTGACGCTGACGGGCTCGCTGACGGGTTCGTTCACGCTGCGGGACACGGAGGGCACGGTCACCGTCTTCACGAAGCCCGACGCGGCGGCCACGTCCTGGCAGGTCGCGTCCAGCACCGTGGACGGCCTGGCCCACTCGACGACCACGGTCATCTCGGAGACGGTGACGGTCGGCGCGAACAAGCTGGCCCGCCCCAAGCTGGTCATCGCCCCCACCTCGGCCGCTTCCGCCACGACGTGCACGGCGACGCCGTCCACGAAGGGCTGCCGCGCGCTGGAGTTCGTCTACGCGACGAGCACGACCGCCACGGGCAGCGTCCTGGGCGACTTCTCGGGTCAGGTCAAGGAGATCCGCGCCTGGTCGACCGAGCCCGGCGCCGCCGCGGCGACCGCGAAGACGGTGCAGAAGTACGCGTACGACGCCTCGGGCCGGCTGCGTGAGACGTACAACCCGCTGGTCAGCCCCGCTCTCGTCACCGCGTACGGCTACGACAGCGCGGGCCGCGTCACGGGTCTGACGCCGCCCGGTGAGCTGCCGTGGTCCTTCACGTACGGCAAGGCGGGCAACGCCGCCACCGCCGGCGAGGGGATGCTGACGAAGGCGAGCCGTTACGCCCTCCAGCAGGGCAGCAAGGACGTGGTGTCCGGGACCGCCGCGACGAGCGTCGTCTACGACGTGCCGCTGACCGGCACCAACGCCCCGTACAAGATGGGTGTGCCGGACGTCGACGCGTGGGGGCAGAGCGACGCGCCGACCGACGCGACCGCCGTCTTCCCGGCCGACGCCGTTCCCGCGGCGAACTCCGGCGACGGGCTGGCAGCGGGCGACTACCGCCGCGCGACGGTCACGTACACCAACGCCTCCGGGCGGCAGGTCAACACGATCGACCCCGGCGGCAACGTCACCACCACGGAATACGACCGCTTCGGCAACACCGTGCGCGGGCTCTCCGCGGCCAACCGGGCCCTGGCGCTGGGCGGTACGGACGCGGACAAGGCGGTGCTGACCGACCTCGGCATCATCGGCCTGCCCGCCAAGGACCGCGCCGACCTGCTCTCCTCGGAGTCCGTCTACGACGCCAAGGGACTCAGGGCGGAGCAGGAGTTCGGCCCGCTGCGGCGCGTGACCCTCACGGGCACGGCCGAGTCCGCGGCGGCGCGTTCGTGGACGGTGAACGAGTACGACGCGGGCCGCCCGACGGACGGCAGCGCGAAGGTCGAGAACCAGGTCACCAAGGTCACGTCCGGTGCCCAGGTCTACGGCACGACGGCGATGACCGACGCCCGCGTCTCCCAGACGCTCTACGACTGGGCGAAGGGCCTGCCGGTCAAGACGGTCAAGGACCCGGCCGGTCTCGCGATCACCGAGAGCACCGAGTACGACGACCAGGGCCGCGTCACCAAGCAGCTCCTGCCCGAGGCGACCGGCACCGACGCCGCCACCCGCGTGACCAGCTACTGGTCCGCGACCGGCACCGGCGCCTGCGCGGGGCGCCCGGAGTGGGCCGACCAGGTCTGCTCGACAGGCCCGGCGGGCACGATCACCGGCGGCGGCACCCAGCCGAACCAGCTCCCGGTCACCACGACGGAGTACGACTGGTGGGGCAACCCGGTCAAGGTCACCGAGACCGCGAACGGCGTCACCCGCACGTCCACCAGCACCTATGACAACGCGGGCCGTCCGACCAGGAACGTCATGACGGGCGGGCTCGGCCAGGCGGTGCCGGAGGCGACGACCGAGTACGACCCGGCCACCGGCCGAGCCGTCAAGGCGGTCTCGCCGACCGGCGGCACGATCAGCAAGGAGTTCGACAAGCTCGGCCGCCCGATCACGTACACGGACGCCGACGGCGGGGTCACCCGCACCGAGTACGACCTCCTCGGCCGGCAGGTCAAGGTCTCCGACAGCGTGCCGTCCACGGTGACGTACCAGTACGACGCCGCCTCCGAGCCCGGTGGCATGGCCACGTCCATGACCGACTCGGTGGCCGGAACCTTCTCCGTCCGCTACGACGCCGACGGCGGAGTCGCCGAGGAGAAGCTGCCCGGCGGTTACACCCTCACCGTCGGGAAGGACACGACCGGCACGGTCGACTCCCGCGTCTACACGCGCGACAGCGACAAGCAGGTGGTCTACTCCGACACCGTCGCAGAATCCGTCCACGGCCAGGTCACCGAGCACTCCGGCTGGTCCACGCAGGACTACGCCTACGATGCCGCAGGCCGCCTGACCGGCGTCGCCGACACCGTAGGCGACGTCTGCACCACCCGGACGTACGGCTTCGACAAGCGCACCAACCGCACCTCCCTCACCACCGCGGCGGGCGCCGCGGGGGCGGCCTGCCCGGCCGGCGGAGGCACGTCCACGGCCACCACGTACGACAGCGCCGACCGGCCCGTCGACCCGGGGTACGTGTACGACGCCTTCGGCCGCACCACCGCCCTGCCCGGCAGCCAGGTCGGCTACTACGCCAACGACCTCGTCCACCAGCAGACGCAGGGCGACGTCCGACAGACCTGGCAGCTCGACGCCGCGCAGCGGTTCCGCTCCTGGACCGTCGAGGAGGGCGCCGGAGCGTGGACGACGACCGCCGCCCGGCGCAACCACTTCGCCAACGACGGTGACAGCCCCCGCTGGATCGAAGAGGACGTCGACGACGGCGGCGTCACGCGCCTCGTCGACTTCGTCACCGGGGACCTGGTCGCCTCGACAGGTGCCCAGGCGGGGGTGGTCCTGCAGCTGACCAGCGTCCACGGCGACGTCGCCCTCCAGCTCCCGCTGGACGCCGAGGACGCACCGCTGGTCCTGGACACCGACGAGTACGGCAACGCCCGCGCGGGGCAGCCCGGCGCCCGCTACGGCTGGCTCGGAGCGGCCAAGCGCTCCAGTGAGACCGCCGGCGGCCTCACCCTGATGGGCATCCGCCTCTACAACCCGGCCACCGGCCGCTTCCTGACGCAGGACTCCGTCTACGGCACCGGCTACAACGCCTACGGGTACGCCCTGGGCGACCCGGTCAACGGCTACGACCTCGACGGAAGGAAGCCGACCAAGACGACCTCGTGGAAGCGGATCCGCACCTACTGGGTCAACGGCCCCTGGTACAAGTCGTTCTACAGCCAGCTGCCCCGCGTGCTCCGGGCCTGGTTCCAGGGACTCCAGTCGCTGACCATGGCCGGTATCTACATCGACAGCATGCTCTGGCAGTCGCGGCAGCGCTGGGGCGTCTGGGAGCGTTACGTCAAGGGCGCCCGGAAGGTGAAGAGGGGCAAGGTCACCACCGGCTACTACAACTGGGCCGAACGGTCCCGCATCACGGCCTGCATCCCGTGGGTCGGCTGCTACTCCCGGACGTCGCCGTGGGACGACGGCAGATGGGGGTGACGGGGGTAGGCACCCGCTGATCCCCAGCACATGATGGGGGTGTGGAGGAAGGGCCGAAGGGCCCGCCTCCACACCCCCTCCCGCTCCTCCCCCCACGCAGCCCCCCCATTCCTCGTCCACCCGCGACTCGGGAGCCGCACATGCTCACCTTGAACGTCCTTCTGGGCCTCGGCTGCCTGGCGGTGTTCTTCCTGATCGCCGTCCGTTCCTCCGGGCGCGGGGACCCGCTCCTGTGGGGCGCGGCAGCCGTCCTCGTCGTGGGAGGCATCCTGCCCGGCACCGTCGGCGTCGAGCCCGGAACCACCACGGCGATCGTCATCACCGCGCTTTCCCTCGGCGTGCTCACGCTGCTGGTCGGCGGGGCGGCACGACGGTCCTGACCGCCCGGCGCGCCGGCCCGAGGCGATTCGGGCCCCCGGGTAAGTAGCGTGGAGGGGCTCGACCCCTCGACACGATCGGCGCCCCGTAGACATGAGCCACCCCACCCCACCCGCCCGCACCGCGCGCCACCGTGCCTGGTGGCGTGCCCTGCGCCGGACGCCCGGCACCATGTGGCGGGACGACATCACCGACTACGCCGCCGCCCTGACGTACTACGCGATCCTCGCGATCCTGCCGGCGCTGCTCGTCACCGTCCTGGCCTTCGCCCTGATCGACCCGGACACCGCGCAGCGGTTCGTCGTCCACGTCACGCGCTACGCCCCGGGCCAGTCGGGCGCGGAACTGCGCGGGCTGCTCGACGGAGCGCTGGCCCAGCACTCCGCCACCTGGACCCTGCTGGCCGCGGGCGCCGTCAGCGCCCTGTGGTCCTCGTGCAGCTACCTGGCCGTCTTCCGCCGGGCGCTGCACCGCATGCACGGCGTGCCCGACCGCCGCTCCCCGTGGCGCAAGGCACACCGCATCCTCGTGACCGCCCTCGTGCTGCTGGTCCTGCTGGCCGTGAGCGCGCTCGTCCTCGTCCTCAGCGGCCCCATAGCCGGGAGCGTGGGCTCCCTGCTCCACCTCGACGCGGAGGTGCCGGTCGTCTGGGGCCTGATCCGGTGGCCGCTGATGCTGTCCCTGGTGCTGGTCCTGGTCGTCGTCGTCTTCCGTACGGGCCCGCCGTCCGCCCGCCACCGGGGCCACACCCTGCCCGGCGGCGTGCTGGCGGCCGTCCTCTGGCTCACGGTCTCCGCCGGCTTCGGGCTGTACACGTCGATGGTGGGTACGTACGGCCGGCTCTACGGCTCGCTGGGCGGGATCGTCGTCTTCCTCATCTGGCTGTGGCTGTCCAACCTGTCCCTGCTCACCGGCGCGCAGTTCACCGCCGAACTCCAGAGGGACCGCGTGCTCGGCCCACCGCTCCAGGAACAGGAACAGGAGCCGGAGCCGGAACAGGAGCCGGAGCCGGAGCCGGAGCCGAAGCCGGAGCAGGAACAGGAGCCGGAACAGGAACCGGACGACGTCCGGACCAGCGACAGGCCACGTGCCCGGTCGGCGCTCAGTATCCCCAGCTGGCGTAGACGGTGACGCTCTCGCCGTTGTC
This sequence comes from Streptomyces sp. NPDC042100, assembly GCF_055582325.1. Classification (NCBI taxonomy): domain Bacteria; kingdom Bacillati; phylum Actinomycetota; class Actinomycetes; order Kitasatosporales; family Streptomycetaceae; genus Streptomyces; species Streptomyces sp. NPDC042100. The sequence goes on from NZ_JBVJDK010000007.1 coordinate 232,868, forward strand.
CCTGGCTCCGACGCACACGTCGCGCCAGTCGAGGAGCCAGCCGCTGGGGCTGCAGCTCTCCTGCTGGAGGCCCAGTTCGCGGATGACCTCCGGGCGGGACAGGCCGTCCCCGCCGGTGACCGTCGCCTCGCGCCAGCAGCCGCCGGAACCGCAGCCGATGCCCTCGCCGACCAGGCTGACGCCCGGCGGCAAGGAGGGGAGGGCCTCGGACGGCGGGGCGTCCGAACCCTCGGTGATCAGGAGCGCGTACACGAGGCCGGCCACGAGGGTGAGGGCGAACTGCGCCCCCAGGAAGCCGATCGCTCTGTTGCGGCGGGGAATCCACTCCGGGGGAGGAGAACTCTCGCGCCGGCCTTCCAGTCCCGCGCCACAGGCGATGAGCAGCGGCGCCAGGATCGTGAACAGGAGATGGGCGTCGGGCCCGGGGGCGTCGATCCAGCCCCGCTGGACGCCGACCAGCAGACCGGCTCCGGCGAGCAGCGCGCCGCCGATCGCCAGGCCGACCGGGCGGGTGCGGGCGACCATCGTCCAGACGGCGGCGGGCGCGACGGCGAAGAGTATCCCCAGGGCGATCAGCATGGACGGGGGCCCGCGGGGCGGTCGTCCCGCGCGGCTGACGCGGTGGCCGACGGGGCCGCCTCCTCAGGGAGCAGACTCCAGCCGAGGTGTGCCGTGAGGAAGGCGGCGATCGCCTCCGTGCCGACGGACTCCGCGGGCAGGTCGTCGGGCCGGGGCCGGCAGAGCGCGAGCAGTTCGTCGCGCAGCCGGGCGTCCAGCACCGGTGCCTGATAGCGGTCGATGGTCCCGCGATAGAACAGCCAGTCGAACATCCGGACGGCGGGGCAGCGGCCGGACTGCGGCTCGTCCCCTTGATGCCTGTCCTGCCAGGACCCGACGTAGAGGTAGCCCGCTTGCTTCAGCGCCTCGTCGAAGGCGGGAGTGGGGAGCTCCGTCAGGTTCCAGTAGGCCCGGGCTTCGGCCTCGGGCAGAGGCAGGGTCTGAGGGACTGCGGCCAGCCACAGGCGATATTCGAACACGGAAGCAGTCTGCCAGGCCGTCGGTCCGGGCCGGCGCGGGTACGGTGCGAGCGTGCGGGTTCCGCGAGGGCGCGGGGCAGGTCGGGGCGGGGGGGGGTACGAGGATGAGTTTTCGACTGGCGGCGTACGCCGTGTGCGTCGAGGGCGGGCGGGTGTTGCTCGCCCGCCACGTGTCACGGACGGGGGAGAGCACCTGGTCCCTTCCGGGCGGTCGGGTGGAGCACGGAGAGGATCCCTTCGACGCGGTGATCCGTGAGGTGGCCGAGGAGACGGGCTGCGTCGCGGTGGTCGAGCGGCTCCTCGGTCTGGACTCGCGGGTCATTCCCGCGACCGAAGCGCGCGCGGGAGTCGAGCATCAGAACGTCGGGGTCTTCTACGGTGTCCGCGTCACCGGCGGTCGGCTCCGGCCCGAGCCGAACGGTGAGGTGGCCGAGTCGGTCTGGACCGAGATCCCCGACGTCGTCCACCTGCGCCGGTCCTCGCTGGTCGACGTCGGCCTCGCCCTGGCCAGGACCCTTCCGGCGACCGGGCACACGGCCCCTGTACCGGTCGGCGGCCTGATCCGGCACTAGGGCCTGTCGTCACAGTCCCGTCGTCGCCCGGAGGGCGGCCTCGCGGCGTCTGGTGCGTGCTCTCGGCGTGCCGGGCGCAAGCCCGCGTACGGGACGTACCCGGGCATTCGCCCGGCGCGAGCGCGAGGCTGTGCGGCAGCCCGCCGAGCGGCGTGGGCGAAGTCGATACGCGACGGCCTTGTCCCGCGCCCTCCGGCACGTCTCCGTATGGTCAACGTCCTGTCACAGAACGATCATTGAGTGCGCCGGAACGCCCTCGGCATACTTCAGGAATCCGGGGCGTACGCCTGTCTGAGTACGCCCCCGTTCGGGCCGGGCCCCCGCCCGCCCGCTTCATCCCTGAGCAGGGGGAGTTTTGCGCACACCAGTAAACAAGGCGTACGCGGTCACGGTCGCCGCCGCTGCCGCCGTGGCTCTGACAGCGGGCATGACCAGCCCGGTGTCGGCACAGGACGGCGTCCTCACCGCAGCGTCACCGGCCGGCGCGAAGAAGGCCGGGCAGGGCAAGAACGCCGGGCCAGGCAAGGACGTCCAGACCGTCGTCCTGATCACCGGCGACCGGGTCCTCGTGGACGCCAAGGGCCGGGTCGCGGGCATCGAGCGGGCGAAGGGCCGGGAGGACATCCCCTTCTTCACCCAGGTCCACGAAGGCCGCACCTACGTGATGCCGCGCGACGCCCGGCGGCTCGTCGCCGACGGCACGCTCGACCAGCGGCTGTTCGACGTCACCGGACTCGCCGAGCCGGAGAGCCGCAAGGCCTACCGGAGCGGGCTCAAGGTGATCGTCGGCTACCGGGGCGCGGCGTCCCAGTCCGCCCGTGACGAGGTGCGGGCCGCCAAGGGCACCACCGTCAACCGGACCCTGCCCTCCCTCGGCGCCGACGCCGTCACGAGTGCCGCCGACAGCACCGAGTCGCTGTGGGAGGCCCTGACCCGCCCCCAGGCCGACGGCTCGGCGGCGAGCACCTCCGGCATCGCGAAGGTCTGGCTGGACGGCGTGCGGAAGGCGTCGCTCGACCACTCCACCGGGCAGATAGGCGCCCCCGCGGCCTGGAACCGGTCCCTCGACGGCACCGGCGTGAAGATCGCGGTCCTGGACACCGGCATCGACGACACCCACCCGGACCTGGCCGGACGCGTCGTGGCGGCACGCAACTTCAGCCGCTCCGCGGACACCGTGGACCGCGTCGGGCACGGCACGCACGTCGCCTCGACCGCGGCCGGAACGGGAGCGAAGGACAGCCGCTTCAAGGGCGTGGCTCCCGGGGCGAAGCTGCTCAGCGCCAAGGTCCTCGACGACTACGGCACCGGCAGCGACTCCGAGTCCATCGCCGGCATCGACTGGGCCGTGTCCCAGGGCGCCGACATCATCAACATGAGCCTCGGCAGCACCGACCGGCCCGGGATCGACCCGCTGGAAGCCCACATCAACAAGGTCTCGGCGGAGAAGGGCGTCCTGTTCGCCGTCGCCGCGGGCAACCTCCCGGATCCCCGCCCCGGCACGGTCAACTCGCCGGGCAGCGCCGAAGCGGCCCTCACCGTCGGCGCCGTCGACGACGCCGACCAGCTCGCCTGGTTCTCCGCGATCGGCCCCCGCAAGGAGGACCACGCGGTCAAGCCCGACATCAGCGCCCCCGGCGTGGGCATCACGGCCGCCGCCGCGGCCGGCACCCCGGACCAGAACCCGCCGGGCTACATCGGCCTGGACGGTACGTCGATGGCGACCCCGCACGTCGCGGGCGCCGCGGCGATCCTCAAGCAGAAGAACCCCACCTGGACGGGGGCGCAGCTCAAGGCGGCCCTGACCGGCTCTGCCAAGGGCGGCACGTTCTCGGTCTTCGAGCAGGGCGCGGGCCGGCTCGCCGTCGACCGGGCGATCGACCAGACCGTCCTCGCCGAAGGCGGACCGCTCCACCTGGGCCGCCAGCAGTGGCCCCACGCCGATGACACCCCGGTCACCAAGAAGGTCACCTACCGCAACACCGGCACCGCCGACGTGTCGCTCGACGTGTCGCTCGACGCGCCCACCGGCGGCGACGGGCAGCCCGCGCCCGCCGGGTTCTTCAGCCTCGGGGCGCAGCGGATCACGGTCCCGGCGGGCGGCACCGCCTCGGTGGACCTGACGGCCGACACCCGTATCGGCGGCACGGTCGACGGCTCGTACGCGGCCACGGTCGTCGCGTCCGGAGCGGGCCAGACCGTGCGCACCCCGGCCACGGTGGACCGTGAGGTCGAGTCGTACGACGTCACCTTCAAGACGGTGGGGCGGCCCGACGCGCCCGGCGCCGTCTGGGGCGCGGACCTGTTCGGCTACGAGGGCCTCGCCTCGGAGCAGCAGTTCCTCCCGGACCTGTCCTCGGGCTCCGCGACGGTCCGCCTGCCCCGCGGCAGCTACAACCTCCAGGCCGACATGCAGGTCGACCCCGCGGACCCGGCCAAGGGCCTCGACCTGATCCACAACCCCCGGCTCGCGGTGACCGGACCGGCCACCGTGACCCTCGACGCCCGGACCACCCGGCCCGTGACGGTCAAGGTGCCGGACGCGACCGCCCGGCAGACGCGGGTGGGGATGTTCTACACGGTCTCGACGCCCGAGACCCGGTACTCCGGGGGCTTCGACGCGCGGAGCTTCGACAACGTCCGCACGGCACGGCAGGGCTCGGTGGGCGCGGACGCGACCCTCACCCAGCAGTGGTCCGCCCGCTGGGAGCAGGGCACGACCGTCTACCAGACCCTCGCGGGCGGTGAGGTCAAGGACCTGCCGGACGGCTACGAGAAGGTCTACGCGGCCAAGGACCTCGCCCTGATCAAGGTAGGTTTCGGGGCGTCCGCGCCCGGCGTCGCCGGAGCGCTCTACGCGGAGGGCACGCTGCCGAGCGGGAGCGGCTTCCTCGACTACTACCCCGCCCACCCGGCTCCGGGCACGCAGAAGCTGTACCTGAGCACGGGCGACGGGATCGGCTGGAGCACCGCGGCGTTCGTCCTGGGCGAGGCGGGCGCCGACGGCGGCCGGCCCGTCGACGTGACGTACTACCTCGGCACCGAGCCCCAGCTGAAGCCGGGGACCACGTACGCCAGGAACGTCAACGTCGGCGTGGTCGGGCCCCGGATGGAGCCGGGCGAGGGGATCGTCCGCTCCGACGACACCCTCTACGGCGCGTTCACGATGGTCAGCGACGGAGCGGGCCACTACGGCAACGCCCGCTACACCAGCGCGACCACCACGGTCCACCGCGACGGTGTGCTGTACGCGCAGAAGGACGGCGCCGTCGACCGGGTGAACTTCACGCTGCCGGCGGAGTCCGCGACGTACACGGTGGCGACCACGCTCAACCGCGACCCGAAGACCAACCGCACCGGTACGCGCATCGACGCCTCGTGGACGTTCACCTCGGCCCGCAGCGCCGGCACCTCGACGGAACTGCCCGTCTCCACGGTCCGCTTCCAGCCGAAGCTCGCGCTGGACTCCACCGCTCCGGCGGGCGTGCTCCAGACCTTCCCCGTCCTCGTCCAGGGCGCGGCGGCCGGAGCCAACCTCAAGACCCTGCGGGTCCAGGTCTCGTACGACGGCCAGAACTGGCGGTCCGTCCCGGTCGTCGCGGGGAAGATCACCGTGCGCGCGCCGGAGAAGGGCAAGGCCCTCTCCCTGAAGGCCGACATCACCGACAAGCAGGACAACCGCTCGTCGCTCACGGTCCACAGCGCCTTCCTCGGCAAGTGAACCCGGGCGCCTGAGCCGGGCGCCTGAGACGGGCATCCGAGCCAGGCACCTGAGCGGCATTAACGCCCCGGCCCGGCGTCACCTCTTCCCCTGGTGACGCCGGGCCTTCGCGCGCCCGTGGACGCCCGCGTATGCGGGTGCGACGCGGGGCCATGTTCCAGGGGCGGTAGCGGCCCTTGAATGGGCACATGACCCAGACGAGGCAGACGAAGCAGACGAAGCAGGCGGCCCCGGCCGCGAAGCGCGCCGCCGGAGCGGTCCTGGGTGCGGCGGCGATGGCGACCGGCCTGACGGCGGGGGTGTGGTTCGCGTACGTGTGCTCGGTGATGCCGGCGCTCGCGCGAAGCGACGACCGCACCTACGTCGAGGTGATGCGGAACATCAACGACGTCATCCAGAACCCCGTGTTCTTCACCCCGTTCTTCGGCGCGCTGCTGCTCACGGCGGTGGCCGCCTGGCAGGCGAGGGCCGACGGCAGGGCGCGCGGCTGGACGGTGGCCGCGCTGGTCCTGTACGTGGGGGTGTTCGCCGTCACCTCGGCCGCGAACGTCCCGCTCAACGACGCCCTCGCGGCCACGGTGGACCCGGCGCGGGCCCGCGCGGCCTTCGAGGGGCCGTGGGTCGTCTGGAACGACGTCCGAGGGGTGCTGACGGTGGCGGGATTCGGCTGCCTGCTGCGGGCTTTGGCCGTACGGGCACGCGGCTGACGGCCCGTGGTGCGGCTCCCCGGAGAGGGCGTCAGCCGCGGGGCACCGCGACGTACGCCTCGCGCGGCGACGCGGTGGGCGTGTAGCGGGACGACGCGGCCGCGCTCGGGGTCAGATCCCGGTGGATCACCTTGGACACGGCCTGGATCGTCTGCACGCCGTAGTTCATCGTGCTGTTGCCGTCGGTGAGCACGGAGATCGTGTAGTCGTGGCCGCCGCCCTGGAAGGCGCCGATGCTGTGCACGCGCCAGCCGCGGGTGGCGCGCTGCAGCCAGCCGTTCTTGACGTGCTTGGTCACCGAGGACGGCGCGCCGGCGGGGGTTCCCCACTTCTGGGAGGGGATGACGTTCGCCATCAGCTTGAGGGCGTAGGCGCGGGCGTTGTCGCTCAGGACGGTGTTCCTGGCGGTGAGCAGCGCGAGCAGTTTCTGCTCGTCGGTGACGTTGATCCGGGTGAGTCCCCAGTAGCCGCCGGATCCCGGCACCGTCTTGCTCATGCCGGCGGCCGCCAGGAACCCCTTGACCTTCGTGACGCCGAGCTGCTTCCACAGCGTGCTGGTGGCGGCGTTGTCGGACTTGGTGATCATGGCGGTCGCGAGCTGGGACTCGCGGGTGGTCAGGTACCGGTTGTGCTTCTTGGCGTCCCACAGCAGCGTGGCGAGGACCGTCACCTTGACGACGCTCGCCGAGTCGTACGAGGTGGTGGCACGCAGGGTGCAGCTGGTGTTGGTGACGCGGTCCCGCACGTTGACGGCGACGGTACCGGCGCGCCCGGCGAGCGCGGCGGTGATGTCCCGCTGCAGCTTCGCGGCGAGCCCGGCCTTGCCCGAGGTGCAGCTGACCTGCGGCGCGGTGGCGGCGGAGGCGGGCGCGGCGCCCGCGACGACGGGTACGAGGATCCCGGCGGCGGCCACGACCGGAAGGACGCGGGCGCGCAGGGATATGTGATGAGTCATGAGAGTCCCCCTGAGTGCTGAACGGGCAAGCCGATGGCCTGTCCGACGTAGATGACGGCTGGGCACGCGGATGGTTGTACGCATCAGGCGCTTCGCCGCGGGCTGTTGCACAGCGGTGACAATCGGGGGGGGAGGAGAGCGGGCGGCCAGGTGTCCCGCGTCCGCGTCCGGGCCGCGCGGCGAGCTCTCCGTCCCGCCAGGTCCGCGGGGTCGCGGCGGCCGGACCAAGGGCCCCGGGGCCCGCCCCGTGGCCGCCTGCTAGCGTGACGGCATGCGCGTGCTGGTGATCGGGGGCAGTGGGTACGTCGCCGGACTGTTCCTTCCCGCCCTCTCGGCCCGGCACGAGGTCACCGTGCTCGACCCGCGTCCCGGCGCGGGGGGCTCCCACACCCACCTCGCCGGATCGGCGAGCGACCCGGCGGCCCTGACCGCTGCCATGGCCGGTGTGGACGTCGTCCTGCACACCGCCCTCTCCCACCCCACCGGGCAGCAACTGCCCGACGCGGCGAGCGCCTTCGACATCAACGTCACGTCCGTCCACCTCGCCCTGGCCGCCGCCCGGCAGGCCGGCGTGCGCCACGTCGTGCACCTCTCCAGCCTGTCCGTCTTCCGCGACCTCGCCGCACGCGCGCTCGACGAGACGGTGCCGCCGGACGCCACCGACCTGTACGGCCTGACCAAACGCCTCGCCGAGCAGGTCTGCCACGCCGCCGTCGCGGAGTGGGGGATGACGGTGACCGTGCTGCGCCTGGCCTGGCCGACCACCGACGAGGCATGGCCCGCCTGGGCGCTGCCCGGCCGTCCGCCCCGGACCCACACCCTCGACGGCGAGCCGGTGCACGGCCTGGCCGCCGACGACCTGGCGCGGGCGGTGCTGGCCGCGCTGGAGCACCGCGCCGGCTTCGACGTCTTCCACGTCACGGGGACCGACCAGGCGGGCCTCTGGAACCAGTCCAAGGCCCGCGACCTGCTGCACTGGGAACCGCGCCGCCGCTGACCGCGCGGGGGCGGTCAGCGGGGGACGGGGCCGATGCCAGGGCCGGGGCCTGCGCCCGGGGCGGGGCTGGTGCCGAGGCCGGTGCCGAGGCCGGGGGCGAAGCGCAGGCGCAGGAGGGCGCCGCCCTGCGGGGCCTGCTCCGCGGTGAGCTCCGCGTGGTGGGCGCGGGCGATCTGCCGCGCCATGGCCAGGCCCAGCCCCGAACCGGGCAGCGCCCGCGCCGTGCCGGCCCGGTAGAAGCGGTCGAAGACGTACGGCAGGTCCTCGGGCGCGATGCCCGGGCCGTGGTCGCGGACGGTCAGCTCCACCTCCCCGTCCGGTCCCGCCACCCGCAGGTCCACCTCCACCCGGCGGCCGGGCGGGCTGAACTTGGCCGCGTTGTCCAAGAGGTTGCCCAGCAGCCGGTGCAGGCGCGCCGGCACCCCCGGCACGAGGGGGCCCGGATCGGTGCCGGGGGGCAGGGAGAGGTGGAAGGGGACGGCCGGCCAGTGCTCGCGCGCCGCCTCCACCGCGTGCCGGACCAGCGGCACGAGCGGCACCGGCTCCACCAGCGCCTGCGGCTCCTCGTCCCGGGCCAGCTCGATCAGGTCGTTCACGAGCCCGGACACCTCCCGCAACTGCCGCCCCAAGGCTCCCGCCGCCCGGTCCCGCTGCTCCGGGGTCAGCCGGTCGGCGCGCGCCAGCAGCTCCGCGTTCGTCCGCAGTGCCGTCAGCGGGGTGCGCAGTTCGTGCGAGGCGTCCGCCACGAGCCGGCGCTGCGCCGTGACCGACCGTTCCAGCTCCGCCAGCATCGTGTTGAAGCTCGACGCGAGGCGGGTGATCTCGTCCTCGCGCCCCGGCGGCGGCTCCTCGATGCGGTGGCTCGGGTCCCGGGTGCCCGCGATCCGCATGGCGGTCGCCGCGATCCGGGTCACGGGCGCCAGGCCGCTGCGCGAGACCCACGAGCCGAGCACGCCCGCCAGCAGCACCCCGGCCAGCGCCGTCCACGCCAGCCACCAGGCCGCGTCCTCGGTACCCTGCCGCACCGTGTCCGAGCGCAGCGCGACCTGGAGGGCCCGCCCGGGCGCGTAGTCGGTGGTCAGCATCCGGGCCTGGTGCCCGGCCACGGTGATGTTCGTGACGAAGGGCCGCCGGGTGCCCGCCGCGACCTCCAAGGCCTCCGGCGGCACGGGCAGCAGCGAGGGCGGCCCGGTGCCGTCCCGCGCGGGCTCCGCCGCCACCACCTGCGCGCAGGCGGGCGCCGCCAGGAACCGGCACTCCCCGGCCAGCACCCCCGGCGCCGCGTCCGGATTGCGCTGGGCGGCCAGGCGCGCGGACTGGGTCAGGGTGAGGTCGAGCTGGTCGACCAGGGCGCCCCGGGTCACGAAGAACGCCGCCGTGCTCACCCCCAGCGCCACGACGGCCACCGCCGCCGTCACCGAGAGGGCCAGGCGGGTCCGCAACGGCCGCCGCCGCCCCCACACGCTCCCGTGCCGCCGCCTCGATGCGCTCCCGCGCCGCCGCGAGCCTCGCGTGCGCGCGCGGGGGGTGCCCCTGCCTCGGACGCCTTCGCCGGGGGTGCCCCCGCCTCGCGTCTCCCCGCCGCGCGTGCCCCCGCCGTACGGCTCCGGCCCGGTCACGCGTCGTCCAGTCGGTAGCCGACCCCGTGCACGGTGTGCAGCAGCCGCGGCTCCCCGCCCGCCTCCAGCTTGCGCCGCAGATAGCCCACGTACACCGCCGGCGAATTCGAGTCCGGCCCGAAATCGCGCCCCCACACCAGCTCCAGCAGCACCTCGCGGGTCATGACCTGCCCAGGGTGCCGCAGGAACACCTCCAGCAGTGCCGCCTCGGTACGGCTGAACTCCATCCACCGCTCACCGCGCCGGCCCGTGCGGGTGACCGGGTCCATGACCAGGTCGCCGCGGACGAGCGGCCCGTCCGCGTCCGAGGGATCGGGCGCGGCCCGCCGCAGCAGGGCCGCGACCCGGGCCAGCAGCTCGTCCAGCGCGAAGGGCTTGACCAGGTAGTCGTCGGCCCCCGCCTCCAGCCCGTCCACCCGGTCGCTCACCGCGTCCAGCGCGGTCAGCACCAGCACGGGGGTGCGGTCGCCCACGCCGCGCAGCCGGCGGCACACGGCCAGCCCGTCGAGCACCGGCATCATCACGTCGAGGACCACCGCGTCCGGCTCCCACGCGGCGATCTCCGACAGCGCCGCCAGGCCGTCGGCGACGCACCGGACCTCGTACCCCTCGATCACCAGCGCGTCGGCCAGGGCGGCCCGCACCTCCGGTTCGTCGTCGACGACCAGCACCCGCCCGCGCACCGCCGTCCCACCGCCCCCGCCCGCCGCACCGCGATCCGTCGTCCTCATGCCCCCACTCTGTCAAACCGGGCAAAGGCGACCTCTTAGAACCCTCTTAGGACCCGCCGCGAGGGTGGGGCCATGACCACCACACCCACCACACACACCGGGCAGCGCCTGTCCGTCGTGATCGGTGCGGGCGGCACCGGCGGCCACATCTATCCCGGGCTCGCCCTCGCCGACGCCCTCCGACGCGCCGTGCCGGACGCCGAGGTCGCCTTCGTGGGCACCACCCGCGGCCTGGAGACCCGGCTCGTGCCCGACGCCGGGTACCCCCTGCACACCGTCGACATGATCCCCTTCGACCCCGCCCTCGGCGCCCGCCGCTGGCTGCTGCCCGCCGACCTGCTGCGGGCCGGCCGACAGGCCCGGGAGGTGCTGCGCGCCCGCCGCGCCGACGTGGTCGTCGGCATGGGCGGCTACCCCAGCGCCCCCGCCGTGCTCGGCGCCCGCATGGCGGGACTGCCCGCGCTGATCCACGAGTCCAACGCCGTCCCCGGCCGCGCCAACCGGTTCGCCGCCCGGCTCACCCCGCACATCGCCGTCGCCTTCGACCACAGCCGCGACCACCTCGCGGGCGGCGCCGACGCCGTCACCACCGGCATGCCGATCTCCGCCGCCCTGGCCGGACTCGCCGAACTCCCCGCCCTCGAACGGACCCGGCTGCGCCACGAGGCCCGCACCGCCCTCGGCGTGGCCCCCGGCCGCCGGCTGATCGTCTTCAACGGCGGCAGCCTCGGCGCGGTCCGCCTCACCGAGGCCGCCGCCGAGCTCGCCTGCCGCTGGCAGGACCGCGAGGACGTGCACCTGCTCGTCAAGACCGGGGTCTCCGGCTCCGGCGACGCGCTGACCCACCTCACGTCGGACTGCGGCGGCGGTCGCGTGGCCCGCGTGGTGCCCTACCTGGACCGCATGGACCTCGTCTACGCGGCCGCCGACCTCGTGGTCTGCCGGGCCGGCTCCGCCACCATCGCCGAACTCGCCGCCACCGGCGTGCCCGCCGTCCTCGTCCCCTACCCGCACGCCCCCGGCGACCACCAGACGCACAACGCGCGGGTCCTCTCCGACGCGGGCGCCGGGCTGCTGCTGCCCGACGCCGACACCACCGGCGAGCGCCTCGCGGCCCTCCTGGAACCGCTCCTCGCCGAACCGCACCGCCTCGCCGCGATGGCCGGCGCCGCGGCCCCCGGCCCCCACGCCCGTGCCGCCGACCTGCTGGCCGACCACGTCCTGCGCCTGGCCGGCCGGGCCCGGCCCGCGAACCCCGCCCACCCCACCTCCCTGGAGCACGCGTGAACACCCACACCACCACCGCGGCGGCCCCCGCCACGACCGGCACCGACGCGATCGACTGGCGCGACCGGACCGTCCTGGTCACCGGCGCCGAGGGCTTCATCGGCTCCACCCTCGTGGACCTGCTCGTGGCGCGCGGCGCCCGCGTCCGCGCGCTCGTGCACTACAAGCCGTACGCCGAGAAGGGCCACCTCGCCCGCTACCTCGGCGACCCCGACGGGCCCGTCGAGATGTGGGCCGGCGACCTGCGCGACGCGGGCCGGATCAGCGACGCCGTCGCCGGCTGCGACACCGTCTTCCACCTCGCCGCCCTGATCGGCATCCCGTACAGCTACGCCGCGCCCGGCGCGTACACGGCGACCAACGTCGTCGGCACCCAGCACATCGCCGAGGCCTGCCGCCGGCACGGGGTGCGGCGACTCGTCCACACCTCCACCAGCGAGGTGTACGGCACGGCCCGCACCGTGCCCATCTCCGAGGACCACCCGCTCCAGCCGCAGTCCCCCTACTCGGCGTCCAAGATCGGCGCCGACATGACGGCGCTCTCCTTCCACCACGCCTTCGAGCTGCCGGTCGCGGTGGTCCGCCCCTTCAACACCTACGGCCCCCGCCAGTCCGCGCGGGCCGTCATCCCCACCATCCTGTCCCAGCTGCACGCCGGGTCGAGCGAGGTGCGGCTCGGATCGCTCGCCCCCACCCGGGACTTCACGTACGTCACCGACACGGCCGAGGGCTTCCTCGCCGTCGCCGGCTGCGACCGGGCGATCGGGGAGGTCGTCAACCTCGGCAGCGGGCGGGAGATCTCGGTCGGCGACCTGGCGACGGAGCTGATCGCCGCCTCGGGCCGGGATGCCCGCGTGGTCGAGGACCCCGCGCGGCTGCGGCCGGGCGGCAGCGAGGTCATGCGCCTGCTGTCGGACAACTCCCGGGCCCGGGAATGGGCGGGCTGGACACCGCGCGTCTCCCTGCGCGAGGGCCTGCGCCGCACCTCGGAATGGGTCGAGGCCCACCCGCACCTGTTCGCCTCGGACCGCTACCAGGTCTGACCCGGAGCGGACTTGCCGCTGTCAAGATTGCGCGGTCGGTCCTTCGATCCGTGAGTTCCGGCCATCGGGCCTCTCCCGTGGCGGTGCGCCAGCACGATGGTTGTTCCGGTGAACGGTGAACTCACCGGTCCAACCTGGCGAAGGATGTGGTTCTCGTGCGGCGATCAAGATGGATGTCCTTGACGGGCGCTGTGCTCCTGGCGGTCACGGCACTGAGCGGTTCGGCGGCAGCGGCACCGGCACCGGCAGGCGCGCCTTCCGCCGCTTCCGACTGCGGTGATCCGTACTATGCGTCCCTCTCCGAGGGGCACGCCTGGATCCGGCTCTGCGACAGCAGGACGTGGGCGTGGGCCGACGTGACCGATGACAAAGCGGACGGCAGGTGCCCGAGGCTGACGGCGCAGCTGATCTCCGGTGGGCACATCCACTCCGAGGGGGTGGGCCCCAAGGGCTCGACCCAGTACCGACGGGTGACGGCTCCCACCGGCAACCCGATCTATGTCGCGGGGCTCACCTGGGTCAGCTGCTGATCTCCCGCGGAGGCCCGTAGGGGCCTGCGCGGCCGGGGCCGGTCGTGCTCTCCGCGGGTGCGGAGAGCATGCTGGGAAGACGCCGTACGGGCGGTCGCGGCTAGTCTGAGCCGGTGACCGGAGCCGAGCTGGATGAGCTGATCGTTCCCGACAGCGTCGCGTTGCGCGCGTGGCTGCTGGACAACCACGCGGCCTCGCCCGGCGTGTGGCTCGCCCTGACACGGAAGGGCGGCTCCGTCACCACGCTGACCTGGCAGCAGGCGGTCGACGAGGCCCTGTGCTTCGGCTGGATCGACGGGCAGGCACGCAAGCGCGACGAGGAGAGTTCCTGGCGGCGGTTGACCCCGCGCCGGCCCCGCAGTGTCTGGTCCCAGCGCAACGTCGCCAACGTGGCGCGGCTGGAGGCGGCGGGCCTGATGACGCCCGCCGGCCTCGCCGCGGTGGCTGCCGCCAGGGCCGACGGGCGGTGGACGGCCGCCTACGCCCCGTCGTCGGAGGCGGAGGCGCCGGCCGACCTGCTGGCCGCGATCGCCGCCGAACCGGCGGCACAGGCGATGTTCGAGGTGCTGACCAAGACGAACCGCTTCGCCCTCATCAACCGGATCAACGCCGTCAAGCGACCCGAGACGCGCGCCCGGAAGGTCGCCGAGTACGTGGCGATGCTGGCCCGGCACGAGACCGTCCATCCGCAGCGGGCCAAGCCGGCGCACCCGCCGACGCCGTGACGGAACGCCTGCCGGAGCGTACCGGCGAGCACCACGACGGGGACGGGGCCGGCCGCCGACAGCCGGCTCGCCGTCTGGCGTGTCAGCGCAGGGCGAGTCGCATGAGGACGCGAGGATGACCGGCGAGACGCCCTGTCCGCGATGACCGGCCCGTACGCGGAGGCCCGGCGCGGTGGCGGGGGCGACGGCTCGGCCGGGGCCGATGACGGCCGTCCGGTCATGCGCGGCGGTCCTCGGTGCCGAGGCGCCGCTCGATCCGGTGGAGGGCCTGGAGGAGCTCTCGGACGTCGGCCTTGTCGGCGGTGCGGTCGTCGTCGTTGAGCCGGACCAGGACGGTGCCGCCCGGCGTGAGGACGACGAGGTCCGTCTCGGAGACGGAGTCGCCGCCCTGCTCGTGGATGGCCACGTCGAGGTCGCCGCGTCTCAGCCCCTGTCTGCGCATCGCCCGGTAGTTGTACCGTCCGTCGGCCGCGAGGACCGAGGGGGTGCCCTCGAAGAGCCAGCTGACCCAGCGGAAGGTCGTGGCGTAGCGCAGCAGGACCGCGTTGACGGTCAGCAGGACCACGGCTCCGAACAGCCCGCCGACCAGGGAGTTGTCGGGGCCGATCACGGCGTTCTGCACCACGTTCGACAGGAGCAGCATCACCACCAGATCGAACTCGTTGAGCTGCGCGATCCCGCGTTTCCCGACGACGCGGAACAGCAGGATCAGCGCGAAGTACACCACGATCGTACGGATGGCCTTCTCGGCGTAGGGAATGCCGAGGGCCGTCATGTCGTGCCACATCGCTGCCGCGTCCCCTGTCTTTCCGGACATCATGGCCGCACCTCGCGGGGACCGCTCCGGACGGTCGCACCGTCTCGGGTTTCCCGGAGGGAGCCCGCGCGGCGTGCGGCGGCGTCGGTCTGGGGCATGGGCCGGCGTCGTCCTTCCGGGTGGGGGCGGCATCCGCCCGCGGTGGCGACCGGGCCGGTGACGGCGGAGGTCCCGCTCAGTCTGCGGCGCGTCGTCCGGGTGGCGGCGTGGTGCCGGGCCGATTGGTACGGGTGGCTCAGCCCGGTCACACGTTGGCGGTGCCCGGCGGTCCGGCCGTGCGCGGGCCGGTGCGGTCCGGCCGACGATGGCGGTACCGTCCGGCGGCGTCGCCGCCGTCCCCTTCTCCGAGGAACGCCATGGCCCTGCACAAAGCCGATCACGTCTCGCGCTCCGGTGGGGGCGAGGACGTGTACGCCCTGCCGATCAGCCAGGAGACCCTTCCGAAGTACCGGATGCCGGAGTCCACCTCGCAGCCGGTCGCGGTGCGACAGCTGATCTTCGACGAGCTGGCGCTGGACGGCAACGCCTCGCAGAACCTCGCGACGTTCTGCACCACCTGGTCCGAGCCCGAGGTGCACGAGCTCATGGACGGGTGCCTCAACAAGAACATGATCGACAAGGACGAGTACCCGCAGACCGCGCAGATCGAGAACCGCTGCGTGCACATCCTCGCCGACCTGTGGAACTCGCCGGCCGGCGAGACCGCCATGGGCTGCTCGACCACCGGGTCGAGCGAGGCCGCCATGCTGGGCGGCCTGGCCCTGAAGTGGCGCTGGCGCAAGAGCCGGGAGGCCGCGGGCAAGCCCGCCGACAAGCCCAACATCGTCGCCGGACCGGTCCAGGTGTGCTGGGAGAAGTTCGCCCGCTACTTCGACGTCGAGCTGCGCCAGGTCCCGCTGGAGGCGGACGCGATCGGGATGCGCGCGCATCAGCTGAAGGAGTACGTCGACGAGAACACCATCGGTGTCGTCGGGATCCTCGGCGTCACCTATACACCTGCGCGTACGAGCCGATCGCGGAGTTCTGCGCCGAGCTGGACCGCATCCAGGAGGAGAAGGGCTGGGACATCCCGGTCCACGTGGACGCCGCGTCCGGCGGCTTCATCGCCCCCTTCCTCCAGCCCGACCTCGTGTGGGACTTCCAGCTCCCGCGTGTGGCCTCGATCAACGCCTCCGGTCACAAGTACGGCATGGCGCCGCTCGGGGTCGGCTGGGTCGTCTGGCGCACGCCCGACCTGCTGCCCGAGGAACTGGTCTTCCGGGTGTCCTACCTGGGCGGCGACATGCCGACCTTCGCCCTGAACTTCTCGCGCCCGGGCGGCGAGGTCGTCGCGCAGTACTACAACCTGCTGCGGCTCGGCCGGGAGGGCTACCGCCACGTGTACGAAGTCTGCGCGAGGACCGCGCAGGGGCTCGCCAAGGCGATCGGCGGCCTGGGGCCCTTCGAGGTCCTGTACGACGGCGAGGGCGCGCTGCCGGCGGTGTCGTGGAAGCTCGCCGACCCGGAGAAGTCCCCGTTCACGCTGTACGACCTCACCGACCGGCTGCGCGGGCGCGGCTGGCAGGTCCCGGCCTACCCGCTGCCCTCCCACCGCGACCGGACGGTGATCCAGCGGGTCCTGATCCGGCACGGCACGGGCTACGACAAGATCTCGCTGCTGGTCGACGACATCCGCACCGCGGTCGAGCACCTGTCGAAGGCCCGGGACCACGTCGCCGAGCAGCCCGGGTTCCACCACTGACGGCCGCCGGGACGCGGTCTTCGGGCCCCGGCTCCGGCTCGCGTCGGGCTCCGGCGGCGCGAAGCGCGCCGCCGGAGCCCGACGCGAGCCCCTGGGCCTGTGATGACCGCCGCGAACCGCACCGGAGGCGTCCGCACCGGCCTGTGGGGCTTCGCCGGAATCGGCTTCCTCGCGGTCGCTCGCGCGTTCGTGGTTTCCCCGATTCCCAGCCGGTGCGGTTCAGGGGTTCAGGGGTTCAGAGGTTCAGGAGTGCGGATAGGTGCTGGAGACGGTGCTCCCGTTGAGGTCGTAGCCGATGCCGTCGTCGGTGGCGACGCTCTCGCCGTTCATCCGGCGGGGGCTGATCCGGTGGCTCTCGGCCCACAGCGCGCCCGCCTGGCCCGCCGGGACATGCAGGTCCATGTGCATGGTGTCCGTCTGCATCACGGCGACGGAGGTGGTCGTCGCGTACCCCAGGGTGACGCTGTGGTTGACGCCGATCTGGCCGCCGACACTGCCCTTGTCTTCGGAACCGATGGACACGCCGAGGGAGAAGCCGACGTCGATGTTGTAGTCGGCCGAGAAGGTGCTGCTCTGGCTGTCGGAGACGCCGACGGCGACGTCCTCGTACGGGTCCTGGTCGGTGTCGCCGGTCGTGTTGTCGCGGTAGAGGACCCGGTGGTAGCGGACCTGCCGTTCCAGTGTGTAGAAGGGCGTGTCGGAGACCTGGTGGGCCGCGTCCTTGCCGGGGTCGTGGATGGCGCTGCAGGGCACGATGACCCGGTGGTCGGTCACGGGCTCGGTGTACTCGGGCGGCTCGGCCGCGCTGGTCAGCGACGGCTTCGGGGCCACCTGGCCGGTGCTCTCGCCGATGGTCGGCACCTTGAGGACGTACACGGTGTTCGAGGGCGTGTTGTAGGTGCCGACGCCGAGGTACGAGTTGACCGCCATCAGCATGGTGGAGCCGTCGTTCCAGGCGTCCTGGCCCTGCGGGATGGCCACGACGTTCCAGCAGGCCAGGTCCATCTGGGCGCCGCTGCCGTCGTCGTTCCAGATCCGGGAGCCGATCGTCGCGGCGTGGACGTAGTCCTCCCTGACGCAGCGGAAGGTGTCCACGCCGTCGCCGCTGCCCGGCGCGTAGTAGGTGTTCAGGTGTGCCTGGGAGCTGAAGGCGGGGCCGAGCGACATGTATCCGGACGGCGCGTTGGCGTTCCAACAGGAGCCCCACATGTCCGCGCCGGACTTGTCGTCGTCCCACACCTTCGACCAGCCGGTGGGAGCCTTCAGGATGTCGGACCCGTCGGGGACCTTGAACATGGGGGTGGGGATGGACGGGGTGGTGTTCCAGGCCGCGACCATCGTCCCGCCGAGCCAGTACCAGGTGCCGCCGTCCGCCTTCATCTGGTCGGTGGGCAGCGGGTAGTAGAAGGTCCCGTTGTAGTCGGACTTGGCGCCGTTGTTGTCGTACACCTTGTGGTACGAGTTGGTGAAGGCGACGGTCAAGTCGCCGAAGGTCATCTTCCAGTTCGGTGTCAGTGCCACGGGCCGATCCCTCTCGGTCGCTCCCCTGCGGGGATGCCAGGCGGTGCGTTCCTGCGCGCGGAACGCACCGACCCTAGGACCCGGCGGCCCGCGCGGATACGGAGCCTCGGCGGGAGCCCCCCGCCCGCGGCGTGAAGTCGCCCCGGCCGTCCCGTGCGACCAGGGGAGGGGCCGTGCACCGTCGGCCCGGCGCGCGTGCGAACGGCCGGATCGCGATGCGCCGCCGATCGGAAGCCGATAACTGTACTTTTCGTACGGTATGGTGAGGCTAGATTTCGACTGTTTTAGAGGTATGTGTACATGAGTGTGGACTCGAAGCGGCGCTGGCTGCTGCTCGCGGTCGTGAGCGCGGGACTGCTGCTGATCACCCTGGACAACTCCATCCTGTACGCGGCGCTGCCGACGCTCGTGGAGGACCTGGGCGCGAGCAGCTCGCAGGGCCTGTGGATCATCAACGCCTATCCGGTGGTCATGGCCGGGCTGCTGCTGGGCAGCGGCACGCTGGGCGACCGGGTGGGGCACCGGCGGATGTTCCTGATCGGGCTGGTGGTCTTCGGGTTCGCCTCGCTGGCGGCCGCGCTCTCGTCGAGCCCCGAGGCGCTGATCGCGGCCCGGGCGTTCCTGGCCGTGGGCGCGGCGGCGATGATGCCCGCGACCCTGGCCCTGATCCGGGTCACGTTCCAGGACGAACGCGAGCGCAACCTCGCCATCGGCATCTGGGGCAGCATCGCGGTCGTGGGCAGCGGGCTCGGGCCCATCGTCGGCGGCGTCCTGCTCAACAACTTCTGGTGGGGGGCGGTGTTCCTCATCAACGTGCCCGTCGTCATCGCGGCGCTCGTCGGCACGCTGCTCCTCGCGCCGCCCAATGACGCCGACCCGTCCAAGCGCTGGGACCTGCCCTCCTCGCTGCTCTCGCTCGTCACCCTCGTCGGTCTCGTGATCGCGATCAAGGAGACGGCGAAGGCCGACCGTGCCCCGCTGGTCATCGCCGTCGCCGTCCTCGCGGCCGTCGTGGGCGGCTGGGCGTTCGCCCGCCGGCAGCGCCGGCTGCCCTACCCGCTGCTGGACTTCGCGATCTTCCGCAACCCGGCGTTCCTCGCCGGTGTGCTGGCCGCCGGGCTGGCCCTCTTCGCCATCGCGGGCATGCAGCTGATCACCACCCAGCGCTTCCAGCTCGTGGAGGGCTTCACCCCCCTGCGCGCGGGGCTCGTCGTCGCCTCCGTCGCCCTGGGGGCGCTGCCGTCGGCCCTGATCGGCGGCGCCATCCTGCACAGGGTCGGCCTGCTGCCCGTCATCGCGGGCGGTCTCGCCCTCGGCACGGCCGGCACCGCCGTGGTCCTGACCAGCTTCGACACCAGCACGGCGCTGCTCGTGACCGGCCTCGTGATCACCGGCGCGGGACTCGGAGGGGCGATGTCCGTGGCCTCCAGCGCCATCATGGGCAACGTGCCCGCCCGCCGGGCCGGCATGGCCTCCTCCGTCGAAGAGGTCTCGTACGAGTTCGGCAGCCTCATCGCGGTCGCCCTCCTCGGCAGTCTCCTGACCGCCGTCTACAGCGCGACCGTCGAACTGCCCGCGGGAGTGCCCGAGCGGGCGCGCGACAGCATCGACTCCGCGCTCGCCCTGGCCGGCGACACCCACCCCGCGCTGGTCTCGGCGGCCTCGCAGGCGTTCGACAGCGCCTACTCCGCCGTGGTGACCGTGGTCGTCGCCGTCCTCGCCGTCGGCACGGTCGTCACCGGCCTGCTGCTGCGCCGCTACGGCCCCGGAACCGCGATGACCGCCTCCGCGCACCACTGAAACGGCGCCACCGCCACCGGATCACCGGGACCGTACTACTGGGACCTCACCACCGAGACCGGATCGCCGAGACCGGATCACCGAGACCGCACCGGGAGCACGCATGCGGACCAGCAAACGCATCCAGATCCTCGAAGCGGCTGCCCGTGTCGTGGAGCGCGAAGGGGTCAAGAGCGTCACCTTCGACTCCGTCGCCGCCGAGGCGGGCCTGACCAAGGGAGGTCTCGTCTACCACTTCGCCTCCCGCGACGACCTCGTCCGGGCCATCCACCAGCACCTCGCCGACCAGTGGGAGGCGCAGCTGGTCGCGGCGGCGGGCAAGCCGGCCGCCGAGGCCGGTCCCGCCGAGCGCCTGACCGCCTACACCCGGGTGGCCACCCAGAGCGCCACCCGGGCCGAGCTGCTGCTCATGCTCGAAGGCGCGACGACCGCCGAGCACCTGGCTCCCTGGAACGCCGTGATCGAACGGTGGGCGCCACCCCCGCCCGCCCCCGCCGAAGGCCCCGACACGCTCGACCGCTTCGTCGCCCGCCTGGCCGCCGACGGACTCTGGCTGTACGAGTCCCTGACGGCCGAACGCCTCGACCCGGCGCTGCGGCGGGCCGTCGCCGAACGCATCGCCGAGACCCTCGACCACGACGTCCGCTGACCACGCCGCTCGGGCGCGGAACATGCCGCTTTTCGGCCTAATCACCGCCTTCCCGCCCGTGCGGCCGTCACGCTGTGGGGTCCGGTCCCGAGCCGGGACCGTGGATCGGAGAGCAGCGTGGCGAGACGGCGTTCCGTGTTCCGGTCGGCCGGAGTGGCACTGGTCGCGGCCGTGATCGTGGCCATCGCGCTGACCCTGGTGGATCTCGCGTTCGCCTTCCGGGTCTACACCGGCACCGGCATGACCGGCGGCCACGCCGACAGCGCCAGCCGCGGCGTGGACGCCCTGTTCTCCGCCGTCCACGCCGCCGACGAGGACCGGGCCAGGGCCCCCGCCGCCGAGAGGGGGAGGCCGGTGCCGGCCTCGTACCGGATCCGGATCGAGGCGCTGGCCGAGGGCATCGACGGCGACGCCCGCTCGCTCGGGCTGGAGGCGGAGAGCGCCGCGCTCTCCGCCGCGCTGACCGACTGGCTCGCCCGGCCCGAGGCCGGTCTGCACTCCCTCCTGACCGCCGCCGACGTCCTGGCCGTCGCTCTCGACGAGCACAAGGCGCAGGACCGCGCGGACGCCGTCGCCGCCCAGAAGGCCCTGCTCACTCTCCATCTGGCCTGTGTCACGGCTCTCCTGCTCATCCTCGGCGGCCTGGCCCTCGCGGTGTGGCGCAGGATCGTCCTGCCGCTCGCCGACCTCGAATCCCACCTGGGACGCACCGCCGCCGACACCGCCCCCGCCACCCGCATCCCGCACCGCCCCACCCCATGGCTCGGCGGCATCCTCGGCCAGGCCGAGCACACCCTGTGGGTCCTGAAACAGTCCCAGTACCAGGCCGGCCGGGACCGCGAGGCCCTGCGCACCGACGCGGCGGCGTCCGCCGGAGTACGGGCCATCCTGAACGCCCGTCATTCCCCCGGGGCCGGTGTCGTCACGGACGGGCGGATCCACACGGCCGAGGGCGTCATCGCGGGCGACTTCCTGGACGTCCTCCCCCTGCCGGACGGCACCACGGTCCTGCTCCAGGGCGACGTCGCCGGCCACGGCACCCATGCCGGGCTGCTCGCCGTCCAGATCAAGAGCGCCGTCGTCGCGGTCCTCCGCCTCGACCCCGACCCCCGCGCGGCGGCGGCCGCCGCCTGGGCCGTCGTCGCTCCCGAGGACGAGCGCTTCACCACCCTCGTCATCGCCGTCCTCGACCCCCGGGGCGAGCGCCTCGCCTGGCTGAACGCCGGCCACGAGATCGTCCTGCTCCGCCGCGCCGACGGCACCGTCGAGGAACTCGGCACCACCGGCCCGGTCGTCGGCCCGTTCCTCACCGACCCCGACGGCGTGTGGGACGTCCGGCACCGCGCGCTCGCCCCCGGCGACCTGGTCGTCCTGGCCACCGACGGCCTCACCGACGCGCGGGACCGAGGCGGCGCCATGCTCGGCCGGGACGCGGTCACCGCGACCGTGGCCGGCGCGGGGGCCGACCCGCGGGCGGTCGTCGGCGCGCTCTACCGGGCCATCGAGGACCACGGCGCCGACTGGGAGCGCGACGACATCACCGTCCTCGCCGCGGCCGTCGAGGAACACGACGACCGGGCGCCCGTCGCACGCGACACCCCCTAGGTGTAGTGACCGGCGACGTCGGCGAGGAGGCCGAGGGTGCCGGGGTGGTGGGAGAAGGCGCCCGTCAGCGGGCCGGGTCGCGAGGGGTGTCGTGGTCCGTGGCGGGGGTGAGGGCGATGACGGCGATGTCGTCGCTGAGCCGGGGTGTCCAGGTCATGACGTCGGCCATCAGGCGGCGGACCAGGGTTTCGGGGCCGGTGAGGGGGAGCCTCGCCGCTCGTCGGACCAGCGGGTAGAACCTGCCGTCGGCGTCGCGGGCCTCGGTCAGGCCGTCCGTGTACAGGAGGAGCGCGGTGCCCGGCGGCAGGGGGACGGGCGTGGGGGCGGGGCGGTCTTCTCCGTCCAGCATGCCGAATCCCAGGGGGAGAAGGGCGGGCAGCTCGACTTCGTGGACGTCCCCGGGGGCCAGGGCCAGGGGGGCGAGGTGTCCGTGGTTGAGGGCGAGGGCGTGATCGCCGCCATCCGGGTGCTCCAGCAGGAGCGCGGTGGCGAAGAGCTCGGTGTCTCCGCGCGCGGTCGCGGCGCGCTGGAGCTGGCGGTCGAGGCGGGCGGCCAGCTCGGTCAGGTCGGGTGTCTCGTGTGCCTGGCTGCGGAAGCAGCCGAGCACGTCCGTGACGGTCTGTACGGCCTGCAGACCCTTGCCCCGGACGTCCCCGATGAGGAAGCGGGTGCCGTAGGGGGTGTGAAGTGCCTCGACGAAGTCGCCGCCGACGCCGGTGTCGTCGGTGGCGGGGCGGTAGAGCCCGGCGATGTCGAGGGTGCCCAGGCGGGAGGGCAGGGGGCGGAGGACCGCCTCTTGGAGGGCCTCGGCCGCGGACCGGGTGCGGGCGTAGCGCTCGGCCTGTCTGCCCTGGGCCCAGACGGCCAGGCCGACGATGACGCCGACGGTGAGGAAGGCGGTCATGGACAGGGGGCGGCGGGCGTGCTGCTCGTCGGCGATCATGGACACCAGGAAGTACTGGGCGGCGGCGGCGGAGGCGACCGAGATCGCCACCGCGGAGCGCCCCAGGACCACGGCGGCCAGGGCGGTGGTGGTCACGGCGATCCACAGCACCTCGTACAAGGCCGCCGCCCATTGCGGCGCGGAGAGCCCGGTCTCGTAGGGCAGGGCCGTGATCGCGGAGCCTCCCAGCACGATGGCCACGGGATACGCGGCGGCGCAGGC
Source organism: Streptomyces sp. NPDC042100 (assembly GCF_055582325.1). Taxonomy (NCBI): domain Bacteria; kingdom Bacillati; phylum Actinomycetota; class Actinomycetes; order Kitasatosporales; family Streptomycetaceae; genus Streptomyces; species Streptomyces sp. NPDC042100. Next base: position 256,090 of record NZ_JBVJDK010000007.1, read on the forward strand.
TCCGGCCGCTCGCGCCGGTGCCCAGGTGAGGAATCCCGCCAGGCACGGCACCTGCGCGAGGACGGTGCCGAAGGCCATCAGCGCGGTGAGGGCGGTCGCCACCGCGGTCGCGGCGAGGGGCCCGGTGGGGAGCGCCGTCAGGAAGGCCATCGACACCGCGGCGAACGTGAGTCCCAGTGAGGCGCCCGAGGTCGCGGTGACCTCCCGCCGGCGTGCGAACAGTCCCGCGGCGCAGACGCCGACGCAGAAGCCGCCCAGCGCTACGGCACTGTGCGCCTGCCCCGCGCCGCGCGCGGCGAGCAGCACGGGTACCACGGTCACCAGAGTGATCAGGAGGAACCCCAGCACCGCTCCGGCGACCGCCACCTGGAACACGGGGGCCTCGGGGGCGCTTCCCGTGGTGGACCTCCGGAGCCTGCCCGGGAGCCGCCGCAGCCGAGGACCGCCCGGCAGGAAGCAGAGCGTCAGCAGCAGCAGGGCCACACCGAGCAGCACCGCTACCTGCAAGTCCGACCAGCCCCGCAGCGGGGTCGCTTGGAGGGTGCCCGCGACGACGACCAAGGCGACGGACGCGACCGGGTAGAAGGGCAGGACGCGCGCCACCGGGGTGCTGGGGCGGTCCCGGGGGAGCGACCGGCGCGCGGCCCACCACAGGCCCGCGGCCCCGATCAGCGGTACGGCCTCCGCCGCCCTGCTGCCGACCTCCCCGGCCGCGACGCGCAGCAGCAGTCCCAGCAGCAGTACTGCCGCGAGCCCCGTGAAAGCACCGCCGATCGCCCGGCCGATCCTTCCCGCGAGGTGCAGGACGCGCACCGAGGCGAGATAGCCGACGACCAGCCCCATCACGGAACCGACCTCCACGGCGCGTCCTGCCCAGTACGTCCACGGGCCCGTCGCGCAGACGAGGAGCAGTCCGCCGGCGACCGTTCCGGCCAGGGCGGTGAGCACGACCCGGCGGGTCCCGTGCGCGTCGACGGCCCGGCCCGCCACGAAGAGACCGGCGATCGCCGCGACGACGCCCAGCACCTGGGCGATGTTCAGCTCGTGGTGTGTCATGCCGAGTTCGGCGCCTGCCTGACTCAGCGTCACGTTGTGCAGGAGCGGGACCAGGACACCGAGGGAGACTCCGCAGCCCAGGACGATCAAGGCCGGTCTGTTCCACTCCGGACCGCCCGGCGCCGTACCCGCTTCGGGCGTCCTGTCCGCACCAGCAGCCATCACGGTCCTCTTTCTCGGCGGTCCGTTCCAGGACTCCAGCAGGAGAGGGTAAAAGTATCCAATGTGTGAAATTGATAGTGAAACACATTCAGCACATGGCAATCTATGACATAGGAGAGAGCGGTCAGGCCGCTGTCACCGCCGCCCGCGCGCCGGGCGCGCTGGCCCGTCCGAACGAACCGGCCATCCCGTGACACGCCAGGAATGCGGCTTTTTGTCTCAATTATCCGTCTGGCCGGGTCGAGCTGGAACGATGGGCGCATGAGCTCCCCGGCTTCTCCTTCCCCTCGACGCCGTGCCCTGGCCCTGGCGCGGAGCGCGCATCTGTGGCTGGCGCCGGCCGTGCTCGCCTGCCTCGTGACCCTGCTGCTGTCCCTGCTCTACATGGGCGGCACCGTCAATCCCGTCGGCAGCCTGCACAAGCTGCCGATCGCCCTCGTCGACGAGGACCAGGGCAACCCGTTGCCCGGGCAGCGGGAGAACCTGGGCAAGCAGTTCACCGACGCCGTCGCCGCCTCGAAGGAGAACGGCGACACCATCGACTGGCGCCGGCTCGACCGCGCGGAGGCGAACGACGCGCTCTCCAGCGGCACCGTGTACGGAGCCCTGGTCGTCCCGAAGGACTTCACCGCGTCCGTCGCCGCCCTCGCCGCCGACAAGGCCCAGGCCCGGCCGATGATCAGCGTGCTCACCAACCCCGCCGCCGGCAGCCTGGGCTCGAGCCTCGCCACGCAGTTCAACGAGCGGGCCGCCCGGGAGGCGTCGCGGCACATCGGCGAACAGCTCGTGGCCGGGGCGCCCGGCGCCGACTCCACCACGCGCCTGCTCCTGGCCGACCCGGTGCGCGTGGTGACGGCGGTCGGCCACCCGATCGGATCGCACAGCGGCCTGGGCCTCACCGCCTTCTACTACACGCTGCTGCTGGTCCTGGCGGGCTTCATCAGCGCCACCATCGTCCACACCCTCACCGACACCTCGCTGGGGTACGCGGACATCGAGCTCGGCCCCCTGCACACCCGCCGCCCCACCGTGCCCGTCGACCGAAGCCAGACGCTCGCCCTGAAGATGCTCATCACCGCGGGCATCTCCGTCCTCACCACGACGCTCCTCATGGTGGCGACGATCACGGTCATCGGCATGGACGCCTCGCACCTGCCCATGCTCTGGCTCTTCTCGTACTGCGCGATCCTCTCCGTCGGCCTCGGCGTCCAGGCGATCAACGCGGCCTTCGGCAGCATCGGCCAACTGGTCTCCATGTTCGTGTTCATCGCCCTGGCCCTGCCCTCCTCCGGCGCCACCGTGCCGCTCCAGGCCACCCCCGGCTTCTACCGCTTCCTCGGCGCCTTCTCGCCCATGCGCCAGCTCAGCTCCGGGGTGCGCTCCATCCTGTACTTCGACGCACAGGCCGACGCCGGCCTGGCACGCGGCTGGACCATGATCGCGATCGGCACCGTCGCGGCGCTGGTGTTCGGCTTCGCCATGACCCGCTACTACGACCGCCGGGGCCTGCATCGCATGACCCCCCAGCCCGACGACACCGCCGGCACCCGCCCCGCGCGGACCGCCTGACGGGCCGGCGCCCGGAAAGGGCGGACGGGGGGCCGCCGTCGGCGAGGCGGATACCTAACCCGGCCCAGCCGGAGCAAACGTCTACGAGATCGACAATGCCGTAACGCTCGGATAGCGATCGTGAGACACCGCAAAGGTGTTACCTCGTCGTTATAGAGCGAGGATTCGCCCGGCTAAAACATCATTTGACACCCCAGCGATACGAACGAAAGCCGATTTCGGGGCCCGCCGACCCTTCGCGCGTAGCAGAGTCCCTCCCGCCGCGAAACCCCTTCGGTCCAGGACGTTCGCGATCTCGCTGGGTAACTTCGGCGCCCATGACCACGGCCCACGCAGCACCCGAACGCGACCGGACGACGCCCCCCGACCTGCCCCCCGGCTGGACCATCGGCCGGCCGGAGGTGGCCGACGGAGCCCGGCTGTGGCGGCTCGCCCGCGACTCGCGGACCCTCGACGTGAACTCCTCGTACAGCTACCTGCTGTGGTGCCGCGACTTCGCCGAGACCTCCGCCGTGGCCCGTGACGCGGACGGCGCGCCGGTGGGCTTCGTGACCGGGTACCTGCGCCCCGACGCGCCGGGGACGCTGCTGGTCTGGCAGGTGGCGGTGGGCGCCCCGCACCGGGGACTCGGCATCGCCGGGGCGCTCCTGGACCGTCTCTGCGCCCACGTCGCCGAGACCCACGCGATCGACGCCGTCGAGACGACCATCACGCCGGACAACGCGGCCTCGGAACGCCTGTTCGACGCCTTCGCCCGGCGGCACGGTGCCCGTGTGGACCGCACGGTCCTCTTCCCGGCGGGCGCCTTCCCGGCGCCCGGCCACGAGGCCGAGGTGCTGCACCGCATCGCGCCCCTGGCCTTCTGACCTCCCCACGCGACCGCCACCGGGAACACCGCGCACCCCCACCCCCCCCACCACCGGAGAACGCCATGACACTCGCCGCCCAGAACGCCCCGACCGTCTTCGAGACCGTGGAGTCGGAGGTCCGCAGCTACTGCCGCTCCTGGCCGACCGTGTTCGAACGGGCCACGGGCAGCCGCCTGTTCGACGAGCACGGCCGCCCCTTCCTCGACTTCTTCGCCGGCGCCGGCTCGCTGAACTACGGCCACAACAACCCCGTCCTCAAACGCCCCCTCCTCGACTACCTCGGGGCCGACGGCGTCACCCACGGTCTCGACATGTCGACGACGGCCAAACGGCGCTTCCTGGAGACCTTCCACGAGACCGTCCTGGCCCCCCGTGGCCTTCCCTACAAGGTGATGTTCCCCGGGCCCACCGGCACCAACGCCGTCGAGGCGGCGCTGAAGCTCGCCCGCAAGGTGACGGGCCGGAAGACGGTGGTCTCCTTCACCAACGCCTTCCACGGCATGTCCCTGGGCTCCCTCGCCCTCACCGGCAACGCGGGCAAACGCGCCGGGGCGGGCGTACCGCTGACCCACACCACCCAGATGCCGTACGACCACTACCTCGGCGGACGGACCCCCGACTTCCTCTGGTTCGAGCGGCTTCTCCAGGACACCGGCTCCGGCCTCGACCACCCGGCCGCCGTGATCGTCGAGACCGTGCAGGGCGAGGGCGGGGTCAACGTGGCCCGCGCCGAGTGGCTGCGCGGCCTCGCCGACCTGTGCCGCCGACGGGACATGCTGCTGATCGTCGACGACATCCAGATGGGCTGCGGGCGTACCGGCGACTTCTTCTCCTTCGAGGAGGCCGGCGTCACCCCCGACATCGTCACCCTCTCCAAGTCCATCAGCGGCTACGGACTTCCCATGTCCCTGTGCCTGTTCCGCGACGAGCTCGACGTATGGGAGCCCGGCGAGCACAACGGCACCTTCCGGGGCAACAACCCCGCCTTCGTCACCGCCACCGCCGCCCTCGACACCTACTGGCGGGACACCGCGCTGCGCGACCGCACCCGGCGGCGGGCCGGCCACCTCGCGGGCGCCCTGGGCGAGCTCACCGCGGGACAGGAGCGGCTCGGCGTGTCGTACCGGGGCCGAGGCCTGGTGTGGGGGCTGGAGTTCCCGGACCAGGGGCGCGCCGAGGCCGTCTGCCGTCGGGCGTTCGAACTGGGCCTGCTGGTCGAGACGTCCGGGCCGCGCGACCAGGTCGTGAAGCTGCTGCCGCCGCTGACCGCCACCGACGACGAACTGGACGAGGGGCTCGGCATCCTCTCCCGCGCCGTCCGCCACACCGCCTGAACAGCCCGCACGAGAGAAAGGCCCATCCCGTGATCGTCCGCACCTTCGACGAGCTGGAGAACACCGAGCGGCACGTCCGGTCCGCCTCCGGCACCTGGGAGAGCAGGCGCATCGTCCTCGCCCGCGAGCGCGTCGGCTTCTCCCTGCACGAAACCGTCCTGTACGCCGGGACCGAGACCTCCATGTGGTACGCGAACCACGTCGAGGCGGTCGTCTGCACCGCCGGCGCGGCCGAACTGACCGACCACGAGACCGGCACGACGTACGCCATCGTCCCCGGGACCATGTACCTCCTCGACGGCCACGAGCGGCACACCCTGCGGGTCAAGGAGGACTTCCGCTGCCTGTGCGTCTTCAACCCGCCGGTCACCGGCCGCGAGGACCACGACCGGAACGGGGTCTACCCGCTGCTCACCGAACCCGGCGACGCCTGACGCCTGACGCCTGACGCCTGACCGTCCGGCGCTCGGCGCCCGACGACCCTCCCGACCCCACGAGAAAGGCCGGCTCCACGATGATCACCGCTCCCGCCCGCCCCGTCGACCCGTACCCCACCCGCGGCTCCGAGGAGGCCCTCGTCGACCGCAAGGAGCCGGTCGTCTGGTCCGAGCCCGGCACCCCCGGCCCCTTCTGGCCGCGCGAGCTGGAGGAGTACGAGCGCGACGGCTTCTTCGCCGTCGACGCCCTGGTGACCCCGGAGGAGGTGGGCGGGCTGCGCGCCGAACTCGACCGGCTCGTCGGCGACCCCCGCGTACGGGAGGACGAGCGCGCGATCGTCGAGCCGCGCTCGCGGGAGATCCGCTCGGTCTTCGAAGTGCACCGGATCAGCGAGGTGTTCGCCCGGCTGGCCGCCGACCCGAGGCTCGTGGACCGCGCCCGGCAGATCCTCGGTTCCGACGTCTACATCCACCAGTCCCGGATCAACGTGAAGCCGGGCTTCGGCGCCAGCGGCTTCTACTGGCACTCGGACTTCGAGACCTGGCACGCCGAGGACGGGCTGGCCCGGATGCGGGCCGTGTCGGTGTCGATCGCCCTGACCCCGAACTTCACCACCAACGGCAGCCTCATGATCATGCCGGGCTCGCACCGCACCTTCCTCGGCTGCGCCGGCGAGACGCCCAGGGACAACTACAAGCGCTCCCTGCGGATGCAGGACGCGGGCATCCCCTCGCGCAAGGCGCTCGGCACCTTCGCCGAAGCGTGCGGGATCGAGCACGTCACCGGCGACGCCGGCTCCGCGGTCTGGTTCGACTGCAACGCCCTGCACGGATCCGGCGACAACATCACCCCCTTCCCCCGCAGCAACGTGTTCCTGGTCTTCAACAGCGTCGAGAACGCGCCCGAACTGCCCTTCGCCGCTCCCGTCCGCCGCCCCTCCTACATCGCCGCCCACGACACCGCGCCCATCGGCTGACCGCCGTGCGCACGTCCCCCGGAAAGGACCCCATGAGCCGGCCCCCGCTGCTGGACCGCCGCCGCTTCCTCACCCGTTCCCTGGGCATCGGCACCCTGGTCGCCGCCCCCGCCCTGCTCGGCGCCTGCACCCGTACCGACGTCGGCGGCGGGGGGCCCGAAGGGGACGCGGACCTGCTGGCCGAGCTGCGCCGCCAGGGCCACGTCCGGATCGGCTTCGCGGGCGAGGCGCCGTACGGCTTCCAGGACGGAGACGAACTCGCGGGGGAGGCGCCCACGCTGCACCGGGAGATCTTCACCGCCCTCGGCGTCGGGGAACTGCGGGCCACGCTGACCGAGTTCGGCGCCCTCGTGCCGGGACTGCTCGCCGGACGCTTCGACGTGGTCAGCGCCGGCATGGCCATCACACCCGAGCGCTGCGCGAAAGTGATCTTCTCCGAGCCCGAGTTCGTCTCACCCGCCGCGCTCATGGTCCGCGAGGGCAACCCCAAGGGCTTGAGCGACCTCCGGTCCTGCGGGGAGAAGGGCGCCCGCGTGGGGGTCCTCACCGCCGCGGTGGAAGCCTCGTACGCGAAGGCGGCGGGCGTCCCGGACGGCTCGGTGAAGACGCTGGCCAAGCAGCAGGACGGCCTGGACGCCCTGCTCGCCGGACGGATCGACGCCTTCGCCCTCACCGCCATCTCGCTGCGCTGGCTCGCCCGGGCCAACCGGGGGGCCGCCGTGCGGGTCCTGGAACCGTTCGTGCCCACGGTCGACGGCGTCGCCCGGTACAGCCCCGGCGGCGCGGTCTTCCGGCCCGGGGCCACCAGCCTGCGCGACGCCTTCGACACCGAGCTCGCGAAGATCACGGGAGATCCCGACCGGTACGTGGGCCTGATCGGGAAGTACGGCTTCACCGCGCGCGAGGTGCCGCCCCGCACCCTGCGCACCGCCGATCTCTGCGCGGCCTGACGGGACACGGGAATGGCCGACTTCCTCCCCGAACTGGGCCGGACGCTCCCGGCCCTCGGCGAAGGCGTCCTGGTGACCCTGGAGGCCACCGGCCTCGGCGCGGCCCTCGCGCTGGTCCTCGCCTTCGCCCTGGGCCTGGCCTCCCGCTCGCGGTACCTCCTCGCGCGCGCCGCCACCCGCGTCGTCGTCGAGTTCCTGCGGGGGACCTCGCTGTACGTCCAGCTCTTCTGGCTCTTCTTCGCGCTCCCGATGCTCGGCTTCCGGCTGGAGCCCCTGGCCTGCGGGGTCCTCGCCCTCGGCCTCAACTACGGGGCCTACGGCGCGGAGGTGGTGCGCGGCTCGATCGCGGCCGTGCCCGCCGCCCAGACCGAGGCCGCGATCGCCCTCGGCATGGGGCCGGGGCAGCGCCTGCGGCGCGTCGTGCTGCCCCAGGCGTACGTCCTCATGCTCCCGCCCTTCGAGAACCTCCTCATCCAGCTCCTCAAGTCGACGCCGCTGCTGTCCCTGGTCACCGTGGCCGAGCTGACCTTCCGCGTCGACCAGCTCCGCTCCGCGACCGGGGCCACCGTGTCCGCGTACCTGCTGCTCCTGCTCGTCTACTTCGGCGTGGCGGCGCTGCTCAGTGCCGGCATGAACGCGCTGGAACGAGCGGCGAAGGTACGCCTGGGCCAGGAAGGCGGTGGTGCGTGATGTGGGACATGGACGCGGCCCGCGCGGCGCTGCCCGTGGTGCTGTCCGGCTTCGGCGTCACGCTCCTCGCCACCGTCCTCGGCTTCGCGGTGGCGGTGGTCGCCGGACTGGCCATCGCCCTGGTGCGGCGGTCCGCGGCCCGCTGGATCGCCCGGCCCGTCGGCTGGCTCGCCGCCTTCGTGCGCTCGACCCCGGTGATGGTGCAGCTCTTCGCCGCCTGGGTGCTGGTGCCGGGCCTGGACCCGCTGACGCTGGGCGTCCTGGTCCTGGGGCTGCACTACGCCACGTACCTCTCCGAGGTCTACCGCGCGGGCATCGACGCCGTGCCGAAGGGCCAGTGGGAGGCGTGCGCGGCGCTGTCCCTGCCGCGCGGCCGGGTGTGGCGGGCCGTGATCCTGCCCCAGGCCGTACGGAAGGTGCTGCCCTCGCTGGGCAACTACGCGGTCTCCCTGTTCAAGGAGACCCCCTTCCTGTCGGTCATCACGGTCGGCGAGATGGTGCACGAGGCGAGCACCTTCGGCAGCACCCACTTCGCCTACCTGGAGAGCCTCACCCTGGCCGCCGCCGTCTTCCTGCTCGCGAGCTGGCCCACGTCCCTGCTCGTCCGCCGCCTGGAGGCCCGCCTTGCCCACTGACACCACCGCCGCGGGAGGCCCTTCCGCTCCCGCGGACAAGGTCCGCTTCACCCGGGTGACCAAACGCTACGGGGAACACACCGTCCTCGCCGGACTCGACCTCGCGGTCGCCCCCGGCGAGAAGGTGACCCTCATCGGCCCGAGCGGCTCGGGAAAGACCACCATCCTGCGCCTGCTGATGACCCTGGAACGGGTCACGGACGGCATGATCCACGTCGACGGGCAGCCCTACTCCCACATGCCGACGGGCCCCGGCGGGCGGCTCGTCCCGGCGAGCGAACGCCATCTGACGCCACGCCGGCGGCGTGTCGGCATGGTGTTCCAGCACTTCGACCTCTTCCCGCACATGAGCGTGCTGGCGAACGTGGTGGAGGCGCCGCTGCACGTCCTCGGGCTGCCCAGGGACGAGGCGGTCAGCCGCGCCCGCGAACTCCTCGGCCTCGTCGGCCTCGCCGCCAAGGAGGACACGCATCCCACGCGGCTCTCCGGCGGCCAGCAGCAGCGCGTCGCCATCGCCCGCGCCCTGGCGATGCGCCCCGAGATCCTGCTGCTGGACGAGGTCACCTCCGCACTCGATCCCGAACTCGTCGCCGAAGTCCTCGACGTCCTGCGCGACATAGCCCGCGACACCGACATCACCCTGCTCTGCGTCACCCACGAGATGGGCTTCGCCCGGGACATCTCCGACCGCGTCCTCATGTTCGACCACGGCCGGGTGCTCGAATCGGGGCCACCGGAACAGCTCCTCGACGCACCGGAGCACGAGCGCACCCGGGCCTTCCTCGGCACCATCGCGTGAGCGCCGCCGAGGCGCTCCGGTAGCCACGCGACCGTCCGGGCCGGGCATCCGCGAGGCCATCGCCTTCGCCCGGACAGCCCGGCCGATTCCGGCGCCTGCCGTACGCTTGGAGCGGCGTTCGTGACCGGGGGGTGCGATGAGCGACGTGGTGACGCCCGCAGACGACGAGGACGGCGCTGGGGGCACCGGCGGCACCGGGGGCCGCGGCGGCGGCAGGACCAGGAAGGCGGCCGAGCTGGCCGCCGTCGTCTCCGCGGTGACCGCGCTGGCGGCCCTGGTGTTCGGGCTTCTGGGCACGATCGGCCCCGGAGGTTCCGTAGGCGAGGGGCGCGGTGCCGGGACCGGGCGGCCGACAGGGGAGGCCGCACCGCCGGCGGAATCCCCGTCGGCCGGCGCCACCGGGACCCGGCCCGCCCACCCGCCCGACTCGGCGCCGCCGCCCCCCTCGCCCTCCCCGGCCTCCGCACCCCCGCCGCTGCCGCGCGGCTGGCATGTCGTCAGGTCGAGGGCGCTCCGGCTTGAGGTCGCCGTACCCGACGGCTGGAAGCTCGACGTGGACACCGGCCTGCAGTCCACCTGGGTCTCTCCGGACAACCGCTACGTGATCGGCGTGAAGCGGGACAGCACCAACGGGCACACCGCGCAATCGGCGGCCATCGGCCAACTCGCCTGGTACCGGAGGACGGAGGAGTCGAAGATGGAGGCTCTGAAGGCCACGCCCCACCCGGACCGGCAGAGCGGGAAGCCCGCCGTGCGGCTGGAGATGGACTACCACTGGCCGGCACGGGAGATCCCGTGCCACCGGACCGAGATCTTCGTCGCGGGCGGGGACGGCCAGGTCTACCAACTCCACGTCAACGACCAGCAGTACGACGCGAGGCCCTCGGCGCTGCCGGGGCTTCTCGCCACGGCGCGGGCGCGACTGCGCATGGACCTCACCGACTGAGGAGAGGAGTCCGCCGCTCCGGCGGGGCGGCGACCTCCGGGTGGGCCACCTCGTGTGACGTGCCCAAGCTCCTGATCACCGGGGATCCCGGGCCGGAGCAGTAGGTGAATGTGCGCGGCCTGGTGCGGGTGAACGGGCTCCGGCGGTGCCCTTCGGGACACCGCCGGCATCCCGACGCGCAGGTGCGAGGAGGTGTCACACGAGAATGGGCTTGGGCAGTCGGTCGGGGCCGTACAGGTGAACCCGGACATCGGCGGGGACGGCGGCGCGCACCGTGGCGGCGACCTCCTCGGCCTGACGCGGCCAGACCAGCGGATCGAACCGGAGTTCCACGTGCACCTCGGGACCTGTGCCACCGTCGACGAGCCTGAAGCGGGGGTTCCCCGCCTCGTAGTGCCGCTGGTCGGTGTCGGGGTACAGGTGGTCGAAGGCGACCGCGACCTGCGGCAGGTCGGCCAGGACGGACACGTAGTCACCGGGAGTGAGGTAGCCGCCGCTCCGGCCGGTCGTCACGCAGTGCGCTTCGCGCCCCAGGGGGAGGAATCCCGGCTCGCCCCACTCCGGGCAGGGGCGCGGGGCGATCTCGACCATGTCCCCGGGCCGGTAGCGGATCCGGGGTTCGAATTCCACGTAGGGGTGGAGAGCCGTCACGAGCAGGCTGCCACGCCCGCCGAGCGGTACGTACCGTTCCGGGTCGGCGGGATCGACGACCTCGGCGACACACGAGGGAGGGAAGTGGTGATGGGTGCAGGTACGGCACTTGCGCGCGTTGCACATGCGCAGTTCGGAGAAGCCGTAGACGCACTCGATGTCCGCTCCCCACCACGTCCGCAGCCGTGACTCCCATGTGGGGGAGAGGAAGTCGCGCCCGACCTCGACCGTCTCGATGCCGAAGGCGGAGAGGTCGCCGAAGCGTTCCAGCATGTGCAGGGTCAGGATCTTGATGTGGCGTGTCGTGCCCACCAGGACGCGGATGCGGGCGCCGTCCGCGGCGCCGTGGGCGATGAGGTCGGCTGCCATGTCGGCGTAGCGCATCGAGAGGAGCGGAACGAAGTCGCCCTCCTCGGCCAGGTCGAGCCCGACAACGGCCCCATGGCTGATGCCTGCCAGGTGCAGACGGCGGCGGCCGTCGTCCAGGCGGCTCGACCTCAGGGCTGCCCGCTCCGCCTCGGTGGAGCAGAAGGCCTTCGGGACGCCGGAGGTGCCGTTGGTGAACCCGGTGACGACGCCGTCGGTGGCGGTGGATCGAAGCCGCGCACGGGCCGAAGACCAACCGTCGGGATCGAACTGGGGCAGCCGGCGCAGGATGGCGGGGGCGTTGTCCGGCCGGATCTCCCCGGCCGGGATCAGCTCACGGTAGAACGGGCTTCCCTCCCGGGCGCGGGTCAGCGTTCTGGCCAGGCCGATGAGGCGCTGCTCAGTGAGGGTGGGCTGCACTGGACCGTCTCCTGGGGAAGTGGATGGGGTGCCCGGGTGCGGGCCGTGCGCTCCCCGTCGCGGCGGAGCGCACGGCGGGCCGCACCGGCGGTCTGTCGGTCACCGCGGGGCGGCGCCGGTGATCAGCGGCAGGTGGGCGTGACGAACAGGGGCGCGTACGCGGATGACTCGGCCGGGGCGACCGCGGTGAGCCGGCAACCCGCCTGCGTCGTCGTCGCGGAGGCCGGGCTCGCGACCACGGCGGTGGCCACGGCCAGCCCGGCGCCGAAGGTGAGCAGGGCCGCGGCGCGCTTCGCCGTGATCTCGGGCATACCGTTGAGCATGGGCGATCTCCTATGCGGTGGAAGAGGTCCGGGTGCGTCGGTCGAAACGACGTGCTCGCCCGCCCGGACCGCGGGTGACCCGGGCGGGTCACAGGCCACGGGCCGGGCGAGTGCGAGGGCTGTGCGCGAGAAAGGAAAACCGTCAAGTACCGCTGACCGCTTGTCGAAACGACACGAGGACGCGGTCAGGTGCCTCACACCCGTCTCCCGCACGGGATCAGTAACCGACGACGCAGAAAACTCCCACGCCTGTGCCCCCTCCAGCATGACTCGCGGGGCACGTGTGCAGGCAGCGTCCGCCGCCTCGAAGGGCAGGCATCGCTGCCCCCGCGCACAAGGCACTGGTCCTGGCGCGCCGGGGCCCGGGGTCAGGCCGCGGTCGGTGCTCCCGGGACGCGGCGGCTGCCCCCGTTGCGCTCCTGCCAGGCCCGGTAGACGTCCACGGCGGCTTCGCGCGGCTCGTGGCGCATCGGCATCCGCCGCTCGTCCCAGTCCTTGGCGAACTCGGCGTAGAAGCTGTCCAGTTCGAAGTACTTGCGGTCGTCCACGTAGTGCGGCTCGTAGGCGTCGCGGGTGGTCAGGAAGACGACCTCGTCCGGCGAGCAGTAGTAGAGGGCGCCCAGGCACATCGGGCAGGGCAGCGCCAGGATGTAGATCGTGGCGCCGGTCAGGTGCTCGGTGCCCAGCTTCCGGCACGCCTCGCGGATCGCGAGGATCTCGGCGTGGGCGGTGGGGTCGTTGGTCTGGGCGACCCGGTTGGGGCTCTCGGCGAGGATCTCGCCGTCCTTGACGATGACGGTGGCGAAGGGACGGCCGCCCTCGGCGACGTTCTGCCGGGCGAGGTCGATGGTGCGCTGTGCGAAGTCCATGACGTGTTCCTCCAGGGGCGTGGTGGGGATGGGCCGGGGCGGGCCGTCGTACGGGGAGCGGCCCGCCCCGGACCTGCCGGGGTCCGGGGCGGAAGGGGCTTGCCCGTGGACTCGTCCGGCAGGGGGCGGAGAGGTGCGGTAGAGGTGTGGAAGAGGTGCGGTGAAGGGGCGGTCTCAGAAGGGCTTGGTCGGCAGGTACTTGCCGTCCAGGGTGATGACGGCGCGCTCGCCGCCCTCGGGGTCGGCGACCTTCTTCACGTCCAGCTTGAAGTTGATCGCGGAGATGATGCCGTCGCCGAACTGTTCGTGGACCAGGGCCTTGAGGGTGGTGCCGTAGACCTGGAGCATCTCGTAGAAGCGGTAGATGGTCGGGTCGGTCGGGATGCCGCCGGGGATCGAGCCGCGGGTCGGGATGGTCTGCAGCAGCAGGACCGCGTCCTCGTCCAGGCCGAGGAGCTCCGCGACCGCCTTCGCCGAGTCCTCCGGCAGGGCGTGCTGGCCGAGCACGGCGGCGGTGGTGAACGCCACCGAGAAGCCGGAGACCTCCGCGACGCGCTCCCAGGTGAGGTCCTTGCGGATCTTCGCCTCGACGGCACGGATGGCGAGCTGCTCGCGGGCGGTGGGGTCGAACTGGGCGTGGACCATGAGGGGTTCCTTCTCTCTTCGTGCGGGGTGATGTGAAAGCGGTGCGGTGTTGCGTACGAGTGCGGTGGCCGGCCCTCAGGCGTGGGACGGCGTGCGGTCCGTGGCCGCCAGCTCCTCGACCCGCCCGGTGGCGATGTCGAAGACCCAGCCGTGCAGCCGCACCGAGCCGTCCGCGAGGGCGCGGGCGACCGAGGGGTGGGTGGTCAGGTTGGCGAGCTGGGCGCGGACGTTCTCGCGGACCAGCGTGGGCACGTCCGTGCCGGGGGCCGTCCGGGCCAGCGAGGCGTCGGCGTGCCGCAGCCAGCCCGCGACGGCGGGGGCCGTGCCGAGGTCGTGGCCCTCGGCGAGGGCCGTCATGGCGCCGCAGGCGGAGTGGCCGCACACGACGATCTCGCGGACGCCGAGGACGGCGACGGCGTACTCGATGCTCGCGGCGACACCGTCGGCGCCGGGGGTGTAGGCGGGCACGAGGTTGCCGGCCGTGCGGACGACGAACAGCTCGCCCGGCTCGCTGCCGGTGATCAGCTCGGGCCCGACGCGGGCGTCGGAGCAGCCGATGAACAGGGTGTGGGGGGCGTGGTGCCCGGCCAGGTGGGCGAAGAGGTCCGCCCGGGCCGGGAAGACCTCCCGCTGGAACCGTGTGACGCCGTCGGCCAGGTCTCGCATGGTCACTTCCCTTCGATCGCTGCCACCCGGTGGGGGCGACGGGATCCACCATGCCCGAGCTGCATCTATAGCGTCCAATACCTACTACCCATGACTCTTATAGATCTGATCTATACTCTGGCTCATGGCCTCCCCCGAACTGCGCCACCTGCGCTATCTGCTCGCCGTCGCCGACCACGGCAGCTTCACCCACGCCGCCGAGGAGCTGCACATCTCGCAGCCGACGCTGTCGCAGCAGGTCAAGCAGCTGGAGCGGATGCTCGGGGTGCAGCTGCTCGACCGGACGGGGCGGGCGGTGCGGCTGACCGACGCGGGCGAGACATACGCCCTGCACGCACGACGCGCCCTGCGCGATCTGTCGGCCGCCGAGCGGGCCCTGCACGACGTGCGGGACCTCTCGCGCGGGCACCTGCGCCTCGCGGTGACCCCCACCTTCACGGCGTACCTGGTCGGGCCGCTGGTCGCGGCACTGCACGCGCGCCATCCGGGGCTCACGCTCACCGTCCGCGAAGCCACGCAGGACCGGATCGAGGCGGACCTGCTCGCGGACGAGCTGGACCTGGGGATCGCCTTCGCGGGCGGGCACCTGCCCGGGGTCGAGGCGGAGCCCCTGTTCACCGAGACCCTGAGCCTGGTCACGGGCGGCGGGGAGGCGGCCCACCGTCCCTGGTCCGTCATCGAGGTGGCCGAGCGTCAGCTCGCCCTGCTCAGCGGGGACTTCGCGACGCGCGGTCACATCGACGCGTACTTCACCGAGCACCACGTCAGCCCGCGCGTCACGGTGGAGGCCAACTCGATCCAGGCCCTCAGCGAGATCGTCCGCCGCACGCCGCTCGCCACGGTGCTGCCCGACGCCATCGCGCACGACCACCCGCACCTGGCCTCGGTCCCTCTGGAGCCGCCGCTGCCGACGCGTACGGTGGCCCTGCTCAGCCGCGCGGACGCCTACCGCAGCGCGGCGGCGGGGGCCTTCGCGCGGGTGCTGCGCGAGGTGGTGGAGGAGCGGGGGTACGCGCCCGTGGGGCGGTGAGGGTGCGCGGCGGACGGCCCGGGCCGTCACTGCGCGTCGAACGACACGCCGTCCTCGCTCGTGCGCAGGGCCACGGCCCGGTCGGCCACGGGGATCGTGCAGCCCTCGGTCGAGCTGCAACTCGCGTAACCGATGAGGACCTTGGCCTCTCCCGGGGCGGTCGCCCGGATCGGCAGGGTGACGGTGACGGGGCCGTCGGGGTAGACGGGGACGGCGCTGCGCACGCCGGGGACACGGATGGTCTTGACCGGCTTGTCCACCGTCATCGTGCCCGTGGGGGCGACCGCGCCGACGGGACGGACCTGGGTGGGCCGCCCCACCCCGTCGACACCCTGCACCGGGAGTGCGGTGCTGTAGAGGTGGAAGCCCGCGTCGTCCGGAGTGAACGTGGCGACCAGGGTGCCGGCGGCGGACTCCCATTCGGTCACGCTCAGCCGGACGGTCACGCCGTTCTCGTTGAACTCGGTGACCGGGGCGGGGCGCCGTGGCGCGGAGCCCTGCCCGCAGGCGGTCAGCGAGACGGCCGCGAGCAGGGCGGTGGCGGCGCCCCGGGCCAGGTGAGCGCGAAAGGGGCGGGAGAGGCGGGAAGGACGGGAGGGGCGGTGGGCGGCGTGCCGGAGTGTCATGTTCAAGGCCATGTCGTCGTTCGGTGTCTTTCTCGTGTCCCGGGGGAGGGCGGCGACCGTCGCGCCACCGCCGTGCCGGCGCGGGCGGAGCGCCATCAGGCCCAGTTCCGCAGGAACGCGCCGAGGCCCGCCTCGGTCAGGTCGGGGTTGCCGGTGGAGTGCGTCTCGGTCAGGACCTTCCCGTTGCCGTCGAGGACGACCAGCACCGGCATCTTGTAAGCGTCCTCGCCGGTGCAGTAGTCGCCCAGAAGGCTGAAGGCGGCGGAGTCCGACCCGCCGATGTCCACCTTGACCACGTGGTACGAGGCGTCGAGCAGCGCGCCCACACCCGTCGTGGCGAACGCCTCGTCGGCGGCCTTGCAGTTGCCGCACCAGTTGGCGCCGAAGTCGATCAGTACCTTCTTGCCGTCGGCCTTGGCGGCGGCGAGCGCGGAGTCGACGGCTTCCCGGGCGTCGCGGCCGGTCGGGTAGCCGGTGGTGAAGCCCGACGACCCGGGTGCCGCACCGCGCTTCTGGGTGGTGGGCTTGGCCCGGGCGGCCGGCTTCGAGACGGGCGTCGTCCTGACGGCGCGCGGCACGGCCTTGGGCGCGACGGTTCGCTTGGCCACGGGCGGCGGCGCGGCGGGAGCGGAGGTCGGACGTGCCGTCGGTGGCGTCGGCACCGGGGCGGGTGCGGAGGCGGAGGCGGGGGCGGGGGAGACGGGAGCGGTCGGCGCCCCCGAGGGTGCCCTGTCCCCGGCATTCCCGTCATCGTGGTCGGTGGGTGTATCGAGGACGGCGACCGTGGCCAGGTCCTGAGCCGAGTCGTTCTTCGGTCCGCCCAAGGCGGTGGCCACGGCGGCGGCGCCGACGGTGAGGGCGACGGCGGAGAATCGAACGAGGCCCTGTACGGCCGTCGAGCGTGGAGTGCGACGATGCGCGCCCATGGCGGATCAACCCCTTCTGCCGGTGAGATCTCCGGGGCCTGGAAGCGGCGCCGTCGGAGCGGGGCCAGAGCGAACGTTCTGACCGCTCGTGAGCCTAGGGGCCGAGACCGCCCGCGAAGCCGTCCTGAAGCCACCCATCAGGAAGCCTTAAGGCGCGGATGAGGTCCGGAGCGTGAACGAGTGATCCCGAGGCGCGGGAACGGCCCGTCGTCCGGGCCGGTCCCGCACCCGTGGGGTCAGGCTTCGGGCCGCCAGTCGAAGGAGAAGTGCTTGCTCGACCCGCCTCGGTACGGGCGGGAGAACTCGAACCCCTCGGCCCGGTCCGCCCGCACGACGCCCCACGTCGCCACCTGTCCCGGCCCGACCTCCGCTCCCGGAGCGTTGATCAGCTGGACGCGCCGAGCCGGGTCGCTGGTGGGGCCGGTGAGTGCCTTCGCGCCCACGCTCACCTGGTCCGACACGGTCGCACGCCAGTACGCCAGGTCCTCGGCGGCGTCGAAGGCGATCGGGGCGTACCGTACCTCGCGCACCTCCCCGATCAGTGACCCGAAGGTGCCGGGCCATCCGCCGACGTTGCCCCGGAAGATCTCTTCCAGCGCGTCGCGCTGCGCACGGGTTCCCCCGGCGTCGATGTAGAACATCACGCTCATCCGCGCGTCCGTGTTCTCCGCCCACATGTTGCCGGCGAACTCGCCCAGCGCGACGACCGCGAGGCCGTCGAGCCGCAGATCCTCGAAGTGCCCTTCGTGGATCTGCCACACGAGGGTGAACAGGCAGGCGCCGTTCGTGGGTGCCTGGGCGAAGGTGCAGGGGCAGGGTAGCGAGCAGCTGCAGACGTCGAACCACTCGCCTTGCAGGTGCCAGTTCGTCTTGTCCATGATCAAGCCGTTCCCCATACCTCCAGGGGGTATGCGAATGCGAACTTTCGTTCCCCTCTAATCGGCCACGGTGAGCACCGCCCCGAGGACGTGCCGAGACTCGGCGCGTCGGCCCCTGACTCAGAGGCGTTCGGGCGCCGCGATCCCCAACAGCCCCATCCCGGTGGACAGGGTCCGCCCGGTCAGCTCGCACAGCAGCAGCCGGTTCTCCACCACGGCGCTCGGGTTCCGCACGTCGAGCACGTGGCAGGCGTCGTAGAACGAGGTGAACAGCGAGGCCAGCCGGTACAGGTAGGCGGCGAGCTTGTGCGGGGCGTGCTCCCGCGCCGCGTCCTCGACCACCGTCCCGAAGGCGTCCAGGTGCAGCCCGAGGGCCCGTTCGGCCGGGGCCAGGGCGAGATCCGGGTGCCCGACCGGCCCGGTGTCCCCGGCCCGTCGCAGGATGGAGCGGACCCGGGCGTGCGCGTACTGGAGGTACACCGAGGTGTCCCCGTGCAGCGAGACCATCTGGTCCAGGTCGAACTTGTAGTCGCGGATCGCGGAGGTCGACAGGTCCGCGTACTTCACCGCGCCGATGCCCAGCTGGGCGGCCCGCTGCCCGACCTCCTCCGGAGTCAGGTTCCGGGCCTTCTCGCGCACCACGACGGCCGCCCGTCCGATCGCCTCGTCCAGCAGGTCCACCAGGCGCACCGTCTCGCCCTCGCGGGTCTTGAACGGCTTGCCGTCCGCGCCGAGCACCGTGCCGAAGGCCAACTGCACCGCCCGCACGTTGCCGTTCAGCCAGCCGGCCCGGCGGGCCGTCTCGAAGACCATCCGGAAGTGCAGCGACTGTCGCGCGTCCACGACGTACAGGAGGGTGGAGGCATGCAGCGCGCCCACCCGGTCGCGGATCGCGGACAGGTCGGTGGCGGCGTAGCCGTAGCCCCCGTCCGACTTGCGCACGATCAACGGCACCCGGTTGCCGTCCGGTCCGAGCACGTCGTCGAAGAACACGCACAGGGCGCCCTCGGAGATCTCGGCGACCCCCGCCTCCTCAAGCAGCCGGCAGGTCTCGTCCAGCATGTGGTTGTAGCCGGACTCGCCGACCACGTCCGGATCGCGGATCTCCACGTCCAGCTTCTCGAACACGGAGGAGAAGTAGAGCTTGGACTCGTCCACGATCTTCTGCCACAGCTCCAGGGTGAGCTCGTCGCCTGCCTGGAGGTCCACCACCCGGGCGCGGGCCCGGGTCTTGAACTCGGGGTCGGAGTCGAAGAGGGTGCGCGCGGCCTTGTAGAGGCGGTTCAGGTTCGACATGGCCTGGGCGCCGGACTCCTCGGTGGAGGCCCGTCCCGTGTCGGAGCGGTCGAGCTCGTGCGGGTGCTCGATCAGGTACTGGATCAGCATCCCGAACTGCGTCCCCCAGTCCCCGATGTGGTGCCGGCGCACCACCTTCTCGCCGGTGAACTCCAGGATCCGCACCATGGCGTCGCCGATCACGGCCGAGCGCAGGTGCCCGACGTGCATCTCCTTGGCCACGTTCGGCTGCGCGTAGTCGATGACCGTGGTGCCCGGCCGGTCGGCGGGGGCCACGCCGAGCCGCGGGTCGGCGGCGCGGGCCGCGAGGTTCGCGGTGATCGCCGCGTCCCGCACCCGCAGGTTCACGAACCCGGGGCCGGAGACCGAGGCGTCCTCCAGCAGCCCCGCGCAGTCCACCGACTCGATGACCCGCTCGGCCACCTCGCGCGGGTTCGAGCCCAGCCGTTTGGCGAGCGGCAGGATGCCGTTGGCCTGGAAGTCGGCCCGGTCGCTGGCCCGCAGCATCGGGTCGGCGCCCGCGAAGGCCGGCAGGGCGCGGGCCACCGCCTCGACGAGTCGACGGTGGGCGAGGTGGGCGAGGGTGGGCACGGTGGTCACGGGGATCTCCTGTCGGACGGTGTGGTACGGGACGGGACGGTGCGGGACGGGCGGGATGGGGCCAGGGGGTGGACGGGTCACGGGGTGGGTGGGTCACGGGGTGGACGGGTCACGGGGTGGATGGGGTTCGGCGGGTGGGGATGCGAAAGGCCCGCCCGTCACCGGCGTTCGTGCGCCGGTGACGGGCGGGTGTCCGCTGGGGTGTTCAGGACTCCGCCTCCACGCGGAAGAACCGCAGGACCTTGCGGGCCCCCTCCCAGCCCCGGCAGACGACCAGGACGACGTCGTTGCCGGCCACGCAGCCCCGCACGTCGAGGCCGGGGGTTGCGTCCACGAGGGTGGCCAGGTAGCGGGCGGCTCCCGGAGGGGTGTGCAGGACCAGGGTCTCCCCGGCCTGCCCGGCCCGGATGACCATGTCCCGGGCGGTCCCCTCGGGGCCTGCGTCCTCGCCGGCGGGGGGCGGGGCGGGGGAGGTCGCGGTGGCGGAGCCGGGCATCAGCCCATCACCGCCCCGAGGAGCATGAAGCCGAGGCAGACCACGAACAGGGTCGCCATCAGCGGCCATATGAACCGCAGGTACTTGTCGTAGCGGACCTTCGCCAGGGCCAGGCCGCCCATGATGACCGCGGAGGTCGGGGTGACCAGGTTCACCCAGCCGGAGGCGGACTGGTAGGCCGTGACCACCATGGCCCGCTGCACCCCGGCGAAGTCGGCGAGCGGTGCCAGGATCGGCATCGCCAGCGTCGCGTGTCCGGAGGAGGAGGGGACGAAGAAGGCCAGCGGGATGTTGACCAGGAAGGTCAGCACCGTGAAGATCCCCGAACTGGTGCCCTCGACCGCCTTGTTCAGCGCGTTCAGGATGGTGTCGCTGATCTGCGCGTTGTTCATGATGACCGTGACGCCGCGCGCCAGGACGATGATCAGGGCCGCGCCGATGAAGTCGCCCGCGCCCGACACGATCGCGTCGACCGTGCCCTTCTCACCGAGCCCCGCGATCAGGCCGATCACGATGGCGGAGACGAGGAACAGGCCCGCCAGCTCAGGGAAGTACCAGCCCAGGGTGGGGACGGCGGTGATGCCGAAGTCCGCCCACGGGATGACCGAGAAGATCATCAGGACGAAGGTGGCGGCGAAGACGCCGATCACCGCCTTCTGCCGGCCGGTCAGCGGCGGCAGCGCCCCGCCGGAGGACATGGCCTCGTCGCCGGCGTGGCCGACCAGGGAGGCCGAGGGGTCCTTGGCCACCTTGTTCGCGTACCGCAGGACGAAGAAGATCGCGATCGAGGTGAGCACCGCCCACATCAGCAACCGGACCACGATGCCGTCACCGGTGCCGATGCCGGCGGAGGCGGAGGCGACTCCGGTCGCGAACGGGTTCACGGTGGAGGCCAGGGTGCCGATGCCGGCGCCGATCATGATGATCGAGGCGCCCACCATCCGGTCGTAGCCCAGGCTCAGGGCCAGCGGCACGACCAGGGCGTAGAACCCGAGGGTCTCCTCCGCCATGCCGTACGTGGTGCCGCCCAGCGAGAAGACCACCATCAGGGCGACCACGAGGAGGGACTTGCGGTGGGCGAGGCGCTGGGCGAGCCGTCCGATGGCCGCGTCCAGCGCTCCGGTCTTCATCGCCACGGTGATGAACGCGCCCACCGCCAGGATGAACAGGAACACCGCCGCCGCGCCCATCAGCGAGCCGTCTCCGCCGGGGGAGGTGTGCCCCTCGGAGGTGATCCCGTACAGGCCGTTGGCGGGGGAGAGGAACAGGTCGCGGAGCCGGTCCATGAACCCGGCGGAGCTCTCCACCGTGTGGTAGGAGCCCGGGATAGGGGCCCCGTCCGCATCCAGCTTGTAGGCGCCGGCCGGGATCAGGAAGGCGAGGAGCCACACGCCGAGGGTGACGATGCCCAGGACGGTGAAGGCGGTCGGGAACTTGAAGTTCCGTTCCTTCTTCCCCTGTGGGGCCGACGCCCCGGAACCGCCCGGGGGCCCCGTGGACTCGGCGGTCTCGGCCTCGGCCCTGACCTCGGCCTCGGTCTCGCCCTCGGAACGGGCCCCGGCGGGGGTGACGGTGCTCATGAGACCGCTCCCTCGGGGACTCGGGCCGGGCCGGCCTGCTTGCCGGCGTAGCCGCCGCTGGGCGTGACGATCGTCCCGGCCCGGCCCTGGATGATGTCGACGACCTCGTCGAGGGCGCCGATCGCGGCCATGTCCCCGGTCAGTTCCACGAACCGGCACACCGCGTCGACCTTCGGGCCCATGGACCCGGCCGGGAAGTTCTCGGCGCGCAGCGCGCCCGGGGTGCTGTGGGTGATCTCCTCGGCCTCCGGGGTCCCGAAGCCGCGGACCACCCGGGGTACGTCGGTGAGGAGGATCAGCGCGTCGGCCTCCAGGGCCTCCGCCAGCAGCGCGGCCGTGAGGTCCTTGTCGACCACGGCCTCGACCCCGGTCAGCATGCCCGCGTCGTCACGGATCACCGGCACGCCGCCGCCTCCCGCGCAGACCGCGATCGCCCCCTGGTCGAGGAGCTGGCGGATGAGCCGGGTCTCGACGATCCGCTGCGGCAGCGGCGAGGGCACCACACGCCGCCAGTACGCGCCGTCCTGGCGCACGGTCCAGCCGCGCTCCTCGGCGAGCCGTTCGGCCGTCTCCCGGTCGTAGACCTGGCCGACGAACTTCGTCGGGTTCGCGAACGCCGGGTCGACGACCGACACCAGCGTCTGGTTGATGAGGGAACACACCTGCCGGCCCGGCAGGGCGTTCTGGAGGGACTGGAGCAGCCAGTAGCCGATCATGCCCTGGGTCTCGGCGCCCAGCACGTCGAAGGGGTACGGGCTGCTCAGCGCCGGGTCCGCGGCGCTCTGCAGGGCGAGGACCCCGACCTGGGGCCCGTTGCCGTGGGTGACGACCAGCTCGTGCTCCTCGGCCAGCGGGGCCAGCGCGGCCACGGCGCGGCGTACGTTGGCCAGCTGCACGTCGGCGTCGGGCTTGTCGCCCCGCTTGAGGAGGGCGTTGCCGCCGAGGGCTACCACTACACGCACGTTGTTGTCTCCGATCGGGAGAGGGGGAGGGAAGAAGACGAAGGGAGGAGGGGGTGGGGGAGGGAGAACGCCGGCCCGGCGCGCGGATCGGGGGGAACGGACCGATCCGCGACACCGGGCCGGCGGGGAGGACGAGGCCGCGCCCGGCGTGGCGCGGGGGCGGGATCAGTCGCCGAGGGTGGCGACCATCACCGCCTTGATGGTGTGCATCCGGTTCTCGGCCTGGTCGAAGACCACCGACCGCTCGGACTCGAACACCTCGTCGGTGACCTCCAGGGCCTCCATGCCGTGGCTCGCGTGGATCTCCGCGCCCACCTTCGTGTTCCGGTCGTGGAAGGCCGGCAGGCAGTGCAGGAACTTGGCCCGCGGGTTGTCCGTGGCCTTCATGACCTCGGCGGTCACCTGGTAGGGGGTGAGCAGCGCGATGCGCTCGTCCCACACCTCCTTGGGCTCGCCCATGGAGACCCACACGTCGGTGTAGACGAAGTCCACGCCCGCGACGCCGTCGGTCACGTCCTCGGTGTGGGTGATCCGCGCACCGGTCCGCCCCGCGATCTCGGCGGCGGTCGCGATGGTCTCCACGTCGTTCCAGAGCGATTCGGGGGCCACGATCCGCACGTCGGCGCCCATCAGGGCGCCCATCACGAGCAGGGAGTTGCCCACGTTGTTGCGGGCGTCGCCGAGGTAGGCGAACGAGATCTCGTGCAGCGGCTTGCCGGAGTGCTCGCGCATGGTGAGGAAGTCGGCGAGCATCTGCGTCGGGTGCCACTCGTCGGTCAGACCGTTCCAGACCGGCACACCGGCGAACTCGGCCAGTTCCTCCACGAGCACCTGGGAGGAGCCCCGGTACTCGATGCCGTCGTACATCCGCCCGAGCACCCGGGCGGTGTCCTTCATCGACTCCTTGTGGCCGATCTGGGAGCCGGAGGGGTCGAGGTAGGTGACGTGCGCGCCCTGGTCGTGGGCGGCCACCTCGAAGGCGCAGCGGGTGCGGGTCGAGGTCTTCTCGAAGATGAGCGCGATGTTGCGGCCGGTCAGGCGGGGGCGCTCGGTCCCGATCCGCTTGGCGGTCTTCAGCTCGGCCGCCAGGTCGATCAGGTGCGTCAGCTCGGCGGGGGTGAAGTCGATTTCCTTGACGAAGCTGCGGTGGCGCAGATTCAGGGCCATGTCGGTGGCGCCTTCCTGGAAGTGGGGGGGCGTGGGGCCCGTCGGGCCGGGTCACGGGACCGACGGGGAACGGACGGGGGTCGGCCGACGAGGGCGTGCGAGGGCGAGGGGCGAGGGGCGAGGGTGTGAGAGGGCGGGGCCCACCCCCGGGTCTCGTGCCCCGGAGGTGCGCCGTCGCGCCCCGCCGGGCCCTCGGCTCAGACCGCCTCGCGCTCGATCGGGCAGCTCATGCAGCGCGGACCGCCGCGACCACGGCCCAGCTCGCTGCCGCGCACCCGGATGACCTCGACGCCGTTCTCCTCCAGGTACTTGTTGGAGGCCACGTTGCGGTCGTAGGCCACGACCACGCCCGGCTCGATGGTGAGGACGTTGCAGCCGTCGTCCCATTGCTCGCGCTCGGCGGCGAAGGCGCCCTGACGCGGGGTGAGGATGTTGATCTCGTCCAGGCCCAGCGCGTTCGCGATGACCGTGTGCATCTCCTCCGGGGCGTGCCGGGTGACCTTCAGGTCGTCCGGGGCGCCCTGGGACTCGATGGTGTAGGAGGGCAGCATGCCCAGGCCGGCGTACTTGGTGAAGGTGTTGCCGTTGACCATGGTCATGACCGTGTCCAGGTGCATGAAGGCCCGGCCCTTGGGCATGTCCAGGGCCACGATCCGCTGGGCGGAGCCCTCCTTGAACAGCTGGATCGCGAGGTCCTCGACGCCCTGCGGGGTGGTGCGCTCGCTCATGCCGACCAGGACGGCCCCGTTGCCGATGACCAGGACGTCGCCGCCCTCCATGGTGGACGGGTAGGAGCTCTGGCCCTCGTTCCACACCTTGTACTGACGGTCCGCGAACAGCGGGTGGTAGCGGTAGATGGCCTCGAAGTGGACCGTCTCGCGGCGCCGGGCCGTCTTCTTCATGGCGTTGATGGAGACGCCGTCGTAGACCCAGCAGGAGGTGTCGCGGGTGAACAGGTGGTTGGGGAGGGGGGCGATCACGAAGTCCTCGTCGTCCATCACCTGGACCCGCACGGATCGCGGCCTGCCCATCCTGTCGACGAGCTCCCTCTTGGTGATGCCGCCCA
This sequence comes from Streptomyces sp. NPDC042100, assembly GCF_055582325.1. NCBI lineage: Bacteria > Bacillati > Actinomycetota > Actinomycetes > Kitasatosporales > Streptomycetaceae > Streptomyces > Streptomyces sp. NPDC042100. The sequence continues at coordinate 281,081 of NZ_JBVJDK010000007.1, forward strand.
CCAGATGCCTGGTCAGTTCCTCGGTGTCGAAGGCCTCGTAGACGTTGCGGGCCCGGTCGGTGGCGATGGGGCCGTACTCGCGCTCGTCGAAGAGGCGGCCGAGGACGAGGGAGCGGGCCTCGTCGTTCTTCATGGTCTCGGCGAGCAGGTCGGTGAAGAGATGGACCGTGATACCGCGGTCGCGCAGGGTCTGCGCGAAGTAGTCGTGCTCCTCCTGGGCCCTCTCGACCCAGAGCACGTCGTCGAAGAGGAGATCGTCCTTGTTGCTGGGCGTCAGGCGCTCCAGTTCAAGGCCCGGACGGTGCAGGATGACCTGCTTGAGCTTGCCCGCTTCGGAATCGACATGGAAAGACATGGGGTCCTCCTCGGTCCGTGGCCGCCGCGCCGTTGCGTCGACCTCGTGGAAGAAACGTATTCCCTGTGAATCCATGGTCTTGTAGCGAAAAGACCTGCGTTTCCCAAGGTCCCCTGTCCTTCCTGTCAGGTTTCCCGCACCCCCCTAGCCCTGATCTTTCCGGCACCCCTGGGCTGTGGGTATCGGGACCTTAGGCCGGGTGGATGCTGTCCTTGTGCCCCACCCGACTCGACCATCGGTCCGCGTACGTTGGGATGACGAGCCCGCAGGGGCGGAATTCCGCCCCGCGTGGCGGGATTTGGGGAGGACGAAATGCCCACACGGGTGCTGATCGCGGACGCCGAGGAAGTCGTCCGGGTCGGCCTGCGCGCCATCCTGGCGTCGGGTACGGAATTCGAGGTCGTGGCCGACACCGGGGACGGCAAGGAGGCCGTGGAACGGGCCCTCGCGGACGGCCCCGACGTGTGCGTCATGGGCACCACCCTCGGCGGCCTCGACGGCCTCGCCGTGGTCCGCGCCCTCACCGGCACCGGGTGCAGGGTCGTGGTCTTCACGAGTTCCACCTCGGACGACGACTTCTGCGCGGCGATGCGCGGCGGGGCCCACGCCTTCCTCGCCAAGAGCCTCTCCCCACCCCTCCTCCGCCAGGGCATCCGCCTCGCCGCCTCCGGCGCCTACGCCCTCTCGCCCTCGGCCGCCGACAGCCTGCGCGGGCTCCTCAACGGCTGCCGGCACCTGCCCGACGAGGGCTGCGGACACCTGCCCACCGAACCCACGCACCCGCTGAGCCCCAGCGAGCTCCAGGTCGCCGGCCTCGTCGCGGCCGGCCGCACCGACCAGGAGATCGCGGACCGCCGGGGGGTGTCGGTCTCCGCCGTCAAGAAGACCGTCTCGCACTGCCGGCGCAAGGTCGCCGCGAAGAACCGCGTGGAACTGGCCCGATGGGCCTGGCTGAACGGCCTGGAGACCCCCGACTCCGACCCCGGCCCCGGCGAAGGGCCCCGGCCCGCCGAACCGCCGCACCGTCCCGGCCACGCGCCTCTCGCCGCGGCCGCGGGCGGCGCCCTCGCCGACTGAGACCCGGGCCGGGCCCGGCCGACCACCGCACCCGAGGACCACCCACGTCCCGCACAGCGGCCCGGCCCCACAGCTCACCCGACCGTGGTGGCGCTTTCAGGAGCTGGTCCGGCGGGAGCCCAGCAGGGTGCCGCCGACGAGGGCGGCGAGCAGGGCGGCGGCCAGACCCACCAGGACAGCCACGGAGGGGCCGAATCCCATGGGCGCGGTGCCGATGCTCTCTCCGGCCTGGGCCGCCGCGGCGGCGAGCGCTCCAACGGCCCCGACGAAACCGACAGGCGCGTCCTCGGCCAGGTCCGCGTAGAGCGCGGCGAGCGCGAGTCCGGCGCCGAACCCGCCAACCGCGAGGGCGGGCACGACGGAGATCACCGCACCGGCGTCCATCGGCAGTATCAGAAGCAGCGCGGAACCACAGGCCAGCAGGAGTCCGCCCCAGACGACCAGGGTCCGCGTCCCGGCGACCCCGGTCGTGCGTCGTCCGGCCACTGCCGCACCCCCGAGGGCGCCGACGAGCAGGGCGAGCTTCACGGTTCCCTGCTCCGTCGGACCGAGGTAGAGGTGGACGTAGGTCCGATTGGCGGACACCCAGGTCAGATCGACGAGCGCGGCGGTGAACAAGCCGAGGGCGAGGAAGGTACCGGCTTGACGACGGCCGCCGAGGATGCCTGGGGCCGCGAGGGCCCGCCACATGGTGCGCTGGCGCCGCGCGAACACGACGCACAGCAGCAGTCCGGCCGACGTCAGCACCGTGCCCACCGGATCCACGTCGTCGAACAGGGCGAGCGCGGAGCATCCGTAGGCCAGCGCGCCGAGCCCGGCGCTGCCGAGCAGCACCCCGGCCGCGTCGAAGGGCGTGCCCGGGGCCTCGCCCGAGGCCCGACGCTCGACCTGACTGAGCGTCATGACCAGCAGAGTGAGGGCGAAGGGGACCATCAGGTAGAGGCCGACGCGCCAGTTCAGGTCCTCCTCGACGACCCCCGTGACGAGCCTGCCCACAGCCGAGCCGCCCACGACCACACCGGCGAAGCCGACGAAGGCCCACCGTCGGGCCGCAGGGGCGGGAACTCCCCGGGTGAGGAGCACGAAGGGACCCGGGGTCAGCAGCGCGGCGGCGAAGCCCATGATTCCCCGCGCCGCCGCGAGCACGCCGCCGGTGGTGGTCCCGTCGCTGAGGACGTCGGCCGCCAGCACGATCTCCAGCAGCGTGACGGACAGGGCGGCCGACAGCCCGACGGTCAGTGCGACGCGGAGACCGATCCGGTCGACGAGATACCCGGCGAGCGGCAGCGCGGCGGCGAACCCCACCACGTACATGCGGAACGCGAGGTCGAGAGCATGGCCGTTGATGTCGAGACTGACCTGGAGGCCGCCGAGCGCGCTGGCGGCGACGCTCCCTTCCACCGTCACCAGAAGCAGCACCAGGACGGCCAGCGCCACCGCCCCGCGCCGCCGGGCCCCGAGGACCGGGGCCGCGGTGGGAGGCGTGGACGGAGCGGTCGGGACGTAGGGCGCGTACGGGGCGGCGCCCGCCGTCGGCGCGTAGGCGAGGGCGGCCCGAGGGTCAGACGGCGGCGGGAGGGTGGGCGAAACCGTCGGCGCGGGCGGTACGGGCCGCGCGTCGGGCAGCGGGGGTGCGAAGTCGAGCAATCCGGCCGCACGACGACCGAGTTGGGCGAGCACGGAGCCGGGCAGCCACTCGTCGGGATGGTCCGTCGCGGTCCACTCGGCGATCTCCTCGGGCGTGGGGCGGCGGGCCGGATCCTTGTCCAGACAGGCCCGTACGAGTTCCACCAGCGACGCCGGGACGCCGGTGAGGTCTGGCTCCTCCTCCGCGACGCGGAAGAGGTGGGCGTTGAGCCCCGAGTCGCCGGCGCCGAACAGCAGACGTCCGGTCGCCGCGTACACGAGCACCGCGCCGAGGCAGAACACATCGCTGGCCGCCGTGAGCTCACGGCCGCGGACCTGCTCGGGGGACATGAAACCGGCCGAGCCGATCAGCATCCCGGTACGGGTGTGCAGGCTGTCCCCGGCGAAGCTCTCCATCGCCCGGGCGATGCCGAAGTCGATGACCCGGGGGCCGTCGACGGTGACGAGCACATTGGAGGGCTTGAGATCGCGGTGGATCAAGCCGGCGTCGTGCACGGTCCGCAGGGCGATGGCGAGGCGGTTGGCGAGGGCCGTCACCGAGTGCTCGGGCAGCGGCCCGTAATCCTCGGTGACCACGGTGTGCAGATCGGGCCCGGGTATGTACTGGGTCGCCACCCAGGGCACCTCGGCCTCCGGGTCGGCGTCGAGCACCGCCGCCGTCCACTCCCCGCCGACTCGGCGCGCGGCGGCGACCTCGCGGGCGAAGCGCCTGCGGAATTCGGCGTTCCCCGCGTACTCGGCCTGCACCACCTTCACGGCCACGGTCCGCCCGGCCTCGGAGCGCCCCAGGTACACCAGGCCCATGCCGCCCGCGCCGAGGCGGGCGATGAGGCGGTAGGGGCCGATGTGGCTCGGGTCCGCTGGGGTCATCTGTTCCACGAGTCGGCAGGGTGGTGCAACTTCCTTTTCCTGGACGGTGTTTGGGGTCATCGGCCCGTTCCGGGCGGTCACGGGCCGATGTCGGGGGCGTTCGCGGCGTCCGGTCGGGACTACCTCGCGATATCGGCCTCGGGGTCACGTGAGGTCGGCGCGCTCGCTGTCGAATGGCCTTCGGCCGTCAGGCCGGGCGACCGGATCGGCGACGTCGGTGGTGGCGTCGAGGGGGACACCCCGGTCGTTGGCGAGGTGGCGGATGGCGCCGGTGCTGGGACCTGCTGCTTTACCCTTGTCGAAGCGTGCGGACCAGCAGCCGGACTGCCGCGACCTCGGCAGGGCTGTGACCGGCCGTGGCGTGGCCGGGCAGCGGTCTGCTCCCAGCGCCCGCGGTCGGCTCACTCACGGGCGGGGGTTGTCGGATTCCGGGTGCATTCCACCAGGACGATGGTGGCGTCGTCCCGCAACCGGCCATGGTGGTGGTCCAGGATGGATCAAGCGGCGGAGGGCTTCGGGGGCGGGCTCGCCGGCAGCGAGGGCCCGGGTGACGAGATCGACGAGCCGCTCTTCGCCGAAGAGCAGTCCGGAGGCCGAGCGGGCCTCGGTGACTGCGTCGGTGTGGATCAGGAGGCGGTCTCCGGGTTCCAGCTGGGCCTCGTGCGCGGTGCGGGCGGTCGTGTAGTCCGGGCCGAGCCCGCACGGCAGCTCCCCACGGCCTCGCAGTGCCTCGGGGACGACGCGGTGCGAGCGGATCAGCAGCGGCGGCGGGTGGCCGGCGTTCACCCAGGACAGATGCCCGCTCTCCAGGTGCAGACGCGCGAAGACGCCGGTGAGCAGGCAGCCGGGCGGCCAGCGGTACAGGTCCTCGTCGACCCGGTCGGTTTGTCGGTCAGGGAGCCGCCCGCACGGCGGGTGGAGCGGCAGCCTGCCGGCGCGACGGCGGACGACAGCCCCGCCGCGAGGTCGTGCCCCATCGCGTCGACCACCGTCACGTGCAGGCGCCCGTCGTCCAGGCCGTGGTCGAAGGCATCGCCGCCGATCTCGTAGGCCGGCTCAAGGCACCGCCCCTTCCGCCTCACCTCCGAGTCTGAACCCGGTCCGCCCCGCCGTACGGCACCGGAACGCGTCTCCTGCCCGGAGAAGGCGATCGCCGGCGCCCGCGACGACCGCCGGCGGCGGACCGTCCCCGGGCCGGGCCGATCCGGTCTGATCCATCGGCCGCCCGGGCGTATGCGCGCATGAGCGGGGAGCCGAAGGGGCAGGCGGTCGCCCGAGGGGGATGGCCCGCTTGCGTCCGGCGTCTGGCGGACGATGACCGAAGGGACGAGGTGAGAGGTGGCGGCGCGCGGAGGAACGAGGGGCGGGGGTGGACTTCTGGCGCGGCTGCGCCGGGACCCCTTCGCCGTACAGACCGTACGGTCCACGGCGGCGGCCACGCTCAGCTATGTGGTAGCCCTGCGGCTCAGCAGCGAACCGGTGCCGCTCACCGCGCCCTTGACCGCGCTGCTCGTCGTGCAGGTGACGCTCTACTCCACGCTCACCACCAGCCTCCGCCGGGTGAACTCGGTGGTGGTCGGTGTGCTGATCGCCATCGCGTTCAGCGTCGTCGTGGGCCTCTCCTGGTGGAGCCTGGCGCTCGTCATCCTCGCGTCGCTGCTCGTCGGCCGGCTGGTCAGGGTCGAGGAGTTCGTGCCCGAGGTCGCGATCAGTGCGATGCTCGTCCTCGGCGTGACGCAGGTGTCCGACACGGCCTGGGACCGGGTTCTGGAGACGTTGATCGGCGCGGTCGTCGGCATGGTGTTCAACCTGGTCCTCGCGCCGCCGGTGTGGGTGGACACCGCCGGGGACTCGATCGACGGCCTGGCCCGGCGGATGAGGCTGTTGCTGCTGGAGGTGGCGGAGGAGTTCACCGGATCTCCGCCGGTGGCGGAGGCCGCTGCCCGGCTCCACGAGGCCCGGCGGCTCGACAACGACGTCGCCGATGTCGACGGCGCGCTGCGGACCGCCGAGGACAGCCTGCGCTTCAACCCGAGGGTCAAGGAGGGGCTGCTGCACCGGGTGGTGCTGCGGACCGGTCTGGACACCCTGGAGATCTGTGCCGTCGTCCTGCGGGTGCTCGCCCGCACCCTCACCGACCTGGCCAAACACCAGGCAGGGCAGCGGCTGCTGCCGGAGCGAGCCGCCCTCGCCGTCCGGGAGACCGCCCAGTACACCGCGGACGCCCTGGTCAGCTTCGCCGTCCTCGTCACCGCGCCCGCCAGCGCGGATGCCGAGGCGGCGGAGGCCCGGCTGGCGGGCGAGCTGCGGGCGGCGCGGGCCTGCCGCGCCACCGCCGCCGAGCAGCTCCTCGCTCTCGCTCTCGCCGAGCCGGGCCGTTGGCAGCTGTACGGGGCGCTGCTCGCCGAGCTCGACCGCGTCCTCGACGAGCTCGACCCCGAGCACCGGGGGCGGCGGCTGATGGAGGAGCTGGACCGGCAAGTGCGCGAGCGCCACGAGCGGCGCCGCCGCTTGGTCCCGCGGGGCCGCTGGAGCGCGCTCCGGCCCACCCGCGCCGACGGATGAGCCCCCGGGTGAACCGCGGGCGAGCCGACGCGCGGGCCGGGGTACGGGCCGGGGCGGGGGTCACGGATGAGTCGACGGACGACCTGCCGCGGGCGGCATGCCCGCGGCGGCGGAGAGGAGAGTCATGAGCGCCACGCCTTCTTCCCCGGGGACCGGTGCCGGGCCGGGTATGGGTACGGTCACCACGGCCGTGCCCGCCCGGCTCGACCGCCTCCCCTGGTCCCGCTGGCACTGGATGATCGTCATCGGCCTCGGTACGGTCTGGATCCTGGACGGTCTCGAGGTCACCATCGTCGGCAACGTCGCGGGCCGGCTCGCCGAGGACGGCAGCGGGCTCGACATCACGGCGGCGCAGGTGACGGGCGTCGCCGCCGCGCTGTACGTGGCGGGCGCCTGCTCGGGCGCGCTGTTCTTCGGGTGGCTCACCGACCGGTACGGGCGCAGGAGACTCTTCATGGTGACCCTGGCCGTCTATCTGGCGGCCACGGCGCTCACCGCGCTGTCCACGGAGTCCTGGTGGTTCTTCCTCTTCCGCTTCCTCACCGGTTTCGGCATCGGCGGTGAGTACGCGGCCATCAACTCGGCCGTCGACGAACTGATCCCCTCCCTCTACCGGGGGCGGGTCGACCTGATCATCAACGGCAGCTACTGGCTCGGCGCCATCGGCGGCGCCCTGCTGTCGATCGTCATGCTCGACACCGACATCTTCCCGGCGAACGTCGGCTGGCGGCTCAGCTTCGCTCTGGGCGTGGTCCTCGGGCTGGTGATCCTGTTGGTGCGCAGACATGTGCCGGAGAGCCCGCGCTGGCAGTTCATCCACGGCCAGGGTGAGGCGGCGGAGAAGCTGGTCGACGCGGTGGAGCGGGAGATCGAGGCGGAGAAGGGGGCGGAACTCCCGCCGCCCGCCGGTGAGATCACCATCCACCAGCGCAAGAGCGTCGGCTTCGGCATCATCGCGAGGACGGTCTTCGCCCGCTATCCGCGCCGGGCCGTCCTCGGGCTCTCGCTGTTCATCGGGCAGGCGTTCCTCTACAACGCGATCACCTTCGGCTTCGGCACCATCCTCATCACCTTCTTCGACGTCCCCACCGGCAGCACCGGCTACTACTTCGCGGTGATCGCGGCGGGCAACTTCCTCGGCCCGCTGCTGCTCGGACGGCTCTTCGACACCGTCGGCCGGCGCATCATGATCACCAGCACCTACCTGCTCTCCGGCCTGCTGCTCTTCGGCACGGCCTGGCTCTTCGGCCGGGGCTCGCTCACCGCGACCACGCTCACGGCCTGCTGGTGCGTGGTGCTGTTCTTCGCCTCGACGGGCGCCTCCAGCGCCTATCTGACCGTCTCCGAGATCTTCCCCATGGAGACCCGCGCCATGGCGATCGCCTTCTTCTACGCCCTGGGCACGGCGGCCGGGGGCATCGCGGGACCGCTGGTCTTCGCCGACCTCACCGCGTCGGGGGTGCCCGGGGACACGGTGCTGGCCTTCCAGATCGGCGCGGCGCTGATGTGCGCGGCGGGCGTCGTGGCGGCGTTCTTCGCGGTGAACGCGGAGCGCCGCTCGCTGGAGGACATCGCCGAGCCGCTGTCGGCGGTCCGGGCGGACGACTCGCCGGGGGCGGCCGAGCGGGACTGAGCCGAACCGATCTCGCCGGGCGACGTGGGGCCGGAGCCCGGCATCGGCACGCGCGCGGCGGGCGACCTGGAGTCCGACGCGACCGTCCTCGCGCGTCAGGCGGCAGGCGACCGGGCCGGCGCGAACCCGGGCCGCATGCCTTCGACGAGAGCGACACGGTCGGCTGGCGGCGCTTCGGCCCCAGCGGTGACCGCACAGGCGGGGAGCGGGACGCACAGCGGGTGCCTCCCCGGCGACCGTGACCGACAAGGGGCCGTCGCCGGGAGGCGGACCGTGTCCGCGACGTGCCATGCTCGTGCGTATGGAGGGCAGTCCTGGGCGTCCCGAGAGCGGCGACGGCGCGAGGTCCGAGGCGCCACGCCTCGCCGAGGTCGTCACCCGGCTGCGGGCCGAGATCGCCGACCTGGAGGGAGTGGCCTCGGTGGCGGCCGTCGTCGAGCGCGCCAAGGGCGTGCTGATGGCGCAGGAGACCGTCGCGGCGGACGCCGCCTACCGGCTGTTGCTCGACCGGGCCGAGCGGCACCGCAGGACGCTCCTGGAGAAGTGCTGGATCACCCTGAGCCGGACCGGGCCGCGCGAGGGCCGAGGCGTCGGCCGGGGTGAAGCGGCCGGGCCCGGCGTGCCCGAGGCGCCCGGCCCGGTGCCGGCTGCCGAGGCGAGTCCGCTTCGCCGCGACCACCGCGACCACCGCGACCACCGCGACCACCGCGACCACCGCGACCACCGCGACCACCGCGACCGCCGGGAGGACGGGGCCGGCGGCGAGGACGGGGCCAGGGAGTGCCTGGCACGGATCGCGGACGGTCTCGCCGACGCCCGTACCGCCGACGACGTCGCGGCTCTGCTGCGGGCGGTCCTGAACGACCCGGAGGACGTGGACGCCGTCATGATCTTCCGGTCCGACGACGACGGCAGCGTGGAGCTGGCCGGCCACGCCGGCGTCGAGACGTCCCTGGCCGCGCAGTGGAGCCACATCCCGCCGCTCGGGCGGGTCGCGCCCCTGGAGGCGGCCGCCACCAGGGAGGCGATCTGGCTGGAGGATCCGGAGGCGGACGCCGTCGACCACCTGCTGATCGGGGACCCGCCCGGGCGGTGGCCGTCCCGCGCGTGGCTGCCCGTTCCCGGCCGTCACGCCCCGGTGGTGGTGGGCTTCCTCCGCTCCCGGGCCGGGCCGTTCGCCCCGGCCACCCGCACGCTGCTGCGGCGGGCCGTCCGGGTGTGCGGCGGCCGGCTCCGCGCGGACCCGGCCGCCGCACACCCGGACGGCGCGGGTGACGAGGACGCCGAGGCGGTACGGACCGTCTTCGACACCCTGCCGGGGCCGGCGGTCCTGCTCACCCCGCTGCGATCGCCGACGGGCGAGGTGGAGGACTACCGCATCGACGCGGCGGCTCCGGAATCCGTCGACGCGGCGGGCCGGCGCGGCGGCGAGCTCGTCGGGCGCCGCGTTCTGGAGACGTACCCCGCTGTCGCGGGCACGGCCCTGTGGGACGGCTACCTGAGGACGCTGACCACCGGGACGGTCTACGAGAGCGAGCCCTTCACCCGCGAGGAGGTGAGTGCCGGAGTCCCGGAGCGGCCTGTCTACTCCGTACGGGTGTCCCGCCTCGGGGACCGCCTCGTGGCCTCCTGGATCCGCCACGATTCCGACGCCCGCGAGACCCGCAGGCTCGCCGAGCTGCAGCGGCTCGGCAACCTCGGCTGGGTGGCCTGGGACCTGGCCACGGACACGGTGACCTGGTCCGACCAGGTCTACACCGTCTTCGACCGTGATCCCGGTGAGGGCCCGATCCGGATGGAGGAACTGCCCGGGCACCTGGTGGCGGACGACGCGCCGAGGCTGGCCGGGGCGATCCAGCGGCTGACCGCGTACGGCCGCGCCGTCGACGAACCGCTCCGCGTCACCACCACGGACGGGGTACGCCACCTGAGGGTCGTCGCGGAGGCGCGGGTCGACACGGACGGCGTCCCGGTCGAGGTCCACGGCTTCTTCCAGGACCTCAGCTCCCTGCGCGACGCCGAACTCGCCCTGGTCGAGAGCGAACGCGCCAACCTGGTCCAGCGCGGCATGCTGCGGGCCGAACGCGCGCTGGGCGCGCGGCTCCAGGACACGCTGCTGCCCGTTCCGGCCCAGTCGCTGGAGCTCGCGGGCCTGTGCGTCGATGTCGCCTACGTGCCGGCCGACAGCGGGATGAACGTCGGCGGAGACTGGTACTCCGCGATCGAACTTCCCGACGGGAGCGTGCTGTTCGTCGTCGGCGACGTCGCCGGCCACGGACTGCCGGCGGTCGGGACCATGGCCCAGCTGCGTTTCTACACGAAAGGCATGATGGTCACGGGTTCCCCTCTGGGTGACGCCCTGGCCAGGCTGAACGCGCTCCTCGTGCACACGGCTGCCGGCCTGGAGGGAGCCACCGCCACCATGGTCATGGGCCGCTACGAGCCGTCGGACCGCCGCCTCACCTGGGTGCGCGCCGGGCACCTGCCGCCGCTCCTGGTCCGTGACGGCGCGGCCGAGTTCCAGGAGCAGCCCGAAGGCTGCCTGCTCGGCGCCGCGTTCGAGTCCGCGTACGGGCAGCGGACGCTCGACCTGCGGCCGGGGGACCACCTTCTCCTCTATACGGACGGCCTGGTGGAGAACCCCGGCGAGAACATCGAGGCGGGCCTGGAGCGACTGGCCACGACCGCCGTGCGCGTGCTGAGGGAGGAAGGCGGCGACGCCTTCGCCCGCACCCTCGCCGCTCTCCGGCCGGGAAACCGCGACGACATCTGCGTCCTGGACATCCACGTCCCCGAGGACTCCTGACCGCCGCGGGTCAGGGGCGTCAGGACCGCGGGCGGTCCGGAAGCGGGCCCGGGTACGGGCCCGGCCGCTCGGGCGGCATCGGCGTCGCGGCCGGGCCGGCGGCGGGTGTGCCCGGTCCGGCGTCCCCGCGGGGGTCCGTCGCCGCTTCGCCCGTCCCCCGGTCCGGGGCCTCGACGGGGCGCAGCCGGCCGCGCCAGGCGCCGGTGGCGGCGTCGCGTTCCTCGATGAAGTGCTTGAACCGGTCCAGATCGCCCTGGACACGGCTTTCGACGATGCCGAGGGCGGTTCCGGCCTTCTCGATCACCCCCTGCGGTTCGATGTCCATCGCCAGGCTCACGCGGGTGTGGGCGTCGTCGAGGCGCTGGAAGGTGACGACCCCTTTCTGCCGGACGTCGCCGTCGACCGTGCGCCAGGAGATCCGCTCGTCGGCGAGCTGGTCGACGATCTCGGTGTCGAACTCCCGGACGACACCGGCGAAACGGGTGCGCCAGTGACAGAGACGGTCGTCCACCTGCTGGACCTCCTCGACTCCCTCCATGAAGATCGGGAACTCTTCGAACTGCGTCCACTGGTCGTAGACCTCGCGCAGCGGGGCGTCCACCTTGATCGTTTCCTGCACCATGGTCATGGTGTCCTCCTGAAGGGTCTGTGGTGACCGCTGGGTGCGGCGCCCTGCGTGTACCCAGGAACACCGTCCTCACGCGCAGCCCGTGGCCGCGTGCCGGGGCCTTCCCGCTCGACCGGGGCGGCCCGTCAGGCGGTACGTGCCACAGTGCGCCCGCCCCACGGGCAGCCGCTCGGGCGGCGGCAGGACCTCGTAGGGCCCGCCCGCGCGGCAGCCGCCCAGGACGGTCCGCCTCCGCCCGGTCCGCGTGTCGGCACCCCTCCGGGCCGTCGCGGATCCCGCCGGAACACGGCGCGCATGATTCGGCGCCGGAGGGGCACCCGCCGGAGAGCCGGTGGCCACGTACGCGACGGGCCCGGCGGGCCAAGGGCACATGGAGGTGGCGTCATGGTTCCCCTGATTCTCGTTCTGCTGGTGATTCTGGTCCTCTTCGGCGCGGGGTTCGCGGTTCAGGCGCTGTGGTACGTCGCCATCGCGGTCCTCGTGCTGTGGCTGCTGGGCTTCCTGATGCGGAGCGGCAGCGGCCGTTGGTACCGGTGGTGAACCGGGTCAACGACCCGGACGTCCGACGCGCCGCGCCCCCGGTGGATCCGGGGGCGCGGCGCGTCGGACGGAGCGGGGTTCAGTGGCCCAGTGCCCGCTTGAGTTCCGCTTTGTCCATCGAGGAGCGCCCGTGCAGGTTGCGGCGCCGGGCCTCGGCGTAGAGCTGGTCGTACGTCGGTCCCTCGGCGCCGCTGTGCGAGCGCTTGCCGCCGCGGCGCGCGGAGGACATGTCGTCCGTGGAGCTCTTGCTGGCGGTCTTCGACTCGCCGGCGCGGGCCCGTTCCTTGTTCACGGTCCGGGCGGCGATCTCCTCGGCCCGCTTCCGGCTCTCGCCCCGGTCCAGGGCGCTCTCCTTGATGTGCTCGTACTGTCGTTCCCGTTTGGGGCTCGATCCGCGAGGCATGATGTGCCCACTCCTTCCGGTCGATGCGGCTGACGCGGCCGATCCGGTGGCGGCGGTGCCGCCACCCCCGCCGCTGCCCTGGTCCGGCGCGTCCCACCGCGGCACGGCCAGCTCGAACCAGACCGTCTTGCCCCGGCCCCGGGACACCCAGCCCCAGGAGTCCGCGAGGCGCTCCAGCAGGTAGAGCCCGTGCCCGGAGGCGCGTCCCGCCCGGTGCGGCCCGTGGGGGCGGGGCCGTACCGGGTTCGTGTCGCCGACCTGGACCCAGAGGCGGCCGTCGGCGTGGTCGAGCCGGAGTTCGTACGGGGCGCCGCCGTGCGCGAGGGCGTTGGTGACGACCTCGGACACCAGGAGGAGGGCGTCCTCGGCCGCGGTGTGGCCGGGGCCGCCCGCCGCTCCGAACCAAGCGCGCAGCGCGCGCCGGGTGAGGTCACGGCACTCCCGTACGGTCCCGGAACCGCCCGTCAGCTCGTAGCGGTGGCTCTCTGTGCCCGCCTCGTCCGCGATCCGGCTGGTCATGTCCGGCCGGTACCCGGCTTCCTCGCGCCGAACCATCGGATGAGGGGGCGAGCAATGGGAATATAAGCATCAAAAGGGTTGAAATCGACAGCGGGAAGGGAAGGTGGGCGGATGCGGGGAGAGCAGCCCGTGACCGGAGGGGGCGGTCCCCCGCGGGGCCGGTTGGCCGTGGAGGTCCGATCGGTGCCGGGCGCGGACACCGTCGTCGTACGGATGGACGGGGAGCTGGACCGCGACACGGTGGCGCCGCTGCGGGACGCGGTGGAGGGGCGCCTCGGGTCCGGACGGATCGTCGTCGACTGCGCGGACCTGGACTTCTGCGACTCTTCGGGGCTGAACGCGCTGCTGAGGGCGCGACTGCGGGCCGAGGCGGCCGGTGGGCGGATGGACCTCGCGGGGCTGCGCCGGCCGGTCGACCGGCTCTTCGAGATCACCGGCGCCCGGTCGGTCTTCCGGGTGTACGGAACGGTGGACGAGGCGCTCGCCGACGGCGGCGGCCCCGAGGACGGCGGGGACCGTGGCCGGGACGGCTGACGGCCATCGGGAGCAGGTCCGCCGGCTCGTGCTGTACGGGACCGGGGGCGTGGTGGCGCGCTGCCGCGATTTCACCGCCGAGGCGCTGGCGGACTGGGGCTGGATCCCGCCGGGGACGGCGGAGGCGGGGGAGCGGGTGGAGGACGTCCTGCTGCTGGTGTCGGAGGTGGTCACCAATGCCTGCCTCCATGCCGGCGGCCCGGAGGAGCTGGTGCTGCGCCACCAGCCGGGGCGGCTGCGGGTGGAGGTGGCCGACGGCAGCCCCGAGCATCCGCGGAGCCGGCTGCCCCGGTCGCCCGGGATGCCCGGCGGGCACGGCCTGATGGTGCTCGACCGGCTGGCGGGCGCCTGGGGGGCCGAGGACAAGGGGGCGGGGGCCGTGGGCAAGGTGGTGTGGCTGGAGGTCAGCCGGACGTCGCGGCCGCCGTGGCGCCGTCCTCCAGGAGCCCCTGCCTGAGTTCGCCGAGCATCCGGGTGAGGAGCCGGGAGACCTGCATCTGGGACAGGTCCACCCGGGTCCCTATCTCGGCCTGGGTGAGCTCCTCGCCGAAGCGGAGTTCGAGGATGAGCCGGTCGCGGGCGTCGAGCCGGGCGATCAGCGGCCGCAGCGACTCCAGCGAGTCGATGAGCTCGTACGAGGGCTCCGAGGCCGCCAGGTGCCGCTCGCCCGCGCCGGGCGAGGGCTCGTCGTCGCTCGTGGGGGCGTCCAGGGAGCGGGCGGTGTAGCCGTGCGCCGCGACCTGGCCCTCGGCGACGTCGTCCTCGGTGACGTGCAGCCGCCGGGCCAGTTCGGTCCGGGTGGGGTGGCGGCCCAGGTCCTGCTCCAGGGCGTCCGTGGCCTTCGCCAGGTCGATGCGGAGCTCCTGGAGGCGGCGCGGGACGCGGACGGCCCAGCTGGTGTCCCGGAAGAAGCGTTTCATCTCGCCGATGACGGTCGGGAGGGCGAAGGCGGAGAAGTCGCTGCCGCGGTCGGGGTCGAAGCGGTCGATCGCCTTGATCAAACCGATCGTCCCGACCTGGACGATGTCCTCGGTGGGCTCCGCGCGGTTCCGGAAGCGCCGTGCGGCGAACTTGACCAGGCTGAGATTGAGCTCGACGAGCGTGTTGCGGACGTACGCGTACTCCGGAGTGCCCTCGTCCAGCTCCCGCAGCCGCCGCAGCAGCGCCACCGACAGCGTGCGCGCGTCGTCCGTCGAGACCTCGGTCGGCCGGACGGACTCCGGGAGCCCGCCCAGCGCCGCGCGGCGCTGGGCCGCGGTGGGGCTGGTGCGGGCTGGGACGGTGGTCATGAGCGGGCCGCCCTTCGGCGGGGGGAAGTCGCATGTCCTCAGGGAAGGATTCCCGTTTTGTCACCGTCTCATGCGAAATGTAGGTGTTCGTGTCACCAGAGGCCGCACATGCGGGAGACCAGCGTCCCGGCGAGGCTGAGGCCGGTGCCGTAGGCGAGGCCGTGGAGGAAGTGCCCGGCGGCGGCGTGACCCTGGAGCCGGACGACCCGGATGAACCTGTCGCGGCTGCCGTGGCCCGGCGGGGCGGGGCGCCTGCGCGAGCGTCTCGGAGGGACCGTCTCCCGCCGCCGCGCGGGCGACGGTCCGCCCGCCGGTGGTGCGGCGTCGGGCGCGGCCTTCGCGGTCGCCCCGTCGACGTTCCTCGACGCGGCGCTGGTCAGTATCGGACCGCTCACAGTGGGACTCATGCCCGTGCCAACTGTCCGGGGGATCCGGCCGATGCGGGCATCCCCGCCGTTTCACCCCCGACGGGGGTCGCCTTCCCCGGACCGGAGGAACGTACTCGTCCATCCGGGCCGGTCCGCCCGTCGACGTTTGCGGCGCCGCCCGTGCGGTGAGACGCCGGAGAAGGGGGCTGGCCGGAAGGAGTCACATTGTGTCGCTCGACGGACGGAACGTGCTGGTCCTCACGACCAACTACGGCACGGAGCAGGACGAGCTGACGAGACCCGTGACGGTGTTGAGGGAGCACGGCGCCCGGGTCGACATCGCCGCTCTGAAGGACGAACCAGTCCAGACCCTCGTCTCCGACCGGGACCCCGGCGCAGTCGTCCGGCCGGAGACCACGCTCGCGCGGGCCTCCGCCGACGCGTACGACGCCGTGGTGGTGCCCGGCGGCACGCTGAACGCCGACCGCCTGCGGACGGACACCGCGGCGCGCGAGCTCGTCGGGACCTTCGCCGCGGCCGGCAAACCCGTGGCCGCCATCTGCCACGGACCGTGGCTCCTCGTCGACAGCGGGCTCGCCATGGGCCGGGAACTCACCTCGTACGCCTCGCTGCGCCCGGATCTGGAGAACGCCGGAGCCGCCTGGGTGGACCGGGAGGTCGTCGTCGACACCTCCGGAGCCCACACCCTGATCACCTCCCGCGGGCCGGACGACCTCGACGCCTTCTCGGCGGCCCTCGTCCGTGCCCTTGACGGGCGCTGACGGCTGGAGGCGCTCCACCCGGGACGTCGGGGCACACCACGGCCCCATGGGGCGTCCGGGGCGCGCGAGCGGCTGTTCCGCCGGGCGGGGCGTAGTGTGGAAATGCCAGAAGACGGGCGGACGCGCACATGGGCGCGTTTTCCCCCAGCCGAGGGGCTTGGTCCTTCCGCTCGCCTTACGGCCGGGACCCCTGTGTCGGCTCGGGTCGCCGACGTCGGCCGGGGCGGCCCCCGTCACGTTGCGAACGTGGCGCTATGGCCATACCGGCTCGCACCAGGCATCACGGTCCGCTGCCGCGCCCGGTCCCCGAGGGAGAGCGACCGTCATGACGCTCGACGACCACTCCGATCAGGTCACCCGTACGACCACGTCCGACGGCCACCACCTCTACAGCGCCCCTCGCGACGCCGCGGTCTTCAGGGAACCCGTACGCGGCGACGGCGCCGCTCGCCTCCAGGCCGACGGGGAGTTCGACCGGGATTCCGTCGCCTGCCTGGAGCAGGCGGTCGCCGACGCCCGCGACGACGGCGCCACTCGCCTCCTGCTCGACCTGAGCGGAGTCACCTTCGGCGACTCCCTCTTCCTCAACGTGCTCCTGAGTACCCACCACAGCGGCCTGCTCGTCCTCGTCGGCGGCCTGCCCCGCCACTTGGACCAGCTGTTCAAGCTCACCGGCACCGACCAGGTCTTCTTCCGCGCCCCCGTCCCCTGACCACACCCTGCCGCCCGGCACGACCAGGTGACGGCCCCGTCGGCACGGCCCGCTGCCTGGGCGAGCGCGGCTCACCGAGCCCCAGCCGCCCGTAGCCGCCCACCCGGCCGTCCCGTCCGCGCGGTTCCCGTCCCCTCAGGCCGGGTGCCCCGGATCGACGTCCCGCAGCCCTCCGTACCGCAGCAGCGGCGCGGCGGCATCCGGCCGGGACGGGGCCGCCGCCACGGGAACCAGCAGGAAGCCCACGTGATCGCCGCCCTCGATCCGCCTGTCGATCCGGCCCGTGAACCACGTCGAAAGGCCGTCCAGGACGGGACTACCGCCCTCTCCGGGCCGCCAGGCCACCTCGGCGAACTTGTCCGTCCGGTCGCCCGTCTCCCCGCCGAACAGCTCGGCCAGCGCTCTGTCACCCCGGTGCAGCAAGTGCACCGTCAGGTGCTCCGCCGTACGGGCGACGCGGTACGTGTGGTTGGCCGTGGACAGCCACACGACGAACCGGGGCGGGTCGATGGAGCACTGTGAGGCGAACCCCACCAGGCAGCCGCCCCGCCGCCCGGAAGACGCCGCGGTGACGACGTACATCGGACTGTCGAGCTGTTCCTTGAAGGCCGGGAAATCGACCATGACGCTCACGCGCTCCCTCCGTGACCCCTCGTACGACTTCTTCCCCGGCGAGCGACTGCCCCGACCCGCGCCGGGCAGTCGCCCGACGACAGGTGACAGGAGGTGCGACCCCCATGGACGAGGTCGGGCTGTCCGCACGCGAGCGCCACGCGCTGGCCGGGATCGAGGCGGAGCTCAGCGGTGACAGGCGCCTCGACCGGCGCTCGCGGTCGATGAGACGGGGGCTTCTGCCGGGCGGGCGTCTGGCGCCTCGCGTCACCTCCACGCGGCTGCTGCCACTGGGAGTCGTCGTCTTCTTCGCGGGTGCCGTCGCGCTGACGGTGCCGGCGGCAGGGACCGGAAGCCCGGTCCCGGTCTGGGCGTTCGCCGGGGCGTGGGCGCTGACCCCGGCCGGGCTCACGGCTCTGGTCGTGCGCTGGTGCCGACGGTGGGCGAGGCACCGCGGTACGTGACCGGGCTCGCGCGGACGCATGGGCCGTAGGGCCCGGGGCAGGCGCCTGGTACCGAGAAGGTGCGCATCATGGAAACCCCACACAGGAGCCCCCCCCACACTGCCCACGGATCGGCGGCCGAGAGGGCGCGGCGCACCGGCCGCTCCCTGCGGCTCGCCGTGCCCAGCCACCAGATGCTCCGCCTCCTGGACATCACCGGGGCGACCGGCCTGCTCCCCGCCGGCCCCGCCACGCCCGACTGACCCGGGGCCCGCCCCTCACGGCGGGCCCGAGGAAGGCCACCCCATGGACCGCGCCGCGCTCTTCGACGTCGACGGAACCCTCGTCGACACCAACCCCCTGCACGTCGTCGCCTGGTGGGAGGCGTTCCGGCAGGACGGCCACCGTGTCCCGACCCGGGCCGTGCAGCACGCCATCGGACTGCCGGGTGAGGAACTCGTCGACCACGTACTCGGCCCGTCCCGCGACCGTTCCGACGCCGCCCGGCTCGGCGCGGCGCACGACAGCCTCTACGGCACGTACTTCGAACGGCTGCAACCCTTCGGGCGCGCCGCCGAACTGCTGCGCACGCTGGCCGGCGCCGGCTGGACGGTCGTGCTGGTCACCTCGGCCAAGGACCGCGAACTGGCTTCGCTGCGCCGCGCCCTGGACGCCGACGACGCCATCCGGGAGACCGCCACCGCCGACGACGTCGAGTCCGGCAAACCCGCCCCCGATCCCCTCGTGCACGCCCTCTCCCTCGTCGACGTGCCCGCCGAACGGGCGGTCTTCGTCGGCGACAGCGTCTGGGACATGAAAGCCGCCCGCCGGGCCGGGGTGGCGGGCGTCGGCCTGCTGTGCGGGGGCATTCCGCGCGCAGACCTCACCGAAGCCGGCGCCGCCGCCGTGTACGACGACCCGGCCGACCTCCTCGCCCACCTGGGCGACCCCCCCCTTCGCCGCGGCCGACGCCGGGGAGGGGCGAGTGCGATGACACCGCGACGGACAGTTCGCCACCCCCGCGAGCCCACCCCGGGTCCCCGTCCCGGCCCCGGCGGGGGAGGGCCGCGTGAGCGCTCCGCCGCCGCCGAGGCCGACGAGGTCGCGCGGGAGCGGCGGCGGAACTCCGCGGACGACGCGGGAGGCAGGTCCGCCAAACGCCAGGAGCCCGGTATCGGGCGTGAGGAACAGCGGAGGGGTCCGACTACGGCGCCTTCCTGTCGTGCGAGGAGTTCACTCCCGGAGAGCTGATCGATCAGGCCTGCCGGGCCCGGCAGGCCGTCTCCGACCGCTTCCACCCGTGGAACGACGCCCAGGGCGACAGCGCGTTCGTGTGGTCGGTGATCGGCGCGCTGTCCCGGACGGCCGACCTGCCCTGCACCACGCTGGTCACCTGCCCGACCGTGCGCCTCCACCCGGCGGTCACCGCCCAGGCCGCCGCCGCGTCGAGCGCCCTCACGGGCGCCCGCTTCGCCTTGGGCGTCCCGCTACCAGATCCGTGCCGACGTCCACCTCGGACTACTCCAACCCGCACGCGGCATCATCTGTTGGCGACGACTGCGAACCTCATTCTGCGAGACGCCGCCGTTCAGCCGGTCGCTTCTCGTCCATCGGTGCCTTCCGGTCTGCCTCTTTGGCCCTCGTGGGGGGCCGGGGTGCTGGCTTACGTTCTGAGTCGGCCGTACGGCGATCCGAAGGACTGAGTGTGCGAGCGACAGAGCGACCCGCCGGGTCACCGACGAGTGCGGCGGTGTCGGCGCGGCGGGTGCGGGACGTCGGGGTGGCGGGCCCCGCCGGGGGGATGCCGCACCCCGCCGTGCTCGCCACCCTCCAGCGGACGGCCGGCAACGCGGCCGTCACGCGCTGGGTGCAGCGTCAGGAGGAGTCCGAGGCCAGGGAGGAGGCGCGGCAGAGTGCCGCCCATCCCACTCGGCACCCGGAGTGGTCCGCGTTCTGCGCGGCCATGAAGGAGAAGGGCATCCCCGACGGCGACGCGGACATCATCTGGCAGCTTGTCCTCGGCGGCGTCGCCGAGCAGGGTCCGCTGAACGACGAGGCCATGGCGACGTCCACGGACCGCCAGGAGCAGCGTGACCACCGGGCCTCGAACACGTGGTTCCAGGAACTGGGGAAGTTCGTCAAGGAGTACCTGGCGATCGACAAGCCGGCGCTGGCCCTCTGGTCGGGAGGCAAGGAGATCAGTGATTACGCCGAGACGAAGGGGCACTCCCCGCTGGAATCCACCCGTATCGGGAGCGTGATCCACAGCCTTTCCGTGACGTCGGTATGGACGCTCAAGACCCCGATGTGGAACGTCCTGTCCAGGGAGTTCGTACAGCAGGCCGTGGACCACCCCGTCCACATCTTCCTCAGGGCGCACGACCCCGAGAGCGTCCTCGCCCTCCAGGAGGTCCCTCAGCTGAAGCTCCTCCAGAGCCTCTTCCCGACCAAGTGGCATCCGGTCTACGAAACGCGGGAAGACGGGATCAAGGAGATCGCCAGGGACTTCGCCCTGGTCGATGACGCGGCCTACGACTCCGAGAAGGAGTGCGCGAAGATCCTCCGCACGTACCTGCTGCACCACCACGACCGGGCCAACGAGAAGTCGGAGCGGGCCGCCGCGAAGGCGAGGGAGCTCTCCGCGGCCGGGGACGAGCGGTAGCCCCCAAGCCCTCGCCACGGACCGGGACGGCTCACGCGGGCACCGGCGGTGCGTAGCTCGGCGAGGTCGGGGACGCGGGTCCCCGGGATCGCGCCGCGCGGGCCCTCCTCGGGCGCACCACCGTGGGGAGGGGTCTGGGCTCCGGCGCCGTCGCTGGTCCGCGCCGCTCGACGAGGTCGACGTCGCGGACCGCGGCCCCCCATCCCTACGTACGGGACTCTCAGTCGTGGCGGTAGCCGTAGCGGGTCCAGTTGTCGAGGACGTGTCGCTGGAGGGCCGGCGGGTAGGAGCCGCGGAAGGACGCGGTGGTGCCGCGGAAGTCGTGGGGGAGGAGGCAGTCGGTGAGGGACTTGCCGCCCTTCCCCGCGCGGACCTCGTCCGGGGTGAGGTACGGGACCATCGGGATGCCCGGCGCGTCGGGGAAGGAGTGGTGGCCTGTTTCCGGGTGGCAGCGGGTGGCCATCGCCCACACCACCTGGTCGATGTCGGTGATGTCGATGTCGTCGTCCACCAGGATCACCTTGGGGACCAGCCAGCCGACGTGCGAGGCGAACAGCACCTCCGCCACCCGGTCGATCAGCTCGCGGTGCGTGAGCGCGAGCCGCCGCCACCGCTCCCGGTCGACGCTGACGACGATCCAGCAGGTGGCGGCTTCGTAGGAGCACCAGGCCAGGTCGATCGGCAGACCGGCGGTGCGGAGCAGGTCGAGCGCCGAAGCCGAGATCATCGTGCCCCAGATGGTGTGGTTCTCCTCGGGCGGGAGTCCGGCGACGCAGACGGGCAGGACCGGTTCGTCGCGCCAGGTGACCGCTTCCACGCGGAAGACGGGCTGCTGCTTTCCTTCTGGGAACGCGTACCCGTGGTACTCACCCATCGGGCCCTCAAGCGCCGTGGCGTCGTCGATGTACCCCTCCAGGACGATCTCGGAGTGGGCCGGGACGAGCAGGTCGTTGGTGCGGGCGCGCACGACCTCGACGGGGCTTCCGGTGAGGGCTCCGACGTAGCCGTCCTCGCTGACACCGCCCGGCAGCGGCATCCCGGCCGCGGCCAGGGCGGCGGGCGGGGCGCCCAGCACCATGGCCCAGGGGGTGCGCTCGCCGCGCCGCCGCCACATCTCGCGAATCATGCCGATGTGCTGCTGGGGCATGGCCGGGCCGACAAGGGTCTGACGGTCGTGCAGCATCGTGCGGGCGACCGACCAGCTGGTCCAGGCGCCGTCCGGGCTCCGTACGATGTGGAAGCCGTAGGTGCCGAGGTAGCGTCCGCCGTCCTCCTGGTGCAGGAGGGGCACCGGGAGCGTCTCCAGGTCGACGGCCTGTCCGGTGCGGACGTTCTGCTGGCAGGGGCCGTCGGGGACGACGACCGGTGCCAGAGGCGGGGCGCTCATGGCGGCTACCAGGTGTTCCAGGATCGTGCGCGGGTCCGCGGTACGGGGCAGGCCCAGGTGGGCGGCGAGTCGGCCGTACCGGGTGCGGGGGTCGCGGTTCAGCCCGGCGGGTGCGCCGAGGATACGGAAGCCCGGCGAGGTTCCGCTGAGGGCGGTGAAGAGGGGGGCGGGGGCCTGTGTCTCGTAGGCGCGGCGCGTGATCGCGCCGACCTCCAGGTGCGGGTCGACGGTCTGGGCGATGGCCACGGCGTCCTCGTCCGCGAGGAGCCGGGTGAGGAAGGCGCGGAAGTCCAGGGCGGGGTCGGACTGGTTCATGATGCCGGTTCGCTTTCTTCCGCCGCTCACGGGCGGCGGGGTTCGTGTGTGTGGTGGTGGGGGGCGTCAGGCGGTGCGTGCGGCCCGCATGCCGCTCCAGCGGCGCGCGAAGGGCGCCTGGAGGCCGAGTTGGTCGAGGATCCGGGAGACGATGTGCTCGACGATGTCGTCGACGTCGCGCGGGTGGTTGTAGAAGGCCGGCATCGGCGGAACGATGCGGACCCCCATGCGCGCGAGGGCGAGCATGTTCTCCAGGTGGATCTCGCTGAGCGGGGTCTCCCGGGGCACCAGCACCAGCGTCCGGTGCTCCTTCAGCGTGACGTCGGCCGCGCGTTGCACGAGTCCCTCGGCGTAGCCGGCGCGAATGCCTGCCAGGGTCTTCATGCTGCAGGGAACGATCACCATGGCGTCGGTACGGAAGGACCCGGAGGAGAGCGGAGCGCCCTGGTCCTCGGGGTGGTGTACGACGTCGGCGAGTTCGGCCACATCGCGTGCCGACCGGCCGGTCTCCAGCTCGATGGTGGCGCGCGCCCAACGGCTGAGGACCAGGTGCGTCTCGACGCCGGAGTCTTCCGACAGGCGTTCCAGCAGCCTCAGGCCGAGGACGGCGCCTGTCGCACCCGTCATGCCCACGGCGACGCGCAGGCGCGGCGTCCCCAGGTGAGCGGCGTGGGCCGCCTGCTCGGCGATCTGGTGTTTTTCGGTCATGACGAGGTCCCGCCGGTCCGATCGATCCCCGCCGGTTTCGGGGATGCTGCACTGGTCACACTAGGTACGGCCATCAATCTGCCAGGGGGTACTCTCGGGCAGACCATGCGCAGAATCGGACAAGACGGCGACATCGCGGACTTCCCCTTTCCCGTGACTCCGGGCGGTCCGCCGGGTGTCGAGGTCACCGACCTCGCGGGGTGGCGGAGGCGGGTCGAACGGCTCGGCCGGCCGGCCGGTGCGGTGGTGCGGCCCGGGTTCCATCTGTTGATCACGGTGCGTTCCGGTGTCCTCGACTGCGAGGTGGACCTGACCGAGTGCCTCATGGACGCCGGCTCCTGGCTGTGGGTGCGGCCGGGGCAGGTCCTGCGGCTCCGGGGCGACGGCTGTGGTGAGGGCGTCGACGCCGCGTGCGCGTCGGTGATCCTCTTTCAGCCGAGCTTCCTGGACAGCGCCACGGTCGCCTCGGCCCGACTGGACCGGAGGGCATGGCGGCTGCCGCTCACGCCCCCGTCCGGCCTGCGTGAGCCCGTCGCCCAGACCCTGGACCTCCTGGAGCGCGAGTACCAGGACCTGCGGAACCTTCCCCTCGACGCGCACATCGAGGTGGTCCGTCACCTGCTGGCCGTCCTCGTCCTCCGTCTCAGCCACCTTCCGGGCGGTCACCGCCGCCGCACGGCGGGGGACGACACCTTCCGCCGCTTCCAGCAGGCCGTGGAGCGCGACTTCACGCGCCTGCACCAGGTCGAGCAGTTCGCCGCCGAACTCGGCTACAGCGTGCGCACGCTGACCCGGGCCAGCAACGCGGCGGTCGGACGCGGAGCGAAGGCATTCATCGACGACCGGCTCGTACTGGAAGCCAAACGGCTTCTCCTGCACACCGAACTACTCACCGCGGCCATCGGCGAGCGCCTCGGCTTCCCCTCGGCGACGGTGTTCTCCCGCTTCTTCCGCCAACGGACCGACGAGACACCCGCGGGCTTCCGCAGCCGGGCCAGGGCCCTGCCGGACGCGGGGACGTGAGCGCTGGTCGCGGTGCCGAGCCGGTCGGCGGGCCCACCGAGCCGGAAGGCGGTCACCTCGGAGAAGCCGATGAACCGCTCCGACGCCCGGCCGACGAGCCGTCCCGACCTCGGCGCGTGACCGGCCGGGGCCGCCGGGCGCCGTCGCGCAGGTGCCTTTGAGGGTCGGAGGCGGGGGGCCCGCCGGGTCCGGACGAGCGCGCGGGAAGCTCCTCGGGGTTCGTCCGGCGTGGGTGCCCCGCCGGATGGGCCCGCCGGCCGCGAGCTCGTCGGGGGACGCGCCCTGTGAGGCGCTGTTCCCCGTGTGCGTCGAAATGCCAAGAATTCCGATGCGTAAACGATGCGAGTTGTGCGCGAGGAGGTGCCGGGCGGAACGTGAGGCGCACGGGGCCATCGAGGTCCCGGACCCGCCGCTCGCGCAGCGCACGCGGTATTCCCGGTGGACGCCCGTGCCACCACCTGGAGGAGGAAGCGCCATGACCGCACCACGGCCTACCGGAGCCCCCGCCCCCGCCGCGCCCGCCGCGGAAGTCGTCCACCGGGACACCGCCACCGGCACCGTCGACGACACCGCCACCGATGACCGGATCGCCCGGGGCCTGGCCGACGGCGACGAGCACTGCCTGGCCATCGCCTACCGGCGCTGGGGCCGCCTGGTGCAGACCCTCGCGGCCCGCGCCCTCGGCGACCCCCGGGAGGCGGAGGACATCACCCAGCAGGTGTTCGCCGCCGCCTGGCGCGGCCGGGCCAACTTCCGCCCCGAACGGGGCAGTCTGCCCGCCTGGCTCAGCGGCATCACCCGACGGAAGATCGCCGACGCCCTGACCGCCCGCACCCGCCGCATCGGAATCGCGGCGGGCCTCGGTGCGTCCCTGGAGCGTGAAGGCACGGTGCACGACGAGCCCGAGCGGGTCCTCGACCGGCTGGTCGTGACCGAGGAGCTGTCCCGGCTGCCGCACGTCCAGCGGGACGTCCTGGAACTCGCCTTCTTCGCGGACCTGACCCAGACGCAGATCGCCGACCGGACGGGCATGCCGCTCGGCACGGTCAAGAGCCACGCCCGCCGTGGCCTGCAGCGCATGCGGCGCAGCCTCGAACTGGCCGGCGCAGGCCTGAGCCGCTGACCGACCGGCGGCCCGCCGCCGGAAGCGCCCGGTCGGGCACCCGCCCGGACCGGGCACCGACCCGGTCCCGGATCTACCCGCGGCCCGACCCGTCCGGACGGCCGCCCGCTCCGAACCACTTCACGGCCCGACCGCACGACGAACGGGCACGACACACGACACAGCGGCGCCCCCGCACGGGAGCGGCGCGCACAAGGGGATGGGACACGATGAACGGACGAGGCAGCGTCGCCGTGGTGGGGGCGGGGGTGGCCGGCCTCACCGCCGCCCACTACCTGTCCCGGACGCGCGACGTGGTGCTGTACGAGGCGGACGACCGCCTCGGCGGCCACGCGCACACCCATGAACTGCCCGCCGCCGAGGGCGGCACGCTCCACGTGGACACCGGATTCATCGTCCACAACGAGCGCACCTACCCCCACCTCCTGCGCCTCTTCCGCGAGCTGGACGTCCCCACCCAGGACGCCGAGATGAGCATGTCCGTGCGCTGCGACGGCTGCGGACTGGAGTACGCGGGCGCGCGCGGTCTCCGCGGCCTGCTCGGCGGGGGCAACGTCCTGCGGCGCGAGCACCTGCTGACCCTCGCCCACGTGCCCCGGTTCCACCGCGCCGCCCGCGGCCTGCTCGCCGCCGACGACATGACCCTCACCTTCGGCGGATTCCTCCGCGCCCACCGTTTCTCCGCCCACTTCGTCAGCCACTTCGCGATCCCCCTCGTCTCCGCCGTCTGGTCCTGCGCCCCCGACACGGCGCTGCGCTACCCGGCCGTGTACCTCTTCCGCTTCCTCGACCACCACGGGCTCCTGTCCGTGACCGGATCCCCGCGGTGGCGGACCGTCACCGGAGGATCCGCCTCCTACGTGGAACGACTCGCCAAGTCGATCCCCTCCGTGCGGATCGACACCGCGGTACGCGCCGTGGTCCGGGGAGACGGCCGCGCCACGGTCGTCACCGCCGACGGCGCGTCCGCCGAACACGCCGCCGTGGTGCTGGCGGTCCATCCCGACCAGGCCCTGCGGCTGCTCGCCGACCCCACCGAGCGGGAACGACGGGTCCTCGGCGCGTTCACGTACTCCCGCAATCCGACCGTCCTGCACCGCGACACGAGCCTGCTGCCGCGCTCGCCCCACGCCCGCGCCTCCTGGAACTACCTCCTGCCGTCCTGCGCCGCGCGCCCGGGCTCCGTACAGGTCAGCTACGACATGAACCGGCTCCAGCGGCTCGGCACCCGCGAACCGCACGTCGTCACCCTCAATCCCGGCGACCGCGTCGACCCCACGACGGTGCTGGCCCGCATGACGTACGAACACCCCGTCTACACCCCGGAGTCGGTGGCCGCCCAACGGCTCCTGCCGACCTTGCGCACGCCCGTCACCGCCTACGCCGGCGCGTACCACGGCTGGGGCTTCCACGAGGACGGCTGCCGCTCGGGCGTCGAGGCAGCCCGTCACCTGGGAGCCCGGACATGAGGACGGCCGCCCCGATACCGCTCTCCGTGCCGGCCCTGTACGAGACGGAGATCGCGCACACCCGCGTCACCCCGCTGCGGCACAGCCTCCGGCACCGCACCTACATGTGGCTGGTCGACCTCGACGACCTGCCGCTGCTGCCGCGTCCGCTCCGGCCGCTGGCCCGCTTCGACCCGGCCGACCACTTCGACGGCGACGCCCCTTCGCTCCGGGCCGGGCTCGACGCCCGCCTGGCCGAGCACGGTGTCCACGACGCGGACGGCCGGGTCCTGATGCTCGCCCACGCGCGGGTCCTCGGACACGTCTTCAACCCCCTCACCCTCTACTGGTGCCACGACCGGGCGGGCCGGCCCGTCTGCGTCGTCGCCGAGGTGCACAACACGTACGGCGGACGGCACACGTACCTGCTGCGCACCGACGAGCGTGGCCGCGCCGAGACGCCCAAGGACTTCTACGTCTCGCCGTTCCTGGACGTCGCGGGCACCTACCGGATGCGGCTGCCGCTCCCCGGCGACCGCCTCGACCTCACCGTGCAGCTCCGCCACACCGACGGCAGCCGCCCCCTGACCGCCACCGTCCGCGGCACCCGGCGGCCCGCCGGTCCCCGGGGCCTCCTGGCGGCCGCGCTCCGTCACCCCTGGTCGACCGCGGCCGTGTCCCTCGGCATCCGCCGCCACGGCGTCCACCTCTACCTCAAGGGCCTCCGCGTCCGGCCCCGCACCACTCCCACCCCGCAGGAAGGCACCCCGTGACCCTCTCCTCTCCACCGCCCGCCACCCACGACGTCCACGGGGGCCGTGTCGAGGCCGACCCGGACCGCTGGCCGGACGTCGCCCGCGCCCCGCACGCCTCCGCCGTCCGCACCGCCGTGGCACGCCTCATCATCGGACGCGCGTTCACCCGGCTGCCCCTGCGGATAGCGACGCCCGGCGCGACCGCCGTCCCGGTGGCGCGGTACGGCGAGGCCGACGCCGTACCGACGCTCACGCTCCACGACCCCGGGGCCTTCCACCGGCGGATCGCCGCCGATGGGCTGATCGGCTTCGGCGAGTCGTACATGGCCGGCGAGTGGGACGCCGACGACCTCGTGGATGTCCTCACCGTCCTCGCCGGTCACGTCGACGAGCTCGTTCCCGCTCCGCTGCACCGCTTCCGGGGCGCGTGGGTGCGGCGCAGGCCGGGCGCCGACCTCAACACCCCCGACGGCTCCCGCGAGAACATCCGCCGTCACTACGACCTCTCCAACGAGCTGTTCGCGCTCTTCCTCGACCCCGGACTCAGCTACTCGTCGGCCGTCTTCGACCCCCTCCCCGGCGCCCCCGGGATCCTCTCCGACGCGGCCTTCACCGCCGCCCAGCACCGCAAGATCGACCGGCTCCTCGACCTGGCGGAGACCGGCCCGGGCACCGAGCTCCTGGAGATCGGCACCGGCTGGGGCGAACTCGCGATCCGCGCCGCCGCCCGTGGCGCCCGCGTCCGCACCGTCACCCTCTCCGAGGAACAGCTCGCCCTCGCGCGAGACCGCGTCGCCCGGGCCGGCTTCGCCGACCGCGTCACCGTCGAACTGCTCGACTACCGCGCCGTACGCGGCCGGTACGACGCCGTCGTCAGCGTGGAGATGATCGAGGCCGTCGGCGCCGAGTTCTGGCCCGACTACTTCGCCGCGCTCCGCCGCCTCCTCGCCCCCGGCGGCCGGGTCGCGCTCCAGGCCATCACGATGCCGCACGAGCGGATGCTCGCGACCGCCCGCACCCACACCTGGATCAGCAAGTACGTCTTCCCCGGCGGCCTCATCCCCTCGCCCGAGGCCCTCGCCCGCGAGTCCGCCGCCGCCGGACTGCGCATCACTCACGACACCGGGTTCGGCGGCCACTACGCGGAGACCCTCCGCCAGTGGCGCGCCCGCTTCCGGCACGAGGAGGCCGCCGTCGACGCCCTCGGCTTCGACCACGTCTTCCGCCGCATGTGGGAGTTCTACCTCGCCTGGTCCGAAGCCGGCTTCCGCTCCCACTACCTCGACGTCCGCCAGCTCCGGCTCACCGCCGACGGCACGGGCGCGACGGACTCCTCCCCGGCGAGCCGGTACGGGGAGACGCCGTGAGCCCCGTCGACACCACGGCGCTCGGCTCCGTCCTCGCCGCCTCCGCCGCCGCCGCCCTCGCCGTCATGCTGGTGGCCTTCGCCGTCGGCACCGCCCGCCGGCTGCACCGGATCGTGGACGTCGCCTGGGGCATCGCCTTCGCGGCCGTCGCGGCGGTGTCCTGGTTCCTCGCGGACGGTCACGGCGACGACGTGCGGCGGGGCCTCGTCGCGCTCGCGACCGCCGTCTGGGGACTGCGGCTCGCCGCCCACATCGCCCGCCGGGGGCGCGGCCACGGGGAGGACCCCCGGTACGCGCGCATGCTCGCCCGCGCCCGGGGCAACCCCGCCCTGTACGCCCTGGGCAAGGTGTACCTGCTCCAGGGCGCCCTCGTCTGGCTGGTCTCGCTGCCCGTCCAGTTCGCGGTCCTGACGCCCCGGCCGCCGGACGCGACCCTGTACCTCGGGCTCGCCGTCTGGGCGGCCGGACTCGCCTGCGAGGCGGTGGGGGACCACCAGCTCGCCCGCTTCAAGGCCGACCCGGCCAACCGGGGGCGCGTCATGGACCGGGGGCTGTGGAGCTGGACCCGCCACCCGAACTACTTCGGTGACTTCCTGGTGTGGTGGGGCCTGTACCTGACGGCCTGCGCCGACTGGCAGACCGCCCTGCTCACCCTGGTCTCCCCGCTGGTCATGAGCGGCCTCCTCATCTGGGGCAGCGGCAAGCGGCTCCTGGAGGCCCACATGCGGGACCGGCCGGGATACGCGGAGTACCGGGCCCGCACGAGCGGCTTCGTCCCCCTGCCGCCCCGTCCGCTCCGGCCGGGCACGACGGGCGCGCCCCGCCCCTGAGCCGGCCGGGGACGGCGTCAGCCGCCGGTCCCGAAGGGCCCGGCGGCCCCGTGCCCCCGCTCCGCCCGGCCGGCATCCTCCTCCTCGCCCCCGCCCTCCCCGTACAACCGTGAGATCAGGGTGAGGGCCTCGCGCAGACCGGCGGGGCGCGCCGTGCCGGACGCGGGCGGGCGGCCGAGCCAGCCGGGGCCCGCGAGGAGGACCAGGGGAGAGGTGGACGCTCCCCGGATCCCGAACGCCGTCCGCGCGATCCGCTGGGCCAAGGCGGGGTCGGCGGTGGACCGGGACTGGGACCACAGGACGACGGCGGCGGGACCCGAGCGCCTGACCGCCGCCTCAAGGGCGTCGGCGGGCACGGCCGCGCCGAACATCCTGGCCGGCAGACCGCGTTCGGCCAGAGCCGCGGCGAGCGCCTCCAGGGGCAGCGTGTGCTGCTCCGCGGGGACGCAGGTCAGCAGGACCGGAGTCGCCCGGGAGGTGGCCGCCGGTCCGGAGACGGCGGCCCGTCGCAGCGCCGTGGAGACGTGCCAGGACAGCAGGTGCTCCACCTCGACGTAACGGTCGTCCGAGGACTCCCACTTCCGGCCCAGCGCACGCAGCGTCGGCGCCATGATCTCCTCCCAGCAGGTGACCAGGCCGTGTTCCGCCAGCGCCGCCCGGAGCAGCTCTTCCATGGCGGGCGCGTCCAGCCGGACGGCGGCGCGGGCCAGCCCCCGGCACTCCTGCCGGACGTCGCCCAGCGGCAGTCCGCTGCCGGCCGCCGACCGCCGGGAGGGCGCAGCCGGTCGCGGCGCGTGTTCCGGCACGGGTCCTGGTCCGGCTTCCGGCCCGGTCGTCTCGGAGGGCGCGGCGAGCGCGGTGACGTCAGCCCGGCCCGGAGCGGCGGCGCCCACCTCGGGTGCCTCCGGCGAGTCCGGTGCGGTTCGCTCGCGCCGGGCGGCCCGGGCGGCCTCGGCCGGCGGGACGCCGGAGGCGGTGAGACGGCACATCTCCTCCAGCATGGCCACGTCCGCGGGGCTCCACCGCCGGTGGCGTCCGTCTCCGCGACCGGCCGGGCCGATCCCGTACCGCCGGTCCCAGGACCGCACGGTGGTCGGGGAGACGCCGAGACGCCGGGCCAGGGCACCCGTGGTGATGCCGGGATCGGTGTCGTGCATGGTCACCACCGTGGGGTGCGGGAGCGGTGCGGGCAGGTGCGTGCGGAGGCGGGGCCGCCTCCGGCCGGTCCGCGCGCCGGCACCGGTCGTCCTGGGTTTCCGGCCGGGCCCCCGGATCGGATGCACCCGGCCGGCCGGGGCGGGCATGACGGCCCCCCGTCAGCCGGCCGCCGGCTCACTCCGCCGCCGGACGGGTGAACGGCTCGTTGACGGCCGGGGAAGTGCATCCGGGCGCTCTCGCGGCGAGAAAAGGCATCGAAGCATCACAAATGGTGCTTCGGTACCTGTCCGTCCGCGCGGAGCCGATCCGTACGGAGACGGCCCCGGGCGGCGGGCGGAACCGCGGACAGGCAGGGCGCGTCGGTCGCCCTGGCCGGCCGGAACGCGCAGCGGCTCGCCGACCGGTCCAGGCTGCCCGGCGACTGCCCCCGGCGCGTCTTCGACGCTTACGACCTCGACGGCTGCGCGGCCCTGGCGCCGTGGGCGGCCCGATCCCTCGGACGCCTGGACCGCGTCGTCGTGGCCGTCGGAGTGGCGGGATTCGGGCGGGCCGAGAGCGTCGACGAGGCCGCCGTCGAGCACCTCAAGACCGTGAACGCCCTGGCACCCTTGCCCGGTGCCCCGGAGCGCCCGCACTGAGCGCCCTCGGGGCACCCGCGCGCTCCTCAGGCGTACGGGCTGTCGGCGCCGGCCGCGGCGGCGCGCTCCGCGCGCGCGGGGCAGCGGGGGCAGCAGCCGATCGGGCAGAGGTCGTGCGAGGGGGCGAGGGCGCCCAGGGCGCAGCCCACCGAGACGGGTCTGCCCGCTCCTCGGCGACAGCGTGGAGTAGTCGCGTGACCGCGGGCGGGCCCGCCCGCCTGGCGGTAAGGACGTCGCGAGCGACTCACCCCCAAGAAATTAGGTGTAGAATACATCTACATGAACGATGTAATGGGCTGGGCAGGTGCGCTGCGACGGAGCCTCACCGCCGCTCTGCGCACGGAGCGTGTGTTCTCCGACCGCGTCGCCATCGCGCGAGCGCTCGTCGCCGTCGTGGCGGCCTCCGTCGTCGGAGCCCTCCTGGATGACCCGCTCGCGTGGGCGATGATGGAGGTGGGCACGTTCATCGTCGGTATCGGCACGCTGCTCGCCCCCATACGCCACCGCGCGGTCAACGCCCTCGCGCTCGGCGCGGGCTTCAGCCTCGCGACACTGGTCGGCGTCTTCCTCCAGCCGGTCGGCTGGTACTTCCTGATCGTCCTGGCGGTCGTGTCCTACGGGGTCGGCCTCTGGCGCGCTCTGGGTGTCGCCCCCGGGATCCGCGCCTGCCTCGTCGCCATCGGCCTCATGCTCACCGCCGACCTCTCACCCGGTGTCGGCTCCGGGCTCGTCATGGTCGGGTGGATGGCCGTCGGAGCCGCCATCGTGGTCGTCGTCCAGCTCCTGCCGCCGTACGGACGCCGCCACCCCGCCCAGCGCAAGGCTCTCGCCGCCCTCTACGACGCCCTCGCCGCGCAGGCCCGGGGCGCCTCTCACGCCCCCGACCTCACCTCGGCGCCGTTCACCACCGCCCGCGCCGCCCTCGATCTGCTGCCGCGATTCTCCCGCCCGGCCGCCGCGCCGCTCTACGCGCTTCTGGGCGAGGCGGAGGGCATCCGCCGGGCCCTGCACGCCGTCAGCCCCGGCGAAGGGCTGCCGGGCGACGACCTCGCCGACGTACTCGCCTCCCTCGCCGTCACCCTCCGCACCGGCCGCCTGGACGTCCCGGGGCCCCGGGCCGCCTCGCGCGACCGCCTCGCCTCCTGGCGCGGTCCCGGCGCGGACGCGCTGCGCCCCCGTGTCCTGGAGGCCGAACGCCTCGTCGACCACTGGCTCGACGACCGTGGTGCCGAAGGTCTCGACGGCGCGCTCGACGACTTCCCCGTCCAGAGCGCGACCCGCTCGGCGCTGCGGCGTCTGCGCGCCGAACTTCGCCCCGACGCGCCCCTGTTCCGCCATGCGCTGCGCCTGGCCATCGGCACCACCGCGGGCGAGGCGCTGGGCCGTGCCCTCGGCGACTTCGGCGGCTACGGCCTTCCCGAGCACGGCTTCTGGGCCGCCCTGACCACCATGCTCGTCCTCTTCCCCGACTTCGGGCACACCTTCGCCCGCGGTTGGGCCCGGCCCATCGGGTCCGTCGTCGGCGGTCTCGCCGCCTGGGCCGTGCTGCTGCCGCAAGGCTGGAACCCGAGGGCCCTGGAAATCGCCACCGTCGTGCTGACGGCCTGCGTCTTTCTGACCCTGCGCTCCGGACAGCTGGTGCTCAACTTCTTCATCACGGCGTGGATCGTCTTCCTCGTCACCCGCCTGGGCACGGCCCCCGAGCTGATCTCCTGGGGGCGCCCCGCCGACACGGTCGTCGGCGCGCTGCTCGGTCTCGTGGTCTTCGTCCTGGTGCCCACCTACCACCACCGGCGCCTTGAGCACCTGATCGGCGGCTGGCTCGCCGTGCAGTCCCGCCTCCTGCCCGCCCTCGTCGGCGCGCTGACCGAGGCCGGCGCGGTGGACCACGCCGAGATCGACGCGTTGCGCCAGCAGGCCCGGCAGGCCCGGGAACGCCTGGAGGCTGCGACCGTGAGCCTCGCCCACGAGCCGCGCGCGCACCGCTCCCGCTGGAGCCACGGCGAACTCGCCGCTGTCCAGCAGGCCGTGCACGAGGTGGCCCGCTGCTCCTCGGTGCTGTACCACCACCTGCCCGCGACCGACGCCGACGCGGTCCCCGAGGCCGCCGAGGTCGCCGCGCTGCTCCACGGCCACCTGTCCCGGTTCACCGAGGACTTCGCGATGGACCGGCCCCTCGAACCCGGCACGCTGCGTGCCGCGTTCGACGCGTGTGCCTCCCGCAGCGGACTGACCGCGCTCGCCGCCCCGTCCGCCCCGGACGGTGCCGCGCATGCCCGCGCCTACGCTCTGAGCCTGCGGCTCGTCGGGGCCCTCGAAACCCTCCAGCGCAGGCTGACACCTGTCGCCCCGGAGTCCTCCGGCGGGGGCCGGGCCGCAGCACCGAGCCACCCGGACGCCCCGGACGGAGCGTACGTCCGAGCGCGGTGAGGGTGCTCGCGGCGAGTGCGCCGGGGCGGGCGGAAGCCTGTCTCCGGCGCACCCGCGCGCACCCGCTCCGTCCCGCCGGGCGGCTTGCCCGCGCCCGCTCCCGCCTCACCGGGCTCCTTTGTCCAGTGACCGGAGTCGGGCGCCCCTTCCGGTGCGAGGGCTGTTCCGGCGGCGGTCGTGGGGGAGGGCTTCACCGGCCGCCCACGTCCCCGACCAGGTCTTCCGCACACCAGGTATGACGGCTCGTCAAGAGTGGCTGCGGTACTGCCCGTACGTATGCGTCTGTGCCTGTAGGGCGGTCGTCGGGGAGACGGCCGCCCTACAGGCACAGGGGAGGCGAGGGTCAGGACGTGGAGGGGCCGCCGAGGAGGGCCGGGCGGCGGTACCACGCTCCGGTGGCGGCCTCGATGGACGCCGCCAGCCGCAGGACACCCAGGTCGTCGCCCTGCCGGCCGATGACCTGCAACCCGACCGGAAGGCCCTCGGGGGTGAACCCGAACGGCAGGGACAGCGCGGGCAGTCCGGCGAGGGTCACGCGGGAGCAGATCCGCATCCACTGCCGGTAGTACGTCTGCTCCACACCCGCGATCTCCTTCGGCCACGGCTCGTCGACGTCGAAGGGCGGCAGTTGCGTGACCGGCGCCAGCAGGAACCGGTACCGGGTCAGGAAGGCGTGCATCCGGTCGTAGACCTGGCTGCGCAGCACCTCCGCGCGACCGAGGTCGTCGACGGTCAGTTCAAGGCCGCGCTGGATCTCCCACGTGGTGGACGGCCCGATGTCACCCGGGCGTTCCTGGTACAGGGTGCCGTACGCCTGCCGGTAGAAGGCCGCGCGCAGGATGGAGAACGACTCGTCCGCCCCGCTGAAGTCGGGCTCCCGCTCCTTCACGGCGCACCCGAGGTCGCGCAGGACCTGCTTGGCCGGGGCGAGGGCCGCCGTGATGCGCGGGTCGACGTCGAGGCCGTCGAGCGTGTCGGACCAGGCGACCGGGGTGCCGATCTGATCGAGCAGGAGAGGGGCGCTGAAGTCCTCCTCCGCGATGCCGATGGCGGCGCGCGAGTCGGGCCGGGCGATGACCCGCATTTGGAGAGCCACATCCGCGACGGTGCGGCCCATGGCCCCGTACGCGCCGAGCGTGAAGTGGTTCATCGGCACCGGCCAGACCGGCACGCGGCCGATGGAGGGGCGCATGCCGACGACGTTGCAGTAGGAGGCCGGGTTGCGCAGGGAGCCGGCCATGTCCGAGCCGTCGCAGATCGGCGCCATGCCGGTGGCGAGGGCGACGGCCGCGCCACCGGAGGAGCCTCCGCAGGTGCGGGTGAGGTCGTAGGGGTTGCGGGTCGCGCCGAAGACCTCGTTGAAGGTCTGTGAACCGGTCCCGAACTCGGGGGTGTTGGTCTTGCCGACCGTCACCGCACCGGCGTCCAGCATGCGTTGGACGACCAGCGTGTTGCGCGTCGGCACGTTGTCCTTGAAGAGCGGTGAGCCCATGACGGTGCGGATGCCCGCAGTCTCGGCGAGGTCCTTGTGCGCGGCGGGCAGCCCGTGCAGCGGGCCGAGGGCTACGCCGTGTGCGATGGAGCGGTCGGCCTGCGCGGCGAGTTCGATGGCCCGCTCGGGGGTGGAGGTGACGATCGCGTTGACGTGCGGGTTGACCTTGTCGATCTGCGCGAGGTGCGCGTCCAGGACCTCTCGGGCCGACACCTGCCGGCTCGTCATGAGTTCCACGAGTTCGGTCGCCGGCCTGAAGACCAGCTCGTCGTCCGTCCGGGACGTGTTCATGGCCTGTTCCCATCGTGTGGTGCCGAGCCCGTGGCCCGGCGGCGGTTGACGGTGGACGGGGGCTTCTCGGCACCGCGGGAATGCGGTGCCGAGAAGCCCCCCGTCCCGGACATCGTGGAATCCTTCACCGCGAACAGACCAACAGCGATCGTGGAACGGTTCTATCCGAATCGGAGATTCATGCCGCTGACCGCCGCACGGCGGCGCCCGGCGCGGTTGTCCGCGACGTGTGCCCCGCGGCTCCTGTCACGGCCGCCTGTTCCTGCCCAGGAGCCGCCTCGGCCACCAGGCTCCGCAGGAAGGACACTCCGGCCGGGCCCGTGGGCCCTTCACCGGGAACGGCTATCTGCATCTCCCACCAGGGCGCCGGGTCCGCGAACTCCACCAGCCGGACCCCGGGTACCGGAGACGCCGTCTGCCCCTGGGGGAGCGGCGGGACGACGGAGACGCCGGTGCCCTGGGCCACCAGCCGCAGCCCGGCCAGTACGTCGTCGACCACCAGGGAGGACCTGCCGGTGAGCCCCGCTTGCCGGTACGAGCGGTCGATCCACTGGGACAGCCCCCAGTGCGCGGGGTAGTCGATGAACCGCTCGGCGTGCAGCGCGCTCAGCCGCACCGGCTCCCGCGCGCTCGCGAGCCGGTGGCCCGCGCCCACCGCGAGGAGGAGCCGCTCGCGCCGGACCGGATGCAGGGTGACTCCGTCGCAGACGGGCCCGGGCCAGGTCACCAGGGCCAGATCCAGGCGGTGGTTGCGCAGTTCCTGCAGGAGCCGGGTGCTCGACCCCTGCGACAGGCTGATGCGTACGTCGGGATGTTCGATGGCGAACCGGTGCAGCGCGGTGAACAGGTCCAGCGGCGCCAACGACTGGATCGTGCCCACCCGCAGGGTCCCGCTCAGCACGCCGTTGACCGCGCCGAGAGCCTCCTCGGCGCGGTCCATGTCGGCGAGGATCTGCCGGGCCACCGGAAGCAACGCGCGCCCCGCGTCGGTCAGTTCGACCCGGCGGGAGGTCCGGTCGAACAGTCGTCCCGCGACAGACTCCTCAAGGGAGCGTACGGCGGAAGAGACCCGGGACTGCGACAACCGGAGGACATCGGCGGCGTAGGTGAAATGTCCCTCCTCGGCCACGGCGACGAAGCACTCCAGGCGCCGCCGGTCGAACTGAACCTTCTGCTTCATCGACCCACCTCAAACCAATGTATGAGCATTGAGGAAATAATGAGATAGATGCTATCCCCATGGCTTGTTTGTGGCGTATCAGGAAGAGCCGGACGATCTCAGGGTCAACCACACGCCCAGGCAGTCACCCGTCTGAGCGATCGTCGATCTTCAGGAACGAACCATGGCGGCTACACCCCCAGTTGCGGCAGGACGACTCGATATCAAGGTCAGGGCCGGCGTCATCACCACGGGCCTCGGGCTCGGTCTGTCCATCGCCGACCCCGCGCTGCTGTCCGACAACCTCGGCTCCATCTCGTCGGGCCTCGGCATGTCCAATGGCATGGCGGCGTTCACCGCCTCCATCACGACCCTCACCCTCTCCGCCGCGATCCTCGGCGCCGGCAGCCTCGGGGACATCTTCGGGCGTCGACGGCTCTACGTGTGGGGCCTGTTGGGCACCGCGATCTTCGGTCTGCTCGCGGTCGCCGCCCCCAACGGCGCCGTCTTCGTGATCGCCCGCGCACTCACCGGCATCTGCTACGCCCTGCTGATGGGCCTGTCGCTGGCCCTGGTCCGCGCGGTCGTACCCCAGGACCAGCTCGCCAGGGGCTTCGGCATGACGTACACGGCGGCGTTCCTGCTTTTCGCCACCACCCCGCTGTTGTCGGGCTGGCTCACCGAAACCACCGACTGGCGGGTCGGCATGTGCCTGACCCCGGTGATCGCGCTGGTCCTGATCCCGCTCACGCTCCGCTTCGTCAAGGAGGGCGAACGGGCCCACCGCAAGGTCGATGTCGCCGGGATCGTGCTGGCCGCGATCTCGCTGCTCGGCATCGTCTACGGCTTCTCCAAGCTGACCGACGGGTTCACCCCGCTGGTCGGCACCTGTCTCGTCGGCGGTCTCCTCCTGTTCGCCGCCTTCGTCGTGTACGAGCTGCGCCACCCCGACCCCGCCCTGGATCTGCGGCTGTTCAAGTCCGGCGCCTTCACCGCGGGCATGATCGGCGGGATGATGTTCAACTTCGTCATCAGCGGCCTGATGCTGATGAGCATGTACTACATCACCCAGGCCAAGGGGCTGGGCGCGGGGAGCGTCGGCGTCATCGCCACGGCGGCGGCCATGGGCCCGTTCCTCTCCTCGTCGGTCGCGGGCCGTCTGGCCCGGCAGCGCGGCGCCCGTACGGTGATGATCTACGGGCATGTGGTCATGGCCGTGGGTATCCTCGGCTACCTCTTCATGAAGGCGTCCTCGCCGATGGCCGTCATCGTGGCGTCCATCTTCGTGGTCAACATCGGTATCGCGTTCATGCAGGTCACACAGACCACCGTGGTCATGACCGGCAGCCGGCCCGAGCAGGCCGGGGCGATCTCCGGCGCCAAGGCCATGCTGGACGAGGCCCTGTACTCGATGGCCCCCGCCGCGGTCGCCCTCATCCTGGGCGGTGTGTTCGCCGCGCGGATGCGCGGACACCTCCAGGGCGCGACCGTGGAGCAGGCCCGCGGCGCGATCGCGGGCGACGGGAAGGTGCCCGCCGA
Organism: Streptomyces sp. NPDC042100; assembly: GCF_055582325.1. NCBI lineage: Bacteria > Bacillati > Actinomycetota > Actinomycetes > Kitasatosporales > Streptomycetaceae > Streptomyces > Streptomyces sp. NPDC042100. The sequence goes on from NZ_JBVJDK010000007.1 coordinate 319,189, forward strand.
CGTGCTCCACGCCGCACGCGAGGCGATGGCCACCGCCGTCAACTGGACCAGTGTGGTGTTCCTGGTCCTGTGCCTGCTCTCACTCGGCGCGACCGTCCTGCTGCTGCGCAAGGACCGGCGCCGGCCGCAGGAGCCCGCACGACCCGGGACCCCGGCGCGTGCCGAGACGCCCGCCATACCGGCGCGGGCCAAGGCCGCCGCGATGGAGACGGGTGACGAGGCCGGGGAGCAGGGGCCGGCCGTGGCCGCCTGAACGCCCACGAGGCGGGGCCGGACCAAGACCGACGCCGCCCCGGCCCCTGCCCGCCCGGACCTCACCCCGTCCGCGCCTCCCGCCGCCCGGACCTCCGGCGGCACGCACATCCGACGGCCCCGGTCACCCGCCGCCCGCTCACGGCCGCGCCGTCAGGCCGCCCGCCGTCCACGGCAGGCGCCGCAGGTGGTCGCGGAAGAGGGCGACCGCCGCCGAGTGGGTCGCGTGGGACGACCACGCCACGCACAACCGACGCGCCGCCGGGTCCTCGCCCCCGGGGTCGGCGGCGAGGGGAACGTCGACAGTGCCGTGGTGGGGGACACCGTCGTACGGCAGCAGGGCGATGCCCAGGCCCTCGGCGACCAGGCCCTGGACGGTGTCCGTGGAGTCGGTCTCGATGACGATGCGCGGCGTGAAGCCCGCGCCTCGGCAGAGCAGATCGGCGATCTGGCGGGTCCCGTACTCGCCGGCCATGGCCACGAAGTCCTCGCCGCACGCTTCCGCGAGCCGGACCCGGCACCGGCCGGCCCACCGGTGGGAGGCGGGGACGACGAGCCGCACCTCCTGCGTCTGCAGCGGCGCGTAAGCGATCTCGGCGGCGTCGGGCGGCGGCGAGATCAGGCAGAGATCGGCCTCGCCCGCGCGCAGCAGTTCGATCATGCGCGGAGAGGAAGCCTCGGTGAGCCGGAAACGTACGTTCGGATGCGCGGTTCGGTAGGCGGCCAGCAGGGCCGGGACCATCCGGGGGCCGAGCGACTTGAGGTGAGCGAGATGGATCACCCCGTGCTCGGGGTCGGCGTCGGCGGCCAGTTCGCGCTGGGCCAGATCCAGGGCGGTCAGGGCCTGTTCGGCCCGCTCCAGCAGTTGCCGGCCCTGGGGTGTCAGGCGCACGCCCCGGCCGACGTGCAGGAAGAGGGGGACGCCCAGGCGGGTCTCGATGCGGCCGATGGTCCGCGAGAGGGTCGGCTGGCTCACCCGCAGGGCCTCGGCGGCGCGCGTGAGGTGCTGCTCGCGGGCTACGGCGGCGAACTGGGCGAGGTAGGGAGCCAGGAGCGCCGCCAGCTCTCCGTGCTCCTGGAGCGCGTCGGGCGACGGCGCTGGAGAGGCCCCGCCCGACGGGGTGTTCTGGGTCACAGGCCACGTTCCTGTCCGGTGACGAAACCGCAGGTTGAAGCGGATGTATACGTCAATATGAGCAAAAGGCTTGGATATGCATATTAGTGGAAAACAAGGACCAGGCGAATGGTGGTCGCCATGGCCAACCACATCGCTTCGGCGCTCCTTCCCGTCTTCTTCGCGCTGGCCCTCGGCTACGGCGCGGGGTGGCGCGGATTCATCGACAACAAGAACATCTCCTCCCTCAACCACCTGGTCATGTTCTTCGCCATCCCCGCGTCGCTCTTCGTCTCGATCTCCTCCAAGGACAGAACGGACATCACCTCGCACGGCCTCCTGATCGCCGTCCTCGTGATCGCGATGCTCGTGGTCTACGCCGTGACGCTGGTGCTCCAGACGAAGGTCTTCAAGCTCGACAAGAGCACGGCGGCGGTGCAGGCCCTGACGGTCGCCCTGCCGAACTACGCCTCCATCGGACTGCCGCTGGCCGGGGCGGTCGTCGGCGGCGAGGGAGCCATCGCCGTGGCCCTCAGCATCGCCCTCGGCTCCATGACGGTCTCCCCGCTCACCCTCGCGCTCCTTGAGGACGACAAGCTCGGCCCCGACGCCCAGGGTTCGGCGCTCGGCCGCTTCGTCACCGCGCTCGGCAAGTCCGTGCGCAAGCCGATCTTCTGGGCGCCGATGCTGGCCTTCGTCCTGGTGCTGTGCGGGGTGCGCCTGCCCGAACTGGTGGGCACGACCCTCACCCCGATAGGCACCGCGGGCGCGGGCGCCGCACTGTTCCTGACCGGGCTGATGCTGTCGGCGCAGAAGGTGACCTTCGATGCCAACGTCGCCTGGGGAGTCGTCTTCAAGAACGCGCTGATGCCGCTGTTCGCCTGGGGCCTGTGCCTGCTGTTCGGCATGGACAGCGTCCACACCACCGAAGCGATCCTCCTCACCGCGATCCCCTCCGGCTTCTTCGGACTGGTCTTCGGCGCGGGGTTCGGCAAGCGGCCCACGGTCGCGGGCTCCACGCTGCTGTTGTCCACCGTCCTCGGGATCGTCTCCCTCTCGGTCGTCATCGCCCTGCTCCCGCAGCACGCCTGACGGCCCACCGCCCAAGACCCCGCCCCCCACGACGCACCCGCCGCCCCCTTCCCCTTCTTCCCTCCAGCCCCTTCCCACGTACGAGAGAAAGCCCCTCTCATGACACAGCCCACCGCATGGGACACCCGCCGCAAGGTCAAGGCCGCGCGGCTGGCCCGCTCCGCCCACCTCGCATCCGGCAAGGTCATCGGCACCGACCGCGCCGTCGAAGCCCTCGAAGCCCTCATCAACCCCGGCGACAAGGTCGTCCTGGAAGGCGACAACCAGAAACAGGCCGACTTCCTCTCCCGGTCCCTGGCCGCCGTCGACCCCGAGCGCGTCCACGACCTGCACCTGCTGATCTCCTCCTTCTCCCGCCCCGAACAACTCGACCTGTTCGAGGACGGCATCGCCTCCAAGACCGACTTCTCCTACGCCGGTACGCAGTCCACCCGCGTCGCGCAACTGCTCGCCGACGGCAAGCTGGAGATCGGCGCCATCCACACCTACCTGGAGCTGTACGGGCGCTTCTTCGTCGACCTCATCCCCGACATCGCGCTCGTCGCCGCCAACAGCGCCGACCGCGCCGGCAACCTCTACACCGGCCCCAACACCGAGGACACCCCGGCGATCGTCGAGGCCACCGCCTTCCGTGACGGCATCGTTATCGCACAGGTCAACGAACTGGTCGACAACGAGGACCAGTTGCCGCGCGTCGACATCCCCGGGGGCTGGATCGACTACGTCATCGTCGCCGACCGCCCGTACCAGATCGAGCCGCTGTTCACCCGCGACCCCCGGCACATCACCGAGGTGCAGATCCTCATGGCGATGATGGCGATCCGCGGCGTCTACGAGCGCCACCAGGTCACCTCGCTCAACCACGGCGTCGGCTTCGACACCGCCGCGATCGAGCTGCTGCTCCCCACCTACGCGCACTCCCTCGGCCTGCGCGGGAAGATCGCCAAGAACTGGGTCCTCAACCCGCATCCCACGCTCATCCCCGCCATCGAGTCCGGCTGGGTCGAGTCGATCTCCGCGTTCGGCGGCGAGGTCGGCATGGAGGAGTACTGCAAGGCCAGGCCCGACATCTTCGCCACCGGCCCCGACGGTTACCTCCGCTCCAACCGCCTGATCGCGCAGGCCGCCGGACACTACGCCGCCGACATGTTCATCGGCGCCTCCCTCCAGATCGACCGCGACGCCAACTCCTCCACCGTCACCCACGGCAGGCTCTCCGGCTTCGGCGGCGCACCCAACATGGGCGCCGACGCCCGCGGGCGACGCCACGCCAGCCCCGCTTGGCTGGATCTCGCCCACGGGCACGACGGCATCGAACGCGGACGCAAGCTCGTCGTCCAGATCGTCGAGACGTTCGCCAAGGGCGGCGTGCCGAAGCTCGTCGAATCGCTCGACGCCGTCGACGTCGGCCGCAGCGCCCAACTGCCCGTCGCCCCCGTCATGATCTACGGGGACGACGTCACCCACGTCATCACCGAAGAAGGCATCGCCTACCTCTACAAGGCCCGCGACCTACAGGAGCGCCGCGAAGCACTCGCCGCCATCGCCGGGGTCAGCCCCATCGCGGGCGCCCACGACATCGCCCGTGAGGAGCGCCTGCGCCGTGACGGCCTCATCGCCCTGCCCGGCGACCTCAAGGTCAACCCCGCCGACGCCAAGCGCTCCCTGCTCGCCGCCCGCTCCGTGGAGGATCTGGTGACCTGGTCCGGCGGCCTGTACAACCCGCCCGCCCGCTTCCGGAGCTGGTGATCCCGCCGTGCCCCGCACCCTCACCGCCCCACCCGACACCCTCGCGGGCCTCGCCGTCGACGCCCTGTGCGCCGAAGCCGAGCTCACCCCCAAGCCCGGCCTGGTCGACCGGCGCGGCCCCGGCGCCCACCACGACATGGACCTCGGCCTGCTCCTCGCCTCCGCCCGGAGCCTGCGCGACGGGTTCAGCGCCATGGCCCACGCCGCCGTACGCATCCGGGAACCCTCACCGGCCCTGCGCGGCGAACTCGCCCGCATCGGACGCCGCGCCGAGCGCGCCATGCTGGCCGTCACCGGCGGCGTCAACACCCACCGCGGCGCCATCTGGGCGCTCGGACTGCTCACCGGCGCCGCGGCGCTCGGTGCGAGCGACCCCTGCGCGACCGCCGCGCTCATCGCCGCCCACCCCGACCCCGCCGCGCCCGCCGCCGGCCCCTCCCACGGCCGACTCGCCGCGCTGCGCCACCGGGCGGGCGGCGCACGGGCCGAAGCCGCCGCCGGGTTCCCCCACGTACGGCTGGCCCAGCGCGCCCTGCGCGACGCCCGTGCGCAGGGAGCCGACGAGACGTCCGCGCGGCTGGACGCGCTGCTCTCCGTCGTCGAGTCCCTGGACGACACCTGCCTCCTGCACCGTGGCGGCCCCGAAGGGCTCCTACGAGCCCAGCGAGGCGCCCGCGACGTACTGGACTCGGGTGGCAGCGCCACCCCGGCCGGCCGGGCCGCGCTCCTGCGTCTGAGCGACGAACTCACCGCGCACAAGCTGTCGCCCGGCGGCTCAGCGGATCTGCTCGCCGCCGCCCTCTACCTCGATGCCCTCGACTCCCACCACGCCCTCGACGCCCTCGACTCCCTCGACTCCCTCCACGCCCACGGACTCTTCCTCGCGCCCCTCGCCACCGCAGCCGATCACAGGAGTTGACGATGCAGCAGCGCATATACACCTTTCCCGCGACAACACCCGCCGCCCGCCGCGCCCATGTCGGCGTCGTCGGCTCCGGCGACCTGGAGATCCTCGTCGAACCCGCCGACAGCGGCGTCACCATCGACCTGCGGACCAGTGTCGACGGCTTCGACACCACCTGGCACTCCGTGCTGGAACGCTTCTTCTCACGCACCGAGATGGCCGCGACCCTTCAGATCAACGACTTCGGCGCGACCCCCGGCACGGTCGCCCTGCGTCTCGCCCAAGCGGTGGAGGCCGCCAAGTGAACACCATCCACGACACCCCCGAGACGTCTGCCACCGCCGCCGTCAGCCTGCCCGACGCGTTCACCGAGCTGTCCGCCCGCGCCCGCGCCCGCGCCCTCCTCGACGAGGGCACGTTCCGCGAACTGATCGACCCCTTCGACCGCCTCGAATCCCCCCACCTCGCACCCCAGGGCATCGTCCCCCAGGCCGACGACGGCGCCGTCGTGGCGCGCGGCACCATCGACGGCGAACGCGCCCTCGTCCTCGCCCTCGACGGCAGGTTCCAAGGCGGCGGGATCGGCGAGGTCTGCGGCGCCAAACTCGCCGGAGCGCTCGAACTCGCCGCCCAGGACTGCGAGAACGGCCGCCCCATCCGCCCCGTCATCCTCCTGGAGACCGGCGGCATCCGCCTCCAGGAAGCCAACCTCGGCCTGCTCGCCATCGCCGACATCCACGCCGCGATCGTCCGCCTACGCCGCCACACCCCGGTCGTCGGCGTCATCGCCGGCATGGTCGGCTGCTACGGCGGCATGGGCATCGCCGCCGGACTCTGCTCCCACCTCGTGATGACCCGGCAGGGGAGGCTCTCCCTCAACGGGCCCGAGGTCATCGAGCAGGAGGCGGGCGTCGACGAACTCGACTCCAAGGACCGCGCCGCCATCTGGGCCATGGCGGGCGGCGAGCAGCGCGTCGCCGTACACCTCGCCGACACCCTGGCCGACGACGACGTACAGATGCTGCGCGCGTCGGTACGGGCGATCTTCACCGCCCGCCAGTCGGGGACGCCCCGCAGCGCGGACGTCGAAGGCGCCCTCGCCCTGCTCGCCGCCTTCGACGCCACCGCCAAGCCCACCCCCCGGCAGATGCGCGATCTGATGAACGGAGTACGCAAGTGACCACGCCGACCCCTCCCACGTCCTGTCCCCCCTCCCGAGGACGCGACTGGTTCGAGCGCCTCACCGGCAGCACCGGCGCCACGGGCCCCATCGGTTCCGTCCTGTCGGCCACCGCCGAACTCGGCGGTTCCACCGCACAGTTCCTCGCCGTCGTGGTCGATCCCGAAGGCCGCTTCCCCCGCGCCCGCGGCGGCGAGGTCGGGCTCGAAGAGGGCTGGCACCTCGCCGCGCTGATCCGCGCGGCCCTCACCGCCGACGCCGACCTGCCCGCCGAGGCCAAACGGCCCCTGATCGCCGTCGTCGACGTCCCCAGCCAGGCCTACGGCTACCGCGAAGAACTCGCCGGCATCCACCAGGCCCTCGCGGCCGCCGTCGACGCCTACGCCACCGCCCGACTCGCCGGGCACCCCGTCGTCACGCTCGTCGTCGGCAACGCCATCTCCGGCGCCTTCCTCGCCCACGGGCTCCAGGCCAACCGGATCATCGCCCTCGACGACGACGCCGTCCAGGTCCAGGTGATGAGCAAGCAGGCCACGGCACGCATCACCCGCCGCACCATAGCCGCACTGGACGAGGCGGCGAAGAAGGTACCGGCCACCGCCTACGACGGCGCGTCCTTCGCCACCCTCGGGGCGCTGCACCGGCTGCTGCCCGGCGACAGCGACACCCCGGCCGTGCTCGTCGCGCTCGCGGAGGCCGTCGCCGACGCCCGCTCGGGCCCACGCGATCTTTCCGCCCGCCTCACCTCGCCCGAGGCACGGACGAGCAGGGCCGCCTCCCTGGAGGTCCGCCGCCGACTCGCCGCCGGCTGGGACGACTGACATGGCCTGCCGACGCGGCCCGGCGCCGACCCCTGCCACCGGCCCCGACCCCGTTCCCGACACCGGGACCAGAACCGGAACCGGTCGCGGCGCCGGGCCGCGCCCGCACGACCTCCTCCACCTCACCGACCCCGACACCGTCACCCCCACAAGCACCCCCACTGCCCCTGGCGCCCCCGCCGCCCCCGCCGCCCCCGCCGCCCCCGCCGCCCACGCGGCCCTGTGGACCGCCCTGGACCGCGCGCCCTGGGTCGTCGTACGCCGGGACGTGACATCCGCCGGGCGCCTGCCGGTGGGCGTCCGTGGGACCACCCGCTCCGCTCGTTGGCCGGCGACCGTCCCCCGCGCCGCCGTCCGGCGCGTGCTCACCCCGTACGCCCTCCTGCACCGCGACGCCCCCCGCGACCTGCCCGTCTTCCACGCCCTGCGCGCCCTCGCCCGATGCGCGCCCCCGCCCTGGGTACGCGCCTGGGGGCCGGGCGGCAGCGTCGGCTTCGAACTCGCCACCGGTGTCCCCGCCGCCTCACCCACCAGCGACCTCGACCTGATCATCGATACCCCCGACCCCGTCCCGCCCGCCGACGCCGCCCGCCTGCTCGACCTCCTGGCCGGGCTGCCGGTCCGGGTGGACGCCCAGTTCCAGACACCGTACGGAGGCGTCGCCGCCGCCGAACACGCCCGCGCCGAACCCCGCGTCCTGCTGCGCACCGACCACGGCCCGCACCTGGTCACCGACCCCTGGGCCCCCGCGCCCCGCACCCCCGAGGAGCCCTCCGCGTGAACACCGTCCTGCTCTTCCCGGGACAGGGCGAACAGCGCCCCGGCATGCTGCGCGACCTGCCCGACCACCCGGCCGTCGCCCGCACCCTCGACACCATCTCCACCGCCCTCGGCAGCGACGTACGCGCCCTCGACACCGCCGACGCCCTCCGCTCCAACGCCGCCACCCAACTCGCCCTCTTCGCCGCCTCCACCGCCGCCTTCCACACCCTCGCCGACGTCGGCCTGCACCCCGAGTACGTCGCGGGCCACTCCATCGGCGCCTACGCCGCCGCCGTGGCCTGTGGCGCCCTGTCTCTGCCCGACGCCGCCCGCGCGGTCCGCGTACGCGGCACCGCCATGGAACGGGCCTACCCCACCGGTCACGGCATGGGCGTCGTACTCGGCCTCACTGAAGCCGTCGTACGCGACATCGCCGCCACCTGCGCCACCCGGGCCGAACCGCTCTACGCGACGAACGTCAACGCCCCCCGCCAGATCACTGTCTCCGGCGCCACCCCCGCCGTCACGCGCGCGCTCGCCCTCGCCATGGAGCGAGGCGCCACGAAGGCCAAGCACCTCGCCGTGTCCGTGCCCGCGCACTGCCCCCTGATGGCCGGGCCCGAACGTGAACTCGCCGCCTTCCTCACCGACACGACCGTCCACCGCCCCACCGTCCCCTTCGCCGGGAACGTGGGCGGACGCACCCTGCGCACCGCCGGGGCCGTGCGGGAGGATCTGATCCGCTCCCTCACCCACCCCGTGCGCTGGCACGAGGCCACCAGCGTCCTCTACGAGAGGGGCGCCCGCCTGTTCGTCCAGGTGCACCCGGGGGACTCGCTCGCCCGGCTCGCGTCCGCCGCCTTCTCCGACGCCCGCGCCCTCAGCGCGCAGACCACCACGCCCGCACACGTACGCGACCTCGCCCGGCGGGCCTCGCTATGAGCGGCGCGGGGCGCGGACGTGGGGGAGAGGACGGCGGAATCATGCGGCGGAGGTCGCTGGTATCGGGGCGGACGGGTCGTCTGGACGCGCATCCCGCGCCCACGCCCCCGGTTGCCTGGGGCATCTGGGGGCCTCCGGCTCCCAAGGTTGTTGTCGCACAGAGTGGTCGGCCTCTTTCGGCCCAGCGGGCTTAGGCGGTACCGCCGCCGCTTCATCGTCGTAGCGGTGGCCCTCATCGGTCTCTTCACGTCTGGCCGCCGTGCAGGATCGTCGCTGCACCCCCAAGGGCCAGGGCCGACAAGTCCGCTGGGAGAGCAGCCGTTCGGGTAGTCGGTCATCCGCGCCGACTCGTCGTCGCTCGCATGGGGACCACCTCCGGATTCCGCGTCCGACCACGCAACGCCCGGCTCGCGCGCAGGCCAGAGCTGCGGCGCCCCCACCCGCCCTTCTACGATGACGGGCCAGAACACACGCTCAACTTGCACGGAACACGCCTCGTCATTGCCGGTGCCTGGCAATGACGACGGTCCGCCTGCCGTGTGAGTCTGGGCCACGTGGCTGAGGGGGAGTTGACGAGGGCAGGATCGTGGGCGGCGCGGGTACTGGTCGTCTTGAGCGGGGCGTTTGTCATGGTGTTCGCGGTGCCAGCGACCGTGCATGCGTGGGATGCCGTCGGGGTCGGTATGGGTTATGGCGGAGATTCGGGACGGTTCGTCACCATGGCCTGCAAGGTCGAAGCTGGTCGGGGCGGGGCGAGCACCGTCTGCACGGGCAGGTTCGCCTCCACCGACGGGCGTATGGCCGTCACCGGCCGGGTGAGCTCGATCGGTGCGCACAGTCTGACGACGGGGAGCTCCTACAAGGCGCGGTGCGACGCGGACGGCCGATGTGTGCTCGCAGGACCGACAGCTGTGGCCGGAGCGATCGGGGGCGCTCTTTTGTTCACCCTCGGCGCAGCTCTGGTACCCGTTGCGACTCTTGTCCTGGCGCGGCACGTGAGATCGGGGCCCGGCCTGCCGACCGGTCCGCACGGCTGATTCCGAAGAAGAGGCAGGGGAGCTTTCTCTTACGGATCATGAGCGGAGATCCGCGTGCGGACCTGCTTGCGTTGGCGGAACTGCCTAGGCCGAGGAAGTGTCCGAATACATCGCTGAGCTGGCCCGCAAGCGCGGCCTCGTCTGCTTCGATCCGCAGGGCGAATGTCTCCGCCCCTGAGCTGGTCGTTGATCAGCGGTCGAATCCGGGCGGGCGTACACCGCTGCGAGCCCGCGTCCGCCCCCTGTCCTCGCGCGCGGAACACCTACGCCCCGCCGAGCACACCACCCGCCACCTCACCCTCGACGACCGTGACGACAAGTTCCACCGCCTCGAAGCCGCCCTCGGTCGAACCCGCGCCCGCTTGGGTCACGCCGCCGCCGGAGCCGTGTCGGCATGCCTCTGGATGGCCGGCAGCCGACCGGCGGGGACGGGCGGGCAAGGCACGATGGAATCCCTGGGGATTCGATGGCGGGGGTGTGGTGTGAGGGATGGGCGGACCGATCCGGCGTTCGAGATGTGCCGGGTCCTGGTGGACGGAGCGGATCGGGCCTCGTTCGCGGGAGGCGCGTTCGATGTGCGGGAGGTGGTGGTCGGCATTCAGCCCTTCTCCGGCCCCGAGCCGGCGGTTTCCCGCGTCCGGCTGGAGGCGGGCGCTGAGGAGGAGAAGCAGGCCACCGTCGCGGTGATGGGCGGCGCGGACTGGGGCCTGTGGGTCGCGGCCCTGGCCGAGCGGGGCCTGGTCGCCCCCGGGTTCACCACGGTCGCCCTGACGTACGTGGGCTCCGAGGTCACCGCCCCCGTGTACCGGCAGGGCACCATCGGCGCCGCGAAGGAGCACCTGGAGGCGACCGCCCGGGAGCTCGCCGCCTCACCCGCGCTCGTATCGGCGCGAGGCCGGGCCTTCACCGTGGTCGCCGGCGCCGCCGTCACCCAGGCGTCCAGCGCCATCCCCTCGATCGCCCTCCACACGGCCTTGCTCCGTACCGTGCTCGGCCGCCACCGGCACTCAGGAGGAAACGTCAGCGGCGCCCGGCCCGTCGGTGCCGCTCACGCCGGGGCCGAGCGTGCGGCGCCGCCCCCGCTCCGTACGGGGATGCGGGCTGAACGCCCCGGCCGCGCGCGGTTCCGCGAGCGCGAGAGGGGCGGGCACGGCGTCTGGTGCGAGGTCGTGGGTGCAGGCGGCGATGGCCGCGGCGGCATCGGCCTTGACGAGGGCGAGATCCGGTGGACCGAGGCCACGAAGTACGACGACGGACGGAAGTTCGCGAGCGGCGAGTGGAACAAGCTGACGCCCTGACCGTCGAACAGGCCGTGAACGTCGCCACCGGCGGCACCTACCAGGCCACCGTGCCGCACCAGCAGCCGCTGCTCCCCGGCCACCGGTACGTGATCGGCGTACAGGACTGGCCCGGGTACGACGGCCAGCTCTGGTTCGCGACCGACGCCGACGGCACCCGGCTCCAGACGGAGAGGGCCCGCTGGCAGGACGCCGTCGCACACCAGAACCCGCCGCGCACCCAGGGAGGCTGCGAGGACTCCGAGACACCGGCCTCGCAAAGCCTCCCCGCTGAACGGACTCCGGTTCCCCTGAACCCGCAGGCCTCGGACGACCTGGCGACTGGTAGGCCCGCATGTTCAGGTGTCGCGCATTCGCCGTAGCCGCAGGCAAATCGTCACGCTGTGTCGGTGCTCTGCGGCATGATGACCGACGTGGACACCGAGATACTGATAGACGTCTGGCAGCGGCTTCTCGCCGACCCGCGCAAGTCCTGGGTGCTGTTCGAGCATGGCACGTGTGTCGTGCTGACCGCTCCGGAAGGGGAGCTCGCTGAACAGGCAACCGACCTCCTGGAGAAGTTCGGCCCGGTGCAGGCCGGATCTTCGGCAGGAGACTTCGGGGTGATCGACCCCGAGGACGTCGAGGGATGGGTCGTCACCGGGCATCACCACGACGTCCTTACCTATGTCGGCCCCGATGAGCCTCAGGACCAGTCGCAGATCGCTGTCGGGCTGTTCGGACGTTCCAAGCGCCATCGGGACGGTACCGAGCTTCATGTCGTCCATGTTGAGGACAGACGAGGCTCAGCGGACCCGGCGTAACTACCGCGCTTCATCGCCGGTGGTCACCGGGGGCGTGCGGGCTGACCGGGTTCACAGGGGATCCGCTACCTGTTCATGAGCCACGGCGAGCCGCTGTCGACGTACGAGGACATCGCCCGGCTCTCCCCGCTCAAGCACGCGAACCTCAACTGCTCGGCCGCTACGGCTTCACCGCCTCCACCCCGGCCGGCCGGCGGCGAGCGTCGACCTCGGATATGTCCCCACCCATGGACAGCCCGACGAGCGAAGTTCGACAACCGTCACGGTAGGCACCGTTGCGGTACTTGAGCACCGGCCAAGCCCCGCCGCAGTGCGGGCGGGGCTCACGGCACCCGCTCCCAGCCCGGCTTCGTGTCCTCACGGCTGGTGAGCCGACGCGTCGTGCGCGAGCGGTACACCACGTACGGGCGGAACAGGTACCTGAACGGTACGGCGAACATGTGCACCAGCCGCGAGTACGGGATCAGCGCGAAGAGCGTGAAGCCGAAGAGGACGTGCAGCTTGAACGCGAGCGGGGCGCCCGCCATCAGCGCGTAGTCCGGGGAGAGCGCGAACAGGCTGCGGAACCACGGGGAGATGCCCTCGCGGTAGTCGAAGTCGCCCATCGCGCCCGCCGAGTTCAGCACGGTGGCCAGCAGACCCAGCGCCATCGCCCCGAGCAGCACCGTGTACATCAGGTGGTCGCTCTTGAGGGTCGCCTTGCGGACGGCGGCGTGGGTGAACCGGCGCCACACCAGGATGCCGATCCCGACGACGGCCGCGGCGCCCGCGACCGAGCCGGTGGAGACGGCCAGCAGGTGGTAGGCGTGATCGCTGAGGCCGACCGCCTCGGTCCAGCCCTTCGGTACGAGCAGGCCCACCACGTGTCCGAGGACCACGAACAGCATCCCGAAGTGGAACAGCGGCGAGCCGATCCGCAACAGCCGCGACTCGTGGAGCTGCGAGGAGTGTGTGGTCAGCCCGAACCGGTCGTGCCGGGCCCGCCACGCGGTGCCCGCGATCAGCAGGGCGACGGAGACATAGGGCAGCACACCCCACAGGAGCAGATCGGTCATGCCGGCAGCCTTCCGGTGGTGGTGCGGGGCGGGAGCGTGGGCCAGGGGAGGTCGGCGGGGGCCGCCGTGCCCATCCGGCGGGCCGCGTCGGCCGCGGCGTCCGGGTGCGCGGCGCCGTACCGCTCCGGCGGGGCGTACGGGGTGCCCGCGCCGGGCCCGTCCCGGTCGGCCGAGAGGGAGAGCGCGAGCGCGGCCCGCAGGTCCTCGGGAAGGTCGGTGCCGTCGGCCCGTTCGATGCCGGGGCCGAAGGGCTCCAGCGGGTTCCCGGCCCCGACCAGCTCCTGCGGCGGGCCGCTGCGGGCCAGCTCACGGGCCTCCGCCTTGGTCTCGGGGGAGGCGCCCGGCAGTCCGGCGGCCACCGCCGCCACCACGGCCGCGTACGGGGAGCCGATCTCGGCCAGCGCGAGGCGCAGCAGCTCCAGGCCGGCCCGGTGCTCCTGGAGCAGCATGGTCCCGGCCTCCGGGACGCGGGCCCCGAACTCCAGGGCCACGGGCAGGAAGTCGGGCAGCTCCTCGCCCGCGTACTCCAGCCCGAAGTCCCGGTAGATCCGCTTGAGGCGGACCAGGGACAGGCCCCGGCGGCGGGTGTCGCCGTCGACCCACCAGGTGAGGTAGAGGCAGCGGCGGTTGCGGGTCTCGAAGGTCTCCGTGTACTCGGCGGCCCGGGCGATCGGGTCGAGGGCCGTGGTGTGGTCGAGGAAACCGGTCAGCAGCGCGACGGCCCCGGCCGCGTCCGGTTCGGTGACCTCGGACAGGGCGGCCCGCAGCAGCGGCAGCTCGGCCTCGAACCGCTCGCCCGGGTGGTCCAGCAGCCGGGCCGCGACCAGCCGGACCGTGCCCAGGGCCCCGAGCGGGGCCGCCGCGCCGCCCGCGGCTTCGGTCCCGGTCACGACACGCCGTCCCGCACGCGGGTCGGGCCCAGGTTGAGGGTGACCTTCGCGGTCCTCGGCACCCCGCCGACCTCACCGACCGGACACGGGATGCCGACCGGGTCCGGACCGCTCATCGGGTGCGCGTCGGCCAGCGCCTCCGCGTCGGCCAGCGCGGCCGTCGGGATCACGAACCGGTCCTCGATCTTGGCGATGGCGAGCAGCCGGAACATGTCTTCCAGCTCCTCGCCGGTCAGGCCCACGGACTCGGCGATGGCCGGGTCCCGCTCCTCGCCCAGGTTGATCCGCCGCATGTGGGAGCGCATGGCCGCCATCCGCCGCAGCACGGCCTCCACCGGTACGGTGTCCCCCGCGGTCAGCAGCTCGGCCAGGTACTCGACCGGGATGCGCAGGGCGTCGATGGCGCCGAACAGGTTGCCGGCCTCCTCGCCGTCCCGGCCGGTGGCCGCGACGGCGTCCACCACCGGGGAGAGCGGCGGCACGTACCAGACCATCGGCATGGTCCGGTACTCCGGGTGCAGCGGCAGGGCGACCTGGTAGGTGGCGATCAGGTCGTAGACCGGGGAGCGCCGGGCCGCGTCCAGCCACTCATCGGTGATGCCCGCGGCCTTGGCCGCCGCCGCCACCGCCGGGTCGTGCGGGTCGAGGAAGCACTCGACCTGCGCCGGGTAGAGGTCGTGCTCGTCCTCGACGGCCGCCGCCTCGGTCACCATGTCGGCGTCGTAGAGCATCACGCCCAGGTAGCGCATCCGGCCCACGCAGGTCTCGGAGCAGACCGTCGGCATCCCGATCTCGATGCGCGGGAAGCACAGCGTGCACTTCTCGGCCTTGCCGGTGGAGTGGTTGAAGTAGACCTTCTTGTACGGGCAGCCGGTGACGCACATCCGCCAGCCACGGCACTCGTCCTGGTCGACCAGGACGATGCCGTCCTCGGCGCGCTTGTACATGGCGCCGGAGGGACAGGAGGAGACGCACGCCGGGTTCAGGCAGTGCTCGCACAGGCGTGGCAGGTAGAACATGAAGCTCTGCTCGAACTCCATGCGGACCTTCGCGCCGACCTGGTCGCGGATCTTCTCCACGATCGGGTCCTTGACGGCGTGGGCGGGCGCGCCACCCAGGTTGTCGTCCCAGTTCGGGCCCCACTCGATCTTGTCGATGGGCTCGTTGGTGACCTGCGAGACCGGCCGCGCCACCGGCAGGTCGGTCCCCGCCGGGGCCTCGGTGAGGTTCTTGTACTCGTAGGTCCACGGCTGGTAGTAGTCGTCGATCTCCGGCAGATGCGGGTTGGCGAAGAGCGTGCCCAGCTTCCTCAGCCGGCCGCCGGCCTTCAGGCGCAGTTTGCCGGAACGGGTCCGCTCCCAGCCGCCCTTCCACTTCTCCTGGTCCTCCCAGCGGCGCGGGTATCCCTGGCCGGGGAGGGTCTCGACGTTGTTGAACCACACGTACTCGGTGCCGCGCCGGTTGGTCCACGCCTGCTTGCAGGTGACCGAACAGGTGTGACACCCGATGCACTTGTCGAGGTTCATCACCATGGCGATCTGAGCCATCACGCGCATAGGACTAGAACTCCACCTTCTGCGAACGTCGACGGATCACGGTCACCTCGTCGCGCTGGTTGCCGGTCGGGCCGAGGTAGTTGAACGCCCAGGTGAGCTGGGCGTACCCGCCCACCAGGTGGGTGGGCTTGAGCATCACGCGGGTGAGCGAGTTGTGGATGCCGCCGCGCCGCCCCGTCTTCTCGGTCTTCGGGACGCCCACCGTGCGCTCCTGCGCGTGGTTCATGTACACCGTTCCGGCGGGCATCTTGTGGGAGACGATCGCCCGTGCGGTGATGACACCGTTGCGGTTGACGGCCTCAATCCAGTCGTTGTCCTCGACGCCGATGGCCTCGGCGTCCTGCGGGGACATCCACACCGTCTGACCGCCGCGGCCCAGCGTCATCATGTACAGGTTGTCCTGGTACTGGCTGTGGATCGCCCACTTGTTGTGCGGGGTCAGATAGCGCACGGCGACCGTCTTCTCGTCGACGACGCCGAGCTTCGGCTCCCCGTACAGCTTGTGCATGTCCAGCGGCGGCTTGTAGACCGGCATCGACTCGCCGACCTCGTGAAGCCAGTCGTGATCGAGGAAGAAGTGCTGGCGGCCGGTGAGGGTGTGCCAGGGCTTCAGGTGCTCGGTGTTGACGGTGAACGCGCTGTAGCGACGCCCGCCGGACTCGCTGCCCGACCATTCCGGCGAGGTGATCACCGGCACCGGGCGGGCCTGCGTGTCGGCGAACGTGATCCGCTTGCCCTCGGCCTCGGCGGCCAGGTGCGCCAGCTCCGTGCCGACCTTCTTCTCCAGGGTCTCGAAGCCCTGGGTCGCCAGCCGGCCGTTGGAGGTGCCGGACAGCGACAGGATCGCCTCGCAGGCGTGCCGGGCGTCGTCCAGCCGGGGCCGGCCGGCCGCGACGCCCTCGCGCACCAGGCCGTTCTTGGCGCCCAGGTAGGCGACCTCCTCGCGGACGTCGAAGGTGATCGCCTTCGTCGTCACGCCCAGCTTGTCGACGAGCGGGCCGAGCGCGGCGAACTTCTCGCCGACGGCGCCGTAGTCGCGCTCCACGACCGTCAGGTTGTACATGGTGCGGCCGGGCACCGGCTCGCACTCGCCCTTCGACCAGTCCAGGGCCACGCCGCCGGGCTGCGCCATCTCGCCGCCGGGGGTGTCGTGCTGGAGGGCCGTCGCCACCAGGTCCTTGCGGACGCCCAGGTGTTCTTCGGCGAGGTCGCCGAAGCGGCGGGCGATGCCGAGGAAGGCGTCGTAGTCCGAGCGGGCCTGCCACGGCGGGTCCACCGCCGGGGTGAAGGCGTGCAGGAACGGGTGCATGTCCGTCGAGGACAGGTCGTGCTTCTCGTACCAGGTGGCCGCCGGGAAGACCACGTCCGACAGGAGCGTCGTGGACGTCATCCGGAAGTCCATGGTCATGAGCAGGTCGAGCTTGCCCTCGACGTCCTCCTCGACCCAGGTGACGTCCTTCGGCGTACAGCGCGGACCGTCGTCGGGCAGGTTCGAGTGCGTGCCCAACAGGTGCTTGAGGAAGTACTCGTTGCCCTTCGAGGAGGAGCCCAGCAGGTTGGCGCGCCAGACGTTGAGCACGCGGGGCCAGTTGCGCGGGGCGTCCGGGTCCTCGCCGGCGAAGCCCAGTGTGCCCGCCTTCAGCTCGGCCACCGCCTCCGCCACCGGGTCCTCGCCCGAGGTCAGGTCGAGGGGGTTGCGGTCGAAGGTCGGGTAGGACGGCATCCAGCCCATCCGCGCCGACGCGGCCAGGCAGTCCGCGCCCGTCATGCCCTCGAACCGGCCGGTGCCCAGCGGCGAGGCCAGCGCGTCGGCGGGCAGGGTGTCGTAGCGCCACTGGTCGGTGTGGAGGTAGAACCAGGCGGCGCCGATCATCTGCCGCGGCGGACGCGACCAGTCGGAGGCGGCGGCCAGCGTGGCCCAGCCGGTCACCGGACGGCACTTCTCCTGGCCCACGTAGTGGCCCCAGCCGCCGCCGTTGCGGCCCTGGCAGCCGGTGAGCGTGAGCAGCGCCAGGAAGGCCCGGTAGATCGTCTCGGAGTGGAACCAGTGGTTCGTGCCGGCGCCCATCAGGATCATGCAGCGGCCGTTCGACTTCTCGGCGGTCTCCGCGAACTCGCGGGCCACCCGCACCACCTGCGCGGCCGGCACCGAGGTCAGGGACTCCTGCCAGCCCGGCGTGCCGGGCTGCGAGGCGTCCTCGTAGGAGGCCGGCCACTCACCCGGCAGGCCCTCGCGGGCCACGCCGTACTGGGCCAGCATCAGGTCCAGAACGGTGGTCACCAGCCGGTCGCCGACCCGGGTCACCGGCACGCCCCGGCGGACCGTGCCCGCCTCGTCGTCCTCGAACCGGGGCAGGGTGATCTCGGCGGACTCGCCGCCCTCGGCGTGCAGCGAAAGGCGCGGCACCACGTCCCCGAGGTCCAGGTTCCACTCCGGGGTCTCGTTCTTGCCCCACCGGTGGCCCAGGGTCCCGTTCGGCACCACCGGCTCGCCGGTCACCTCGTCCAGCAGGACCGTCTTCCAGCGGGCGTTCTCGACGTCCTGCCCCAGGTCGGCCGCGGTCACGAACTTGCCGGGCACCAGCTCGCCGCCGGCCGTCTGGGTGAGCGACACCAGGAACGGCAGGTCGGTGTACCGGCGCACGTAGTCACGGAAGAACGGGGTCACCCTGTCGACGAAGAACTCCTTGAGGATGACGTGCCCCATGGCCAGCGCCAGCGCGCCGTCGGTGCCCGGGTGCGGGTGCATCCACTCGTCGGCGAACTTGGTGTTGTCCGCGAAGTCAGGGGAGACGGTGACGACTTTCTGGCCCCGGTAGCGGGCCTCGGCCATCCAGTGCGCGTCGGGCGTCCGGGTGACCGGGACGTTCGAGCCCCACATCATCAGATAGGCCGCGTCCCACCAGTCACCCGACTCCGGGACGTCCGTCTGGTCGCCGAACACCTGCGGGGAGGCCACCGGCAGGTCCGCGTACCAGTCGTAGAACGACAGCATCGGAGCGCCGATGAGGGAGTGGAAGCGCGCGCCCGCCGCGTGCGAGGCCATCGACATGGCCGGGATCGGGGAGAAGCCCGCCACCCGGTCCGGGCCGTGCTCCTTGATGGTGTGCACGTGCGCGGCGGCGACGATCTCCGTCGCCTCCTCCCAGCTCGCCCGCACCAGACCGCCCTTGCCGCGGGCCCGCTGGTAGGCGCGCCGGCGCTCCGGGTCCGCCTGTACGTCGGCCCAGGCCAGCACCGGGTCGCCGGTGCGCCGCTTCGCCTCGCGGTACGCCTTCAGCAGCTCGCCGCGCACGTACGGGTGGCGGACCCGTGTGGGCGAGTAGCTGTACCAGGAGAAGGAGGCGCCGCGCGGGCAGCCCCGGGGCTCGTACTCGGGACGGTCCGGTCCGGTCGACGGGTAGTCCGTGGACTGCGTCTCCCAGGTGATGATCCCGTCCTTGACGTACACCTTCCACCGGCAGGAACCCGTGCAGTTCACGCCGTGCGTGGAGTACACGACCTTGTCGTGGCTCCACCGGTCCCGGTAGAACGCTTCTCCCACGCGCCCGCCGGTACGGGTCACCGTCCGCAGGTCCTCCGAGACCTCGCCCTTGGTGAAGAACTCGCCGGCCCTGATCAACGCGCCCGCGGCGCCGCCGAACGTCTCGGGTACGGACCTGTTCGAAAGGCCCGCCCGAGCCTGTTGCTCGTGCTGCACAGCACGCCCCTCCATGCCCTGTCAGCTCCTGGATATGGGGCCCCTTCGGCCCGATGACGGGCTGAGCGAATGGGGCCAGCAACAAACCTATGTCCGCTCTTCACACCTCCCTGGGGCCGAAAGACCCGTGCGGCCCGGCCGAAATCCCCGAATCGCACACGGGCGGGACGAGAGTCCCGCGAACGGAGGCAGCCGGCCCGGACATCGTCGACGACGTCGCCGGGCACAACGCGTTCGTGACCGCCGAGAGCGCGGCCGCGGAGTACCGGCACAAGGCCCTGGTGATGCTCGGCCGCGGCGAAGAGGCGCCTCGGGCAGCGACATGTTGTCGGTGCCCGAGGCGGCGCACCAGGGCGGGGAGGGCCGCCCGGGCGATCTCTGTGACGGCTGAACAGGCCGTGGCAACCAGCGCGTGCGCCCACTACGAACTCCGGGTCCGCGTCACCGGCTGGTAGTCGGTGCGGGATCTCACGACTGCCGTCCCGGGTGCACTGCGGCTCACAGGCAGGCCTGCCGCCGCGCTGGACCAGTTCGGATGAGACCAGATCGCCGCGCTCCGCCTGGGCCTCAGCGCCCCAGTGCTGTTCGGCACCCGCTCCATGGACGCCGCCGGGCCGGCTCCGCGTCGAGGGCTTCGAGGTCCGCGACGAGTACGTCGCCCACCGGCGGCCGCCGGTCTGTGGTCCAGCGGGGCCACCACGCCGGATGTGCCGGGCCGCGCGCGTTGCTTGCAGGGGCGGATATCAAAAGGTTCCGGATGAGCGACGCCGCAGTCGGCGCTGACCAGCCCGCGCGAAGTGCCTTGAGGACGCGCCGGGGCTCACAGCCAGCCTTTCTCCCGGGCCGTGCTCACCGCCTCGGCGCGGTTGCGCACCGCGAGTTTCTGGATGGCGGTGGAGAGGTAGTTGCGCACCGTGCCCTGGGACAGGTGGAGGGCGGAGGCCAGTTCGGCGTTGGTGGAGCCGTCGGCCGCGGCGCGCAGCACCTGGCGCTCTCGGTTGGTGAGAGGGTTCGCGCCCTCGGCGAGGGCCGCCGCCGCGAGGGCGGGGTCGATGACCTGTTCCCCGGCGAGTACCTTCCGCACGGCCTCGGCAAGTCGCGCGGCGGGCGCGTCCTTGACCAGGAAGGCATCGGCGCCCGCCTCCATGGCGCTGCGCAGATAGCCGGGCCGGCCGAAGGTGGTGAGGACGACCAGCTTCACCGCGGGCAGTTCCCGGTGCAGCAGGGCGGCCGCCTCGATGCCGGTGCAGCCCGGCATCTCGATGTCCAGCAGGGCGACGTCCACGGCGTGCTGCCGCGCTGCCGCGACCACCTGGTCGCCGCGCGAGACCTGGGCGACGACCTCGATGTCGTCCTCCAGTCCGAGCAGGGCGGCCAGGGCCTCACGGACCATGGACTGGTCCTCCGCGAGAAGGATCTTGATCGTGCTGCTCATGCCCCGGATCCTACGTGTCCGTCGGATGCACCGGTACGCGGGCGACCAGCCGAAAACCATGCCTGACCCGGCCCACCTCCAGGACACCTCCGGCCTTCTCCAGGCGCTCGGCCAGACCGGTCAGGCCGTTGCCGGAGCCGGCGCCCGGGGCGCCGGACCCGTTGTCCTCCACGGTGAGCTCGAACACGGGCCCGTCCAGGGTGTGCCGCCGCAGCACCTCGACGGTGACCTTCTGCGCGCCGCTGTGCCGTACGACGTTGGTGATCGCCTCGCGCAGCGCCCAGGCCACGGCGGACCTGCCCTCTTCGGGGACCCCGGTGAGGTCGGGGTCGACGGGGATCTCGGCGACGATCCCGGCCGCCGTCAGTGCGACCTGGGCTCCGGCGAGTTCGGCGGCGAGCCGGGGACGGCGGTAGCCAGTGACGGCCTCGCGGACGTCCACCATGGCCTGGCGGCTGACCTCCTCGATGTCCGCGACCTGCTGGGCCGCCTTGTCGGGGTGGCCGGGGAGCAGCCGGCCGGCCAGCTCGCTCTTGAGCGTGATGAGGGACAGCGAGTGGCCGAGCAGGTCGTGCAGGTCGCGGGCGAGTCGCAGCCGCTCCTCGTTGGCGGCGAGCTGTGCGACGGTGGCGCGGGCCCGGCGCAGTTCGATGGTGGTGCGGATCAGCTGGCTCACGCCGGTCATGGCGAATCCGATGAGGACAACCACGATGAGGAGGTTGAGGACGTCCTCCACCTCGGCGTCGACGGACAGACCGGCCAGGGTCATGACAGCCCCGGTGACCGGCACCCCCCACAGGGCCGCCCGCAGCGGCAGGGCGGCGCCGCAGGCGACGGAGACGTAGCAGAACAGAGCGAGCCAGGGTGGGCCGAGGGTGAGGGTCAGCACGACCGCCAACGTCCCCAGGACGGGGATCAGCACGCCGACGTACCTGGGTCCGGCCGGCTTGCCCATGTCGCGAAAGATCAGGGCGAGGTAACCCCCGACGAAGAGCGCCAGTCCGGCCCAGCCTGCCGCGGCGCCTGCCGCGGTGTGCTCTCCGGAGAGGAGGTCGTGGATCGGGGAGCTGAGGAAGACCAGCCAGACCCCGAACCACGCCGCTTTGCGCAGGATGGGTTCACGCTGGTTGTGGGGGGACTGCCCCAGGGGGATCAGCGGCCCCCGGCTGTCCTTCCCGGACGGGGCAGACGGGGACAGCGGGTCCTTCTTCATCACGCTCACGCCTTCAGCGTGTCCTTCCGGTACAGCCAGGCCGCGCCGCCTGCGAAGAGGACGAAGTACGCAACGAGGATGGCGACGTCAGCGACGCTCGGCGCCTGGCTCTGCTCGACCGACCGTCCCAGCGCAGCGTACGCGTGTGTGGGCAGCCACTTCGCGATGTCCTGCAGGAACGGGGCGAAGCTGGTCGACGGCATCCACAGGCCGCCGAGGATCGACAGCCCGAAGTAGACGATCATCGAGATGGGGCGGACGGTGTCGCCCGATGCGAGGTAGCCGATGGCGACGCCGAGCGCGGCGAAGACCAGGCTGCCCGCCCAGATGACGCCCACGAGGGCGACCCACTGCCACGCGTCCAGGCGCACGTGGTTCACGACGGCCGCGACCACGAACACGACGATGATGGACGGCAGGCTGACCACGGCCGCGCTGGCCGTCTTCGCGAGGACGTAGCCGCGCCCCGGCAGCGGGGTGAGCCGCAGCTGTCGCACCCAGCCGCTCTCACGTTCCTTGGCGATGCGCTCGCCGTTGCCCATCAGGACGGCCGTCAGGGCGCCGAAGGAGGCCATCGAGACCATCAGGTACGAGGCGACGGTCAGGTTGGTGCCCTCGACCCTGTCGCCGGTGCCCGACGCGCTCGCGAAGATCAGGTAGATCATCGACGGGTAGAGCACCGAGAAGAACAGGAACTTCTTGTTGCGCAGGGCACGCGCCAGTTCGAGCTTGATCAGACTGTTCACGACGCGAGGTCCTCCTTGGCCTCTTCGGCCTCCGTGATGGCGACGAACGCCTGCTCCAGGCCGAGCCCGGCGACTTCGAGATTGCGGGGATAGACACCGAGGCCGTACAGGGCGTGCACGGTGGCGTCGGCGTCGGCCGACTGGATGCGGATGGTCTGGCCGGAGACATCGATCGAGGTCAGGGAGGGCAGGCCCCGCAGGGCCGCCTCGTCGATCGTGCCGTCCAGGTCGAAGGCGACCCGGCGGGCGCCCGCCTTCGCCTTGATCTCGGCGGCGGTGCCGTCGGCGAGCAGCCGTCCGCGGTGCAGTACGAGCACCCGGTCGGCGATGGCGTCGGCCTCTTCGAGGTAGTGGGTGGCGAAGAGGACGGTCCGGCCCTGGTCGGCCTGTTCGCGCATGGTCGCCCAGAACGCCTGGCGGGCGGTCACGTCCATGCCGGTGGTCGGCTCGTCCAGGATGATCAGGTCGCTGTCGCCCGCGGTGGCGAGCGCGAAGCGGACGCGCTGGGCCTGGCCGCCGGAGAGCTTGTTGACCTTGCGGTCGGCGATCTGGGAGATCCCGGCGCGGGCCATGACGTCGGTGGCTTTGTACGGCTTCGGGTGCAGCGCGCGGGCGAGACCGACCAGCTCGGCGACCGTCACGTCCTCCATCAGGCCGCCCGACTGCAGCATCGCGCCGACCCGGCCGGCCGTGATGGCCTCGCGGGGGGTGGAACCGAAGACCTCGACCCTGCCGCCGTCGGGCTGCTTGAGGCCGAGGAGCAGGTCGAGCGTGGTGGACTTGCCGGCCCCGTTCGGGCCGAGGAGCGCCACTGTCTCTCCCGGATACAGCTGGAGCGAGAGGCTGTCCACAGCCTTCACGCTCCCGTAGGTCTTGGTCACCTGGTGGAACCCGACCACCGAGGTGCGGGTGGCCGCCGTTGTCGTTGTCATGGCGTCGATGCTGGCCTACGGGGGCGGGGGCGCGGCAGTGTCGGCGGGCCTCACTATCGCATGACAGATGTCATAAGCCGGGGAGGGGAAGGGGCGGGGGAAACGGTTGAGGGGCTTGTCGTAGCGCGTGGCGACCGCCCGGAACCGCTTCAGGCGGTTGACCGCCCGTTCAACGGTGTCGCGCGTCACCGACTCCGCCGGATCCATCGTCAGCCAGGGCCACCCCGGCCTGGTGAACACCGTCCTGGCCGCCGGACGTGTCGTCAAGCGCGACGGCGCCCTGGTGGGCGTGGACCTGCCCGACCTGCGCACGCGTCTGCTGGCCTCCCGCGACCGCATCGCCGCAGCTGCCGAAGTCGAACTCGACGGCACCTGGGGCCCGAAGCCCGCGGCCTGACAGGTCGAGGACCTGGCTTCCCTGGTCGGCCGCCGCACGCTGCTGGAAGCCATCGACTGCGGGTGCGACCAGGAGTCACCGCAGGCGGGACCGTTGTCGAATACAGCGGGCCAGACACAACCCTGGGGCGTCACCCTGCCGGGCCCCTCCAAGCGCCGTCCGGTGGAGACCTGCGGGGCCCGGAGGGGTGGGCATGGTGCCGCCGCGCATCGCGGCGGGCGGAACTATGGTGTCCCGCCACATACGCCGCTGACCTGCGGATTCCTACGGTGTGGCGGTACCCGACAGTCCCCGTCACCCGCTCGGAAGTGGTGCACATGGCCGCCGCAACTCACGCCCCCACGCCCCCCGGTTCCCTCAAGCGCATCGTCGCCGCGTCCCTCATCGGGACCACCATCGAGTGGTACGACTTCTTTCTCTACGGGTCGGCCGCCGCGCTCGTGTTCAACAAGCTGTTCTTCCCCGAGTCCGACCCGCTCGTCGGGACGCTGCTGTCCTTCCTCACGTACGCCGTCGGGTTCGCCGCCCGGCCGCTCGGGGCGCTCGTGTTCGGGCACTACGGTGACCGGCTCGGGCGGAAGAAGCTGCTCGTGCTCAGTCTGCTGCTGATGGGCGGGGCCACGTTCGCCATCGGGCTGCTGCCCACGCACGCCGTCGTCGGGTCCGCCGCGCCCGTGCTGCTCACCGCCCTGCGGCTGGTCCAAGGCTTCGCCCTCGGCGGCGAGTGGGGCGGGGCCGTGCTGCTCGTGTCCGAGCACGGGGACGCCCGGCGGCGTGGGTTCTGGGCCTCCTGGCCGCAAACCGGCGCGCCGGCCGGGCAGTTGCTCGCCACCGGCGTGCTGTCCGCGCTGACCGCGCTGCTCTCCGACTCCGCCTTCCTGTCCTGGGGCTGGCGGGTGCCGTTCCTGCTCTCCGGCGTGCTCGTCATCGTCGGGCTCTGGATCCGGCTCTCCGTCGACGAGTCGCCCGTCTTCAAGGCCGCCCTCGACGCCGCCGAGCAGCGCGAGGCCGACGCCGCCGGGCGGGCCGAGCGGATGCCCCTCGTCGCCGTCCTCCGGCACCACTGGCGTGACGTGCTCATCGCCATGGGCGCCCGGATGGCCGAGAACATCAGCTACTACGTCATCACCGCGTTCATCCTCGTCTACGCCACCACCCAGGTCGGGCTCTCCAAGCAGACCGCCCTCAACGCCGTCCTCATCGGCTCCGCCGTCCACTTCGCCGTCATCCCGCTCTGGGGCGCCCTCTCCGACCGCGTCGGCCGACGCCCGGTCTACCTCGTCGGCGCGGTCGGCGTCGGGCTCTGGATGTTCCCCTTCTTCGCCCTCATCGACCAGGGGACCTTCGGCAGCCTGCTGCTCGCCGTGACCGGGGGACTCGTCCTCCACGGCGCCATGTACGCGCCCCAGGCCGCCTTCTTCTCCGAGATGTTCGCGACCCGGATGCGCTACTCCGGCGCCTCCATAGGTGCCCAGTTCTCCTCCGTCGCCGCCGGCGCCCCCGCCCCGCTCATCGCCACCGCCCTCCTCGCCGACTACGACAGCTCCACCCCGATCGCGCTCTACGTGATCGCCGCCGCCCTCCTCACGGTCCTCGCCGTCGGCTGCGCCCGCGAGACCCGGCACCGGGATCTCGCCCAGATCGATGGGGACGGGAACGGGGACGCGGACGAGGACGGGGGTGACCTTGAGCGGGGAGCGGGGACGGTTGGTGCCGCCGGTGTTCCCGGGGGTGCGCGCCGTGACGGCTGACGGTCGGTGACGGCCGGACAGACGCAGAGTGCCCCCTCCCGGGACGGGAGGGGGCACTCTGCGTGGAGCCGGTCAGCCGGTCAAGTCGGTCAGCCGGTCAAGTCGGCTCACGACGGCTTCTCGGTCTTCTCGCCCACGCACGTCACCTTGTCCCGCGGCGTGTAATGCGTCGTGAACGTCTGGCGCTTCACCTCGGTGCCGCCGTTCTTGAAGACCCGGTCCACCTTGATGTCGAAGCCCTCCAGCGGGTCCTGGACCTCGCACTTCGCGCTCGGGTCCTTGCGCTCGGCCGGCGGCTTGACGTTGGTGCGCGGGCCCGCGACCGCCTCCACCGAGTCGTACTTCTTCGTGCCCAGGAAGCTGATCGTCACCGACTTGTCCGTCGCGCCCGCCTTGATGTAGATCGGCTTGCCCGAGTCGTTGCGGAACTTCAGGTCCAGCGAGCCCCAGGCCACCGTGGCCTCCCGGCCCGCCGGATAGCGCTCGATGTAGAACGAGTGCGCGCCGTGCTCCACCGGCTGCACACCGGCGAAGAACAGGGCGTTGTACATCGTCGTCGCCACCGCCGACACGCCGCCGCCCGGGGCCTTCTGGTACTGCCCGTCCATGATCATCGTGCCGTCCACGAAGCCGTTCGCCTTCGTGCGCTCGCCGACCGTGCGGTTGAAGCTCCACACCTCGCCCGGCCGCACCACCGAGCCGTTGATCAGCTCGGCCGCCCGCCCGATGTTGACCGTCCGGTACGGGGCGGTCGGGAAGTTCACCGTGAACGTCGACATCTGCTCCGTGATGCCCAGCTTCGGCAGCGACGCCGCCGTCAGCTCCGGCTGGGTCACCTTCGTCTCCACCGGGGCCGTACGCGCCGCCGCGCCCTCCTTGGCCAGCAGCGGCTCCACCGCCTTGCCCAGCGCCTCGGCCGTCACCTCGCGGCCCGGGCGCCCGTCGCGCTCGACGACGACCTTGCCGTCCCGGACGCCCAGCCGGGCCTCGACCGGGGCGCCCGCGAAGCTGTCCAGCGGCCGGGCCACATCGGGGTCGCGCATGAGGGACGCCGAGTCCAGCGAGGCCGACAGGCGCCCGTCCGACGCCTTCACCTTGAGGTGGTCGCCCAGGGTGGCCGCCGGTATCGCGAGCCGCTTGTCGCCCGAGGTCAGCGTCACCGGACCCGACACCGCCGGAGAGGCCACGTCCTTCATGAAGCGCGCGACCTCCGCCGCCGACACCTTCGGCCGCGTCTCGGTCACCGGCAGGACCACCGCCGCCGCGCCCGCCGGTGCCGGGTAGGCCCCGCGCAGGGCGTCCACCGCGGCCGTCGTGTCCAGCGCGCGTCCCACGCGCGGCTGGGTCGCCACCGCCTTGCCGTCCTTGAACGCCACGGCGCCCTCGCGGACCGTCCGGTCGTGCTCCTTGGCCGTCTCGGCGATCGCCGCCCCCGCCTTCGTACCGTCGAAGGCGATCACCGGCTCGATCTCGCGCTCCGAGGAGGAGAAGAGGCGGCCGATCACCGTCACCGGGTCCTTCGACGGGTTCGCCGCCTTCTCCGCCGTCGCCGCGGCGTCCACGGTGAGCCCCGCCGACGCCGGGTCCACCGTCGCGTCCGTGTCGCCGATGCGGACCTTGATCGGTGCCTGCCAGGAGGCGGGAGCGGCCGAGGTCAGCCGCGCCGCGGCTTCGGCCCGGCTCAGCCCGCCGATGTCCACCCCGTCGACCCGGGTGCCGGCGGATATGTCGTCCCCGGCGGTGACGAGGCCCGTCACGTACAGCCCTCCGGCGACGGCCGCGACCGCGCCGGTCGCGAGCGCCGCCTTACGTATGTGGCCGCGGCGCCCCGAGGGGCCCGCGGCGGCGTGGTCGGTCGTGGAGCGGCGCACACACCCTCCCGGTGCGGTAAGGAGTCAGGGGTATCAGTACACCGTACGCGGAATCGGTCCTTTCGGGCCATGAGCCTCATCTCACCCCCCGATCCGGGAACCGTCCGCACCCCGGCGACCCTCCAGGACCTGTCCGAGCCTGACCCGCAGGACAGGCCCTAGGGTGGAGCGGTGTCCCCGTCCCCGCCCGGACCCCAGTCCGTCGACCGTGCCCTCGCGCTGCTCGACGCCGTAGCCGACGCCGACCGGCCCGTCCCCGCGAAGGCCCTCGCCCGCACCCTCGGCTGCGCCCTGTCGACCGTCTACCACCTCGCCGGTCCGCTGCTCGACCGCGGCCACCTCGTGCGCACCCCCGAGGGGTACGCGCCCGGGCCCCGGGTCCCCGCCCTCCACCGCGCCTACCAGCGGCACCACGGGCTCGGCGGCGGCATCGGCGAGCTCCTCGGGCTGCTGCGCCGCACGGCGGGGGCCGAGGCCTACTTCACCGCCTACCGGGACGGCCGGATCACCGTCGTCGACACCACCGCGCCCGTGACCGACACCGACCACCCCTTCGTCCCGGGCGCCGAGGCCCGCGCCCACGCCACCGCGCACGGCAAGGCCCTGCTGGCCGCGCTGCCCGCCGCCCAGCGCCGCCGCTACCTGGCCGCCCACGGCATGGCCCGCTTCACCGAGCGCACGATCACCAGCCCCGAGCGCTTCGAGGCCGAGCTGGCCCGGGTGCGCGAGCGCGGCTTCGCCGTCTCCGTGGGGGAGGCGGACCCCGCGTACACCTGCCTGGCCACCGTCCTGCCCGGCCACCCGACCGGTGACGGGCCCGGCCGTGGACCCGGCGAGGGCCCCGGCCTCGTCCACGCCCTCTCCGTCTCGCTGCCCACCGAAGGCTTCCGGCAGCGGCACGGTGCCGTCCGGGCCGCCCTCGCCCGCGCGGTCCCGCTCTTCGCCGCCGCACTGCCGCCCGCCCCGTAGCCACCGCGCGCCCGCCCCGTAGTCACCCCGCGCCCCCGGTCGTCCGCTTTCCGGCCCTGCCGGAATCCCGGGCCGCCCCGCTGGCCCCGCGCGGTCCGGCGGCGCACGGTGGAGGCATGATCTTCATCGCCGTACGGTTCACCGCCCGCCCCGAGTTCGCCGACACCTGGCTCGACCTCGTCGCCGACTTCACCCGCGCCACCCGCGAGGAGCCCGGGAACCTCTTCTTCGACTGGTCCCGCAGCGTCGACGACCCGCACCAGTACGTCCTCCTGGAGGCCTTCGCCGACGCCGAGG
Source organism: Streptomyces sp. NPDC042100 (assembly GCF_055582325.1). Taxonomy (NCBI): domain Bacteria; kingdom Bacillati; phylum Actinomycetota; class Actinomycetes; order Kitasatosporales; family Streptomycetaceae; genus Streptomyces; species Streptomyces sp. NPDC042100. Next base: position 347,955 of record NZ_JBVJDK010000007.1, read on the forward strand.
CGGGCGCGGCCCACGTCCAGTCCGCCCACTTCAAGGCCGGCCTGGAGACCATGGCCGGAGCCATCGCCGCCACTCCCGAGATCATCAACGTCGAGGTCCCGCAGCAGGGCTGGGGCGCCATGGCCGAACTCGCCCGCTGACCCGGCCCGGCTCTCCCGGCTGCCGACTCCCGCCGCCCCGGCGTGAATTCAGCGCTCCGGCGCGTATCCGCGCGCCGGAGCGCCGTGGCATGATCACACTGACATTCGATACGCGCGGGACCGGGGGGTCGCCCATGGGTACGTTCCTTGGCGTGGTGATCGTCGTGGTGGGGCTGGCCTCACTCGCCGGCGGCATCGCGGCCATCCGGACCGGATGGCTGCTCCCCTTCCAGTACCGCTGGGTGCGGCGCCCCGCCGTGCAGGGCTGGGGGCAGGTCCTGCTGGGCGTGGCCTTCCTCGTCCAGGGCGGCACGCTGCTGCTCGGCGGCGAAGCCGTACGGCAGGCGGGCTCGCTCCTCGGCATGGGCATGCTGATCACGGGCCTGGCCCTCTCGATCGTCGCCCAGACGGCGAAGCGCACGCCCTGACGCGTGTCGTTCGGGTGCCTCCAGCGGGCGGTCCCGGCCGCTCCGGGGTCGAATCGAGGCATGGCACCCTTCGACAGGCCCCGTACCGGCGGCTCCCCGCGGAGCGTCGCGACGGCCGGTGACACCTGGTGGTACGCCGCCGTCGCCGCCGAGGCCGCCGGATCGTTCAGCGCCCGCATACGCATACGGATGCGGCGCACCTGCCTCGCCGCCGTCCTCCTGCTCACCGTCGCCTACGCCGGACTCGTGCTCACCGCGACCGGCCGGCGCTGGGGGGACGCCGCGCTCGCCGGGCGGCTCGCCGACCCCGCCGTCGCCCAGTTCCTGCGCGAGCATCCCTCGCTCCGCGGCCTCGGCACGCTCTCCCTGGTCCTCGCCGTGCTCCTGCTCGCCGGCATCGGCGCCCTGCGCAGGCGGTACGCGCTCACCGTCGCCGCCCTCGGCACCGTCGCCGCCGCCCTCGTCGCCGCCGAGCTCCTCCAGCGGTACGCGCCCCGCCCGCACCTGGTCGACGCGTCCGGCGCGGCCGTCGCCAGCGGCTTCCCCGGCAGCGTCCCCGTGCTCGCCGCCGGCACCGCCCTCGGCTTCCTGCTCGTCGTGCCGCACCGCCTGCGCACCCCCGTCGTCGGCCTCGCGAGCCTGTGGGCCGTCGCCCTCGGCGCGTACGGCATCGCCTCCGGCCGGCACCGCCCCGGCGACGTGATCGCCGCCGACCTGCTCGTCCTCGCCGCCTTCGCAGCGGCCGTCGCCCTCCTCGCCCGCAAGGGCAGGATCCGCCCCGCCCCCCGGCGCCGGATGCCCCCGCAGCGGCTCCTGGTGTCCGTGCCGCTCGTCCTGGCCGCCGTCGCGGGCCTCGCCGCCGGGGCGTACCTGCTGGGCTCCTCCCTGCCCGGTACGGGCCCGGTCCCCGCCGACCTGCCGAGGCTCGCGCACCGCTGCGGCCAGGCCCTCGCCGCGGGGACCGGCGCCGCCGTCGCCGCCGTCCTGCTCGGACTGCTGCGGCGCGTCGACCTCGACCCGGGCCCGGCCCCGTACCGGCTCGCGCATCCGGTTACCGAGGACCCCTTTCCCGAGGAGCCCGATCACGAGATATCTTGATGTCGAGCAATCTCGCAGACGCAGACGTGGAGCGGAGCACACCCGGTGACTGACTCGACCATCATCTACACGCACACTGACGAGGCGCCCGCCCTGGCGACGTACTCGTTCCTGCCCGTCATCCAGGCGTACGCCTCGACGGCCGGGATCAACGTCGAGACGCGTGACATCTCCCTGGCCGGGCGCATCATCGCCAGCTTCCCCGAGCGCCTCGAAGAGGGCCAGCGCATCGCGGACGCCCTCGCGGAGCTCGGTGAGCTCGCCAAGACGCCCGAGGCCAACATCATCAAGCTGCCGAACGTCTCGGCCTCGATCCCGCAGCTCAAGGCCGCCGTCGCGGAGCTCCAGGCGCAGGGCTACGCCCTCCCGGACTACCCGGACGACCCGCAGAGCGACGAGGACAAGGACGTCCGCGCCCGCTACGACAAGATCAAGGGCAGCGCCGTCAACCCGGTCCTGCGCGAGGGCAACTCGGACCGCCGCGCGCCCGGCGCCGTGAAGAACTACGCCAAGACCCACCCTCACCGCATGGGCGCCTGGACCCCCGAGTCCAAGACCAACGTCGCGACCATGGGCGAGAACGACTTCCGCTCCACCGAGAAGTCCGTCACCCTCACCGAGGCCGGTGCCCTGCGCATCGAGCACGTCGCCGCCGACGGCACCGTCACCGTGCTCCGCGAGTCCGTCCCGGTCCTGGCCGGCGAGGTCGTCGACGCCTCCGTCATGCGCGTCGCCGCCCTGCGCACCTTCCTCTCCGAGCAGGTCGCCCGCGCCAAGGCCGAGGACGTCCTGTTCTCCGTGCACCTCAAGGCCACGATGATGAAGGTCTCCGACCCGATCGTCTTCGGCCACGTCGTGCGCGCCTTCTTCCCGAACACCTTCGCCAAGTACGGCGAGGTGCTCGCGGGCGCCGGCCTGTCCGCCAACGACGGCCTCGGCACCGTGCTCAACGGCCTCGCCGCCATCCCGCACGGCCTCGGCGACGAGATCAAGGCCTCCTTCGACGCCGAGCTCGCCGAGGGCCCCGCCCTCGCCATGGTCGACTCCGACAAGGGCATCACCAACCTGCACGTGCCGTCCGACGTCATCGTCGACGCCTCCATGCCGGCCATGATCCGCACCTCCGGCCACATGTGGGGCCCGGACGGCCAGGAGGCCGACACCCTCGCCGTTCTCCCGGACAGCTCCTACTCCGGCGTCTACCAGGCCGTGATCGAGGACTGCCGCGCCCACGGCGCCTTCGACCCGTCGACCATGGGCTCCGTCCCGAACGTCGGCCTTATGGCGCAGAAGGCCGAGGAGTACGGCTCCCACGACAAGACCTTCGAGATCGCCGAGGCCGGCACCGTCCGCCTCGTCGACGCCTCGGGCGCCACGGTCCTGGAGCAGGAGGTCGCCGAGGGCGACATCTTCCGCGCCTGCCAGACCAAGGACCTGCCCATCCAGGACTGGGTCAAGCTGGCCGTCACCCGCGCCCGGGCCACCGGCTCCCCGGCCGTCTTCTGGCTGGACGAGACCCGCGCCCACGACGCGCAGCTCATCGCCAAGGTCGACGCCTACCTGCCGGAGCACGACACCGAGGGCCTGGAGATCAAGGTCCTGTCCCCGGTCGAGGCCACGAAGTTCTCCCTGGAGCGCATCCGCCGCGGCGAGGACACCATCTCGGTCACCGGCAACGTCCTGCGCGACTACCTGACCGACCTCTTCCCGATCCTGGAGCTGGGCACCAGCGCCAAGATGCTCTCCGTGGTCCCGCTGATGGCGGGCGGCGGCCTGTTCGAGACGGGCGCCGGCGGCTCCGCCCCGAAGCACGTCCAGCAGCTCGTCAAGGAGAACTACCTCCGCTGGGACAGCCTCGGCGAGTTCTTCGCCCTGGCCGCCTCCTTCGAGCACCTCTCCACCACCACGGGCAACGCCCGCGCCCAGATCCTGGCCGACACCCTCGACCGCGCCACCGGCACCTTCCTCAACGAGGACAAGTCGCCGACCCGTCGCGTCGGCGGCATCGACAACCGCGGCAGCCACTTCTACCTCGCCCTGTACTGGGCCCAGGAGCTGGCCGGCCAGACCGAGGACGCCGAGCTCGCCAAGGCCTTCGCGCCGCTGGCCGAGACGCTCACCGCGAACGAGCGGAAGATCGTCGAGGAGCTCATCGCGGTCCAGGGCGCCCCGGCCGAGATCGGCGGCTACTACCAGCCCGACCCGGCCAAGGCCGCCGCCGTGATGCGCCCGTCGGCCACCTTCAACGAGGCCGTCGCCACCCTCGCCTGACCCGGCGAGGACCCCTCCGCGGGCTCTCACGGGCCAGGTGCCGCCCCGGCCGGACATCGTTCCGGCCGGGGCGGTCGCGTCGGTGGCGCATCCGCCGTTCGGGTGTGAGTCTGGATGGATGAGCTGGGCATCATGGACGACCGCCGGTGTCTACACCGGGCGTGGCGGGGTGCTGACCGTCGAGGCGGGCGTGCTCACGGGCGACCTGACCGTGCACACCACGTACATCGACACAGAGGCACGTGTGGCCGTGCAGTACAGCGGCGCATCCGACTGGTTCACCATGTCGGGCAGTCCGGTCCCCTGCGGGTCGGAGGAGGAGAGCCGCGACCTGCACGACGCGGTCGTCGCGGCCGTACGGGAAGGGGGCGGGGCGACCGTGCCCACCTTGCCGCACCTCTCCGGGTAGCGGCGGCCACCCGGCACCCACCCCGGGAACCCCAAGGAAAAAGTGTTGTCCCGGAGGCTCCCCTGGGTCTCCCGACGACGACCCGCACCGGGCGGGCACCGTCACCGGGCACGAGGGAGCACCGCACATGGACAGCGTCGAGCACCGCACCGCCGAGCTGGTCGAGGCGGCGCGGACCGGTGACGCGCGCGCCGGCGACGAGCTCGTCCGCGCCTACCTCCCGCTCGTCTACAACATCGTCGGCCGCGCCCTCGACGGGCACGCCGACGTGGACGACGTCGTCCAGGACACGATGGTCCGCGCCCTCGACGGCCTGCCGGGCCTGCGCGATCCGGAGCGCTTCCGCTCCTGGCTCGTCGCCATCGCCATGAACCGCGTCCGGCACCGCTGGCGCGAGCTCCGGCAGGCCCCGCTCACCGGCCTCGACGGGGCCGCCACCCTCGCCGACCCGGCCGGCGACTTCACCGAGCTCGCCATCCTCCGCCTCGGCCTCACCGGCCAGCGCCGCGAGGTCGCCGAGGCGACCCGCTGGCTCGACGAGGACGACCGGGAACTGCTGTCCCTGTGGTGGCTGGAGGCCGCCGGCGAACTCACCCGCGCGGAACTCGCCGCCGCCCTCGGCGTGCCCGCCCGGCACGCCGCCGTCCGGGTCCAGCGGATGAAGGCCCGGCTGGAGACCGGCCGAGGCGTGGTCCGCGCGCTGGCGGCCGTACCGCCGTGCCCGGAGCTCGGCGAGACCACCGAGGGCTGGGACGGCCACCCCTCCCCGCTCTGGCGCAAGCGCCTCGCCCGTCACCTGGACACCTGCGCCCGCTGCGCCCCCACCCGCCGCGGCCTCGCCCCGGCGGAGGGCCTCCTGGTCGGCTTCGGCCTCGTCCCCCCGCTCCTCGCCTGGGCGGCGGGCGGGGGCGGGACCGGGACCGGGACTGAAGCCGGGGCCGGGGGGCTGGAGTCGGTGGGGTGGGAGGGACAGGGGCCGGCCGGGCACGCTCCGGCTGGACAGGCTCCGGCCGAGCAGGCTCTGGCCGAGCACGCTCCTGCCGGGGAGGCTGCTGCGGGGCACGCTCCGGCCGGGAACGCTCCTGCGGGACATGCTCCGGCCGGGGAGGCTCCTGCGGGGCACGCCCCCACCGGCCCCGTCCCGTCCGCCCGCCCCGCGGCCTCCCACCGGGCGCGGCCCGGAGGTGCCGGGCGGCGGGGGTGGGCCCTCGGGGTCGCGGTCGCCGTCCTGGCCGGCGGCGGGCTCCTGCTCGTACCGGGCGCGCCGGAAGCGCGCGTCGAGTCGCGCGGGCCCGTGTCGCCGCCCGCCCCCGCGCCCCCGGCCGTCACGCCCGCCCCGACCACGCCGCCCCCTTCGCCCCGCCCGACGCCGAGCCCCAGCCGGAGCGCGGCGCCGCGGCCGAGCCTGGAGGAGCGGGTCAACGAGCTGGTCAACGCGCATCGGGCCGAGGCCGGTTGCGCCCCGCTGCGGAGCGACCCGAAGCTCTCCGCCGTCGCCCGCGCCTACGGCCGGGACATGGTCGCGCGCGGCTACTACGGGCACACCAGCCCCGAGGGCACGGACGCCGGGAAGCGCTTCGCGAGCGCCGGTTACTCCTGGAGCGCCTGGGCCGAGAACCTGGCCCGGGGGCAGGCCGACCCGGCGGCCGTCGTGGCCGACTGGATGGGCGACCCGCCGCACCGCCGCAACATGCTCGACTGCTCCTACCGGGACACCGGCGTCGCCGCGGTGCGCGGGCCGGAGGGCACGCTCTGGGTGCAGGAGCTCGCCGCGCCCCTGGGCTGAGGCGCGGGGTGGGGCGGGGCGGACGGGACTGGGCGGGGCGGGCGTGTCGGGCTCTTACGGGGAGGCGAAGTCCTGGACCCACCAAGGGCCGTTGTCCGCGAGGCTCACCCCCACGCCGACCTCCTTGAACGCGCAGTTGAGGATGTTCTTGCGGTGGCCCTCGCTCTTCATCCAGCCCTGGACCGCCTCCGCCGCCGTGTGCGGGCCGCGGAAGATGTTCTCGCCCCAGGTCGACCAGTCGTAGCCGGCGGCCGTGATCCGGTCGCCGGGAGTGCGGCCCTCGGGGCTGTTGTGGGCGTAGTAGTCGCGGTCGGACATGTCGTCGGCGTGCCGCTGCGCCGCCTTCCGCAGTTTGCCGTCGGAGCGCAGCGGGTCACAGCCGGCCTTGCGGCGCTCGGAGTTGGCGAGCGAGAGGACCTGGTCGATGTACTGCGCGGCCGACCTCGTCGCCCCCCGCGTCACGGGCGGGGCGGCCCCTGAGCCGGGGGAGGATTCCGCGACCGCCGGGGCCGCGGCGGTCGTCCCGGACGGCACCGTGGCCACCGGCAGCGACGCCGTGGCGGCCGTCGCCTCCGGAGTGGTGTCGGCCCCGGCCGGGGTGCCGAGCGCCGCCAGGTACACCCCGGCGGCGACCGTCAGCGTGGCCGCCAGCACCCCCGCCGCCGTCACGGCCCCGCGGAACGGGGGTCCGCCGCCGAGGTCCGCGCGGCCCTGGCGGTCCCCCCGGTTCCGGCGGGGGCCGCCGGACTCCCTGCGGTGCCGGCCTCGGGCGCGCCGGCCGGGCGGCGGGCCGGGACGGGGACCGGCGGCGGCTGCGTCGTACGGGTCGTGCTGCATGGACTCCGCTCTCTGTTCGAGGCCGCCGGACGGTCCGGCGCTGGGAGAGCCACCGGGGCGACGGGCCTATCACTTTCCGGCCCCGGACAGCGCGACACTCCTTCGTCAATCCTGTGCGTCAACCTCGTGCGGGACCACTGCGACGGGGCAGGGCGCGAGGTGCAGCGCCGCGTGCGCCACGGAGCCGATCCGGGAGCCGAGCGCCCCGCGCCTGGCCCGCCGTCCGACGACGAGCAGCTGGGCGGAGCCCGCACCGGACAGCAGCACCTGGCCGGCGCTGCCCAGCTCGACGTGCTCGGTCACCGGGACGTCCGGGTACCGCTGCCGCCACGGGGCGAGCGCCTCGCGCAGCGCCTTCTCCTCGTACGGGACGAGACCGCCGGCCTCGTCGGCGAGGGCGAGCGAGCTCGGGCTGTACGCGAGGAGCGGCGGCAGGCTCCAGGCCCGCACGGCCCGGACGCCCGCCCCGCGCGCGGCGGCGGTCTCGAAGGCGAAGCGCAGCGCGGGCGCGCTGTCCTCGGGGCTGCCCTGCTGGCCGACCAGCACCTCTCCGGCGGGCGGCTCGGCCGAGGCGCCGTCGCGGGAGCGGACCGCGACGACGGGGCACCGGGCGGCGGCGATGATCTGCTGCCCGTACGAGCCGAGGAGATAGCCGGTGACGGCGCCGTATCCGCGCGAGCCGATGACGAGGAGATCGGCGTCCAGCGCGGTGTCGAGCAGCGCCGCGACCGGGGTGTCGCCGACGATCCGCGCGGTGAGCGGAAGGCCCGGGTGGCGTTCGCGGACTCTGGCCTCGGCCTCGCGGAGCACGTCCTGCGCCGCCTGCTGCTGGGTGGCCGGGTCCTGGAGGAGCGGCAGGTCGAGCGGTTCCCAGCGCCAGGCGTGGACGATCCGGAGCGGCAGCTCCCGGTGCTCCGCCTCCCGCGCGGCCCAGTCCGCCGCGGCCAGGCTCTCGGGGGAACCGTCCACTCCCGCGACGATCTCACGACTCATCAGGCTGCCTCCGTCGGCTCGGCGTGGGGCCGGCCGGGACGCCGGCCCTCGTGTCTCCAGCTTGGGCCCATCGGCCGCCCCGGAAGAGGGCCGTTGGTCCCTGGCCGACGTGCCGACCGGCCCTGATGGGGCCGCGCGCGCCGGCCGTGCCGGTAGGCCGAGCCTAAGACCCTTCCCGCGCGGATCACGGCCGGGGCGCCCGGTGCGATCCGGCCCGGGCGGAACCGTTCCGCCGCCCCTTAGGCCAGCAGGGTGAGGCGGGCGTGGGTGCCGTTGAGGTAGTGGTCGCCGATGTCGCGGAGGCGGTGGTCCGGGGAGACCGGGGCGGTGAGGGCCCGGACGTTGCGCCAGAAGCGGTCGAAGCCCTGGCCGGCGGCGTGCGGGCGGGCCGCGGTCGCCGGGTCGACCAGTTCCAGGATGCGGGTGGTGATGTCGACGGCGGCCCGGTTGGTGACCGTCTCCGCCGCCGCGACCAGCACGGCGATGTCGGCGAGGTCCTCGACACCGAGGGCGCGTTCCTCGGCCAGGCCGTGGGCGAGGGCGTCGGTGGCCCGTTCGACCACCGCGGCGGCGGCGTGCGCGGCCGTCGCCAGCTCCCCGTAGGCGAGGAGGAGGTACGGGTCGTCGCCGGGGCCGCCGTCGAGGTAGCCGGTGAGTCCCGGGACCGGGAGGGCGGCCGAGGTCCGGCCGCCCGCGCGTCCGGCCGGGCGGGCGAGGGCGAGGTCTCCCGCGCGCCCGGCCGGGAAGTCCGCCGCGAACGCGGCCCGGCCCCGGGCGACGGGCGGCGGCGCCGCCTGGGTGGCGCGGCTGATGTCGCGGGCCTCGGCGAGCGCGCCCTCGGCGATCCCGAGCCCGACCTGGACGAGGAGCAGCCGCAGGGCGAGCGGCGCCAGGGTCGAGTACGGGGCGACGGCGTGCTCGTCCTGGGGGAGCGCGCCGAGCACCTGTGCCGCCGTGACCGGGACCTGGTCGAAGGTGACCGTGCCGGCGCCCGCGAGGCGCTGGCCGACCCGCTCGGGGCCCGCGTCGGTGAAGACGGCCGGGTGGGCGGGGTCGACCAGGACGACCAGCAGGTCGCCCGTCTCCGTACAGCGGGCGCCCACGACCAGCCGGTCGGCGACGGTGACGGCGGAGGCGTAGGCGCGCCGCCCGTCGAGGACGTAGGCGCCGCCGCCGGCCGGGGTCAGGGTGAGCGCGGCGGGCGCCGTGTCGGCGCGGGGCGGCTCCACCGCGCCGGCGAGCAGCCAGCGCTCCTCGGCGGTGCGGGTGTCGAGGTCGAGCGGCCCGGCGGCGGGGCCGAGGAACCGCGAGGTCCAGGACAGCACGCAGTGGTGGGCGAGGAGTTCGCCGATCGAGCCGTCGGCGGCGGAGATCTCCCGGATCACCCCGCAGGCGGACCGCCAGTCGGCGCCCCGGCCGCTCGGTCCCGGCGCGGTGAGCAGGGCGGGCAGTCCGGCCTCCTGGAGCCGGGCCACCTCGTCGAAGGGGGCCTTGCCCGCGCGGTCCCGGGACAGGGCGTCGACGGCGAGGTCGTCGGCGAGCTCCCTGGTGACGCGGGGCCAGATCTCGTCGTCGGCCGGGCGGTCGGCCGGCGCGGAGGTGGGCCGTATCGCGGACTTCTTCGGCGTTCTCACGTCACCTCACATGATCCCTAGTATCCCCACTGGAATAGTAGGGATAGTGGCAGAGGGGTGCCCCGAGCCCCAAGAGGCGTCCGCATGACGGACAATGACATCTTGAAAGGTGGTACGGGACGCTCCCGACCAGCGGAGACGGATGCCGTCGGACGGTTACGGATTGGTCCAGGCGTCCGGGTCCTCGGCCAGCGCCACGACATCGGGCGGCAGCTTCGCCGAGGCCAGCTCCGCCAGCGACACCCCGTCGAGCACGTTCCGCACGTTCGCCCGCAGCGCCACCCACAGCGTCAGCAGCGACTCGGCCGGACCGGTGTACGTGAGCTCCGGCGGGCGCACCCCGCGCACCGAGACCAGCGGGCCCTCCACGCAGCGGATCACATCGGCGACCGAGATCTCCGCGGCGGGCTTCGCCAGCCAGTAGCCGCCGTTGCCGCCGCGCTGGCTCTGCACCAGGCCGCCCTTGCGCATGTCGCCGAGGATGCCCTCCAGGAACTTGTGGGAGATCCCCTGGCAGTCGGCGATGGCCTCGGCCTTCAGCGGCCCGGTGTCCTGGGCCGCGGCGAGCTGGAGGGCGGCCCGCACCGCGTAATCGGCCCTGGCTGAAATGCGCATACGCGCATTATTCCGCACCCTTGACGGGGGGCGTGGACGATCCCACACTCGTGAACGGGAAACCGAGCGAACAGGTAGGGAACCATGGGAGCCACGGACGCGGCGGACAGGGCGCACCTCCTCCGCCTGCCGCGCTCCCTGCCGCTCACCTCGCGCCGCCACATCGACCTGCAGCGGGTGTGCAGCGCGGCGTAGCGCCCGTACGGCGGAACGGCCCCAGCCCCGCCCCCGCCCGGCCCTCCGGTCCCGCCCCCACCGCGGCCCGCACCGGTCACCGCTCCGCGCCCCGCGGAGCCCGCCCCCACCCGCGTCCGCACCCGCACTCCTCACCCGTATCTCTGCTGCCTCCGGCGCGCGCCGACGCCGTCGTGCGCCCCGCGACCCAGCACCGAGCACCCCAGGGAGAAGCATGTCCGTCACCCGTGTCACCCGCACCACCGCACCCGCCCCCGCCGTGGTCCGGCCCGAGGGCCTCCCCTCCGTCGTCCCCTCGATCGTCCCCGCCACCGCCGCCCCCGCCTTCCGCGGCCGGATCGGGCGCGACGTGCGCAGCGGCCACTACGCCGTCCCGCGCCGCTACCGCCTCCACCTCGCCCCCGCCGACCCCGGCTGTCTGGGCCTCGCCGTCACCCACAGCCTGCTCGGCCTCGACGAGGCGCTCCCGCTGACCGTCCTGCCCGCCACGCCCGACACCGCCGACGGCGGCTACGCCGCCCTGCGCCCGCTGTACGAGGCCAGCGCCCACCAGTACGCCGGACCCGCCGCCGCACCCGTCCTCAGCGACGCGTGGACCGGCCGGATCGTCTCCACCCACGTCCCCGACATCCTGCGCGACCTCGCCCTCCGCTTCCGGGGCGACGGACCCGAACTCCTCCCCGAAGGCCGCCAGGACGAGATCGGCGCCGTCGCCGACCTGTGCGCGCGCAGCGTCCACGCCGCCGCCCAGCGCGCCGGCGAACTCGGACTCGACGACCAGGCCGCCCACCGCGATCCGCTCACCGTCCTCTTCGCCGCGCTCGGCTCCCTCGAACGGCGGCTCGCCCGTACCCCGTACGTCCTCGGCGACGCGCCCACCGCCGCCGACGTCACCGTCTGGGTCACCCTCGTCCAGCTCGACACCGTCCACCGCTGGCACCTCGACGCCGCCGCCATGGAGCGCGTCGCCGACCACCCCGCCCTCTGGGCCTACGCCCAACGGCTGGCCGCCCAGCCCGCGTTCGGCCGCCACCTGGACATCGAGGCCGTCCTCGCCCACCACCGCGCCCACTGTCGAGGCCGGGAGGCGGCCGGCGCGGCCATGCGGATCGTCGACTGGGGCTGACGGTCCCGCCGGATCACCCGGCACACCGCTCCGGGGGCGCCCCCGCGCGTCCCCGGCGCCCGACCGAGGTCCCCGCGACGGCGCCTCGCCAGGCCCCGATCCGGCCCCGGCCCGGTCACGCACCGTCGCGCCGCGGGTCGCGTCGGTGAGCGCCGGGCCCCACGATGGTGGGGCCGGGGGGTCACGGCCGAACCAGGAGGACGGATGCTGCTCCCCGACCGCACCACCATCGACCGGCTGCTGCGGAGCTACCGCGCCCAGGAGCGCGCGAGCCTGGTCAGGCCGGGCGACGCCGTGGTCCGCCGGCGCTTGGAGGACACTGCCTACACCCTCTGCGTCCTCATGGGGGTGCGCGGCGCCCCCGAGGCGGTCCACGCCGCCGAGCACTACCTGGCCGGGCCCCGCCCCGCCGCCCCGGTCCTGACGCCCGGGGACGGTTCGGCGCGGGCGGGCGGGGTAGGCGCCGGGTAGGGCGCGCGGACGGCCGGGCCTGTCGGCCCGTGACCCGCGCCCGCCCGGAGGTGTCCGGCGATGGACGAGACACGGCTCACGCCCCAGGAGCGGCGCGTCCTGGCCGAGATCGAGCGGGAGCTGGCCGGGGACCGGCCCGCCCGGCTCGGCCGCCGCCTGAGCGGAGGCGCCACCGCCCTGCTCGCCGTCGCCGCCCTCGGCCTCTTCGCGGCCGCCGTCGCCACCGAGTCGCCGCCCCTCATCTGGGCCTTCGCCGCGACGTGGGCGGCCACCCTGCTGTGCGGGCTGCGTCTGCTGCTGCGCTGGTCGCACCGGCACCTGACGGGCGACGAACGGCCCCGTCCGGACGAGCCGGACCGCTGAGCCGCCCCGCCCTACGCCGGGGTGCCCGGGCGCGGCCCGGAGCGGGCCCGGCGGTGGGCGGCGACCCGCTCGCGGGTGGCGCACCGGCGGGAGCAGTAGCGCCGCTCAGGGCCGCTGCCCTGGGCGAGGAAGACGTTCTCGCAGGAGGCCGAGGCGCAGATCCCGCCGGGCGGGCGCTGCCGGTCCCAGACGAGGACGGCCAGGGCCATGCACGACGAGGCGAGGAACCAGCCGTCCCAGGGGGAGTCGTCATCCGGGTCGAGGTGCGGGTGCCAGGGCGAGCCGCCGCCGTGGGACGTGAGCCGCAGCGGCCCGGTGTGCTCCCGCAGCAGCTCGTTGAGCAGGGCCGCGGCCTCGTCGACGTCCCCGGCGGCGAACACCGGCCGCAGCAGCCCGGCCGCCGCCCGCAGCCCGTCGACGTCCCGCGCGGTGAGGGCGAGCGGCCCCCTCTCGCCGTGGGCGAGGAGGACCCCGGCGACCTCCGCCGGGTCGGGCCGGGGTCCCGCGAGGGCGTTGAGCAGGGCGGCGGTCCGCTGGGCCGCCGTCAGCACGGAGAGGCGGGCGGAGCGGTCGTCGGGGGAGGGGGCGGAGCGGGGGCGCGGGTCGAGGCCGGGGGCGGGGTGGGCGCCGGGGGCCGTGCAGGCGGGCGGCTGGGCTGGAGACACGCCGGGACTGTAACGCATCTTGCGCAGTTTTGAGTTACCTCCGTACCGTCCTGCCGGTGAAGAAGCCCTACTCACTCGGCCGGTACCTCACCGGCGCCGTCGCGGCCCGCGCGGGCGACGAGATGGCGGGGCCCGCGCTGATGCTGGCGGCGTTCGCGCTGTCCGGGTCCGCGGGCCGGGCGGCGGCGCTGCTCGCGGGCGTCACCGTCGCCGCCGCGGCCGGCGGGCCGGTGCTCGGCGCGCTCCTCGACCGGGCCGGCCGGCCCGGGCGCCTGCTGGCGGTGGCCCTCGCCCTGTACGCGACGGGGCTGGGCACGGTCCTCGCGGGACTGGACCGGCTGCCGTTCGGCGTCACCCTCGCCTTCGCGGTCCTGACCGGGCTGCTCGGACCGGCCCTGTCGGGCGGGTGGACCTCCCAGCTCCCGCGCGTCCTGCCGCCCGCCCGGCTGCCCCGGGCGAACGCCCTGGACGCCCTGACGTTCAGCGCGGCGAGCCTCGCCGGGCCGGCGCTGGCGGGCGGCGTGGCGGAGACCCTCGGTGCCCCGGCGGCGGTGGTCGTCTCCCTGGCGCTCATCGCGGCGGCCCTGCCCGCCGCGTGGACCCTGCCCGCCCGCCCGCGCGGGACGCCGGAACCGCCCGCGCGGGGACCCGCCGCGGCGGCCCGCTCGGTCCTCGGCGAGGTCGCCACGGGCGTCCGGACCATCGCCGGGCGTCCCGCGCTGGCCGGGGCGACGCTCGCCTCGGCGGTGTCCTGCGCGGCCCAGGGCATGCTCACCGCGTGCCTGCCGCTGCTCGGCGAGCGCGTCCTCGGCGCGGCCGGGCGCGGGGCCCTGCTGCTCTCCTGCACCGCCGTCGCCGCCTTGGCGGCCAACGCCGTACTGGCCCGCTTCCCCGCCCTGCTCGCCCCGGACGCGCTGCTGCGGGCCGGGGCGCTCGTCCAGGCGGCGGCGACGGCCCTGGCCGCCGGGGGCCGTCCCGGGCTCCTGGTCGCCGCCGCGCTCCTCGCCGGATTCAGCGAAGGTCCGCAGCTCACCGCCCTGTTCGCGATCCGCCACCGGGAGGCGCCGGCCCGGCTGCGCGGCCAGATCTTCACCACCGGAGCCAGCCTGAAGATCACCGGCTTCGCCGTGGGGGCGGCGGTCGCCGGACCGCTCGCCCCCCGCTCCCTCACCGGCACCCTGACGCTCGCCGCGGGCGTCTCGGTCCTCGCCGCCCTGGCGCCTCGCCTCGTCCGGGGCTCAGTTCCCGCGCGCCCCGAACCGGCGCCACAGCCACAGTGACAGGGCCGCCCCCAGCGCCGAGCCGACCAGGGCCAGCGGGAGCCCGGCGGTCCGGCCCGAGGGAGCCGCCTCCCCGCGCGGCTCCTCCCGCGCCTCCGGGCCCGCCTGGAGGGCGTCCCGCGCGGTGGTGTGCACGGCCCGCCGCACCGTCTCGCGCGGCGCCTTCGCGGGCAGCAGGGAGCCCACCGGCTGCACCCGGCCCGCCGCGTCGAAGCCCCAGTCGAGCAGCTCCCGGGCCTCCTCGTACACCGCGAAACCGCCGCCGCCCTGTGGGTTCATCACCGACACGACCAGCGTGCGCGCCCCGCGCCGGGCCCCGACCACCAGCGTGTTGCCCGCGTTGCTGGTGTAGCCGTTCTTGATCCCGATGAGCCCCGGGTAGCGGGCCACCCCGTCGGCGCCGGTCAGCAGCCGGTTCGTGTTGGCGATGCCGAAGGACCAGCCGCCGGCCGGGAAGTCCGCGTACCGCGTCGAGCAGTAGCGGGTGAACTGCGGGTCCTGGAGCCCCGCCCGCCCGAACACCGCCAGGTCGTACGCGGAGGAGACCTGCCCCGGCGCGTCGTAGCCGTCCGGCGACACCACGTGCGTGTCCCGCGCGCCCAGCGCCCGCGCCTTCTCCTGCATCAGGCGGGACATCGCGTCCCAGCCGCCGCTCATCGCCGCCAGGACGTGCACCGCGTCGTTGCCGGAACTGAGGAAGACGCCGTTCCACAGGTCCGACACCTTGTACGTGTATCCCTCCTTCACCCCGACGAGGCTGCTCCCCTCGCCGATGCCGGTCAGCTCCTCGTCGCTGACCGTGTGCCGCTCGGCGGCCTCGTGCCGGGGCAGCGCGGTCAGCGCGAACAGGGTCTTCAGCGTGCTCGCGGGCGGCAGCGGCCGGTGCGCGTCCCGGGCCGCCAGCACCTCGCCGGTGGCCGCGTCCGCCACCACCCACGACAGCGCCGACACGGACGGCAGCCCCGGCGCGCCCCGCAACGGCTGCACCTGCGTACCGGAACGGTCGAGCCGGGCCGGATCGACGAAGGACCGTGCCGGGGGCATCGGCTCGGCCGCCGACGCCCCGAGGGCCGTGCGGGCGGCGGCGGGGGTCCCGGCGGCGGCAGGGGCGGCCGCCGAGGCCGTGGCGGCCGGCAGGACGAGCAGCAGCACCGCGGCACCGGCGGTGGCATGACGGACAGCTGGCGTGACGATCATTCAGCCACCCTAGGAAGGGCGCGCGGAGCCCGCAGGGCGAAGTGCGCCGACCGGCGTAGCGGCTCTGCCGGAGGGTGGGCGCGTCGCCGTCGGCGGGCACCCGGCACACTGCTCCGCACGGGCGAACGGCCGGCTGTCCGAGGCGGAGGGCATCCTGGTGACGTGTCCTCATTCCCGAACCAGAGCAGGCCCGTTGCCCCGCCGGGCTCCGACGACGCCGCCCCCGCCGAGCACATGATCGTCTGCGGCGACGACGTGCTGGCCCACCGCCTCGCGGCGGAGCTGCACGAGATGTACGGGGAGCGCGTCACCCTGCTCGTCCCCGCGCCCGGCGACGCCCCGAGCCGCCCCGCCGCCGCCCGCACCGGGCGGGCCGCGGCCCTCTTCGGCCGGGTCACGGCCGCCGTCACCCGCTCCACGGGCGGCACCGGGGGCTCCGGCGGCCCCGGCTCGGGCGGCCCCGGCTCCGCCGGTGACCAGCGCGGCGCCGGGGCGCCCCGGCCGATCCGGGTCGTGGAGACCGCCGAGGCCGACGACCAGGCCCTGCTTGACGCGGGCGTCCGGCGCGCCGCCGCGCTCGCCCTCGTCCACGAGGACGACGAGCGCAACATTCGCGCCGCCCTCGCCGCCCGCCGCCTCAACCCGAGGCTCCGCCTGGTCATCCGGCTCTACAACCGCAAGTTCGGACAGCACCTCGCCACCCTCCTCGACCAGGCCGCCGCCGTCTCCGAACCCGGCCTCGACCCCGAGAAGCTCGACGCGGCGACCACCGTGCTCTCCGACGCCGACACCGCCGCCCCCGCCCTGGCGGCCACCGCCATCGCCGGGAGCAAGAAGGTCGTCCAGGCCGGCGGACTGCTGCTGCACGCCGTGGACCGCCCGCCGCCCGCGCCCGGCGAGGTCGCCGACCCCGGCCTGTGCACCCTGGCGCTGCTGTCCGCGACGGCCAGCGACCCGGCCGGCAGCGAGGGCTCCGAGTGCAGCGGCGACCAGGGACCGAGGCTGCTGCCCGACGCCGCCGCCGTCGCCGCCGCCACCGGGCGCGGCATCGTCGCCCTGGAGGCCGTCAGCTACGAGGGCCCCGCCCAGGCCACCGGCTGGTTCGGCGGCTCCACCCTGCCGGTCGGCTCGCTCTTCTCCCGGCGGCTGCGCTGGTCCCTCGCGGGGGTCGCCGCCGCCGTCCTCGCCCTCGCCCTCGCCTCCACCTTCGCCACCGGCGACCACCCCCTGCACGCCGCCTATCTCACCCTGCTCGACGTCTTCGCCATCGGCGACCCCGCCGTCGGCGAGCCGACCAGCCGTCAGCTGCTCCAGATCCTCGCCGGATTCGTCGGCCTGCTCCTGCTGCCCGTCCTCGTCGCCGCCCTCCTCGAAGCCCTCGGTACCTTCCGCTCCGCCACCGCCCTGCGCCGCCCGCCCCGCGGCCTCTCCGGCCATGTGGTCCTGCTCGGCCTCGGCAAGGTCGGCACCCGGGTCCTCGCCCGGCTGCGCCGGATGGACATCCCGGTGGTCTGCGTGGAGGCCGACCCGGAGGCCCGCGGCCTCGCGCTGGCCCGCCGGCTGCGGGTCCCGACCGTCATCGGCGACGTCACCGAGGAGGGCGTCCTGGAGGCCGCCCGCATCCACCGGGCCCGCGCCCTGCTCGCCCTGACCAGCGTGGACATCACCAACCTGGAGGCGGCCCTGCACGCCCGCTCGATCAGCCCCGGACTCCGGGTCGCGCTGCGCCTCTACGACGACGACTTCGCCACCGCCGTCTACCGCACCCTGCGCGCCGCCCACCCCGACGCCCTCACCCGCAGCCGCAGCGTCTCCCACCTGTCGGCGCCGGCCTTCGCCGGGGCGATGATGGGGCGCCAGGTCCTGGGTGCGATCCCCGTGGAGCGCCGGGTGCTGCTCTTCGCCGCGCTCGACGTCACCGACCACCCCCTCCTGGAGGGCCGCACGGTCGCCGAGGCCTTCCGGCCCGGGTCCTGGCGGGTCATCGCGCGCGGCGCGGCGGGCGTGCCCGCGCACCGCTCCGGCTACGGTCTGGTCTGGCAGCTCCCGCCCGGCGACCTCCTCGGCCCCGGCGACCGCGTGGTGGTCGCCGCCACCCGCCGAGGCCTCGCCGAGCTCCTCGGCCGCCGCCCCGGCCGTCAGGACCCGGCGGACGCCCCCGCGTCCGCCGCCCCCGGTGACGCACCGGAGCCGCAGGGCCGGACCGAGCGGCGGGGCGACGCGCGCGGACGCTGAGACCCGGCGGGGCCGGGGCCCGGACGGGGCCCCGGCCCCGCCGGGTCACACGGGCCTGCCCCGCTCCACGGCGGGGGACGCCCGCAGGGCCGCCACCAGATGGAGCAGCTCCGCCTCGTTCCCCGTGAAGCCCGCCGCGCGCAGCGCCTCGTCCGCCTCGGCCATCGGATGCGTCAGCATCGCCGCCGCGAACGGTTCGAGGCGCGGATCGGCGAGGACCGCCTGGGTGGATTCGAGCAGGCGCAGGTACGCCTGGGCGGCGGCGCGCTCACGGCCGGTGATCGTCGTCATGTCGGGCTCCCTCTCGAGATGCGGCGGTCGTCCCACCACCCTCTCTCACGGGTCTGACAATCAGGCCCCTGGCCCGCCGAGGTGCTCCGCCAGCCGCTCCAGGAAGGCCTGCTGACCGGTCACCAGCAGCGGCGCCGCCGCCTCGGGGGCGAACCAGCCGACCCGGTCGATCTCGGGGAACTCCCGCACCGTGCCCGAGCCGCGCGGCCACTCCATGGTGAACGTGCCCGGCACCACGCGCTCCGGGTCCAGGTCGGCCTCGACGGCCCACGCCACGACGGTCTTTCCGTTCGCCTGCCGGGACTCGCCGAGCGGCACCCGCTCCCCGTCCGGCGCCCGGAGCCCCAGCTCCTCCTCGAACTCGCGGTGCGCGGCGTCCAGGGGCGGTTCCTCGGGCCCGTACTCGCCCTTCGGGATCGACCACGCGCCCGTGGACCGCCCGGCCCAGAACGGGCCGCCCATATGGCCGATGAGCACCTCCGTACCGCCGTCGGGGGTCCTGCGGTAGAGGAGGAGACCGGCACTGCGCTTGTCGGACATAGCGCCCAGTGTGGCGGATTCGGCGCCCCGGCGGTATCCCGCGCGGGGTGACGGCGGCGTCCCGCGCGGGGCTACGGCCTGTCGAGCCGCAGCAGCACCGGGCCGCCGGCCGGGTCCACGTCCGCCGTCCAGCCGGTGGGCGGGCGCACCGAACGGTGCGGGTCCACCGGCCCCGCCAGCCGCCCCTCGTACAGCACCCGGTCGTCCTGGACCACCGTCAGCAGCGGCCGGAACAGGCGCTCGGCCGGGCGCAGCAGCAGCGGCACGGCGACGGCGGGGGCCGGGGCTCCGGTGAGGCGGCCGGGGGAGGCCCAGCGCACGCCGCCCGCCGGGACGAGCGCGACCCCGGGGCCCGGCCAGGGCGCGCCCGCGAGCCGGTCGAGGACGGCGGCGGCGACCGCGCGGCCCTCGGCGGCCGCCACCACCGCCGGTTCCACCCCGCGCAGCAGGTTGCCCACCGCGAAGACGTCCGGCACCGGCGTGCGGAAGGCGGCGTCGACGGCCGGGCCCCGGGTGGCCGGGTCGAGCGGGACACCGCCGGAACGGGCCAGTTCGTGGTCGGGGAGCCAGTCGCCGGTGAAGACGACCGTGTCGCAGCGCAGCAGCGCGGTGCGCCCGTCGGCGGCCCGCACCACGACGCCCGAGAGGCGCCCCCGGCCCACCAGTTCGACCACGGTCGCCCCGCGCAGCACCGGCGGCGGCAGGCGCGGCCCGCGCGGGCGGTCCGCGACGACGGCCACCACGCTCACCCCGGCCCGCCGCAGGGTCCGCACGGCGTGCCGGGCGACCGGCTCGGAGCCGACGACGACGGCCCGCCGTCCGATCCGCTCCCGGCGCAGCCCGAACAGCTCGACGGACTGCTGGAGCTCGCCGGTGCTGAACACCCCCGCCGGCCGGCTGCCCGGCACCAGGCGGGCGCTGCGCGGGCGTTCGCGCGCGCCGGTGGCGAGGACCACCGCCCGCGCGGTGATCCGTTCGAGGCCGGTCGGCGCCGTGACCTCCAGGGTCAGCGGACCGGCCCAGTCCGTCGCGCTCACCCCGGTCCTGACGGCGGCCCCGGCCCGTACGGCGGCGCGCACCGCCCGCCGGGCGTACCCGGGGCCGGTGAACGGCCCGAAGCCGCCGCGCGCGCAGTGGCGCGGCACGCCGCCCGCGACCGGTTCCCGCTCCAGGACCTCGACGCGGCCCGCGCCCCCGGCGGCGAGCCGGGCCGCCGCGGCCAGTCCGGCCGGGCCGCCGCCCACGACGAGGACGTCCACCGTACGGTCCAGTGCCGCCGATGCCGATGCCGATGCCGATGCCGATGCCGATGCCGATGCCGATGCCGCGTCCGTCACGCCGTGCCCTCCTCGAACAGCGCCCGTACGGCGGCCCCGCACGAGAAGCCCTGGCAGCGGCCGCCGCGCGCACGGGTCCTGCGCCGCAGTCCGTCGAGCGAGGCGGGCGGCACGGGCGAGGCGAGCGCGTCGCGGATCTCGCCCCGGGTGACCCGCTCGCAGTGGCAGACGATCTCGCCGTACGCGGGGTCGCGGGCGATGCGCGCGGCGTCCCGGTACGGGCGGGGGAACGCCTCGCCCAGGTTCGGCATCGCCACCGGGGCGAGGGGCCGTTCGGGCCCGAGGTCCAGGCCCGCGCCGGCGAGGAGCTCCACGGTGTGCCGGCCGAGGGCGAGGGAGGCGGTGAGCCCGGTGGAGCGGATCCCGCCCACGGTGACGTAGCGCAGCTCCGGGTGGGCGGCGATCCGGTAGTCCTCGGCGCCGGTGGCGGCCCGCAGCCCCGCGTAGACGGCGGTGACCTCCTCGTCCAGCAGCGCGGGCAGGATCCGCCGCCCCTGGGCGCGCAGTCCGGCGAGGCCCTCCGCCGTGGAGCCGGTCGCGGTCTTGTCGTCCAGGTCCTCGGCGGTCGGGCCGAGCATCACGTTGCCGTACACGGTCGGGGCGATGAGCACGCCCTTGCCGAGGGCGCCGGGCACCGGCAGCAGGATGTGCCGGAGGAGCCCGCGCGCGAACTTGTCGAAGACGAGGAGCTGTCCGCGCCGAGGGGTGACGGTGAAGTCGTACCGCCCGACCAGCGCGTCGAACGCGTCGGCGTACAGGCCGCAGGCGTTGACCAGGTAGCGGGCGCGCAGGACGCCGCGCCGGGTGATCAGCCGGTGCGGCGCCCCGGGGCCGCCGGGCCGCACCTTCTCGACCGGGCAGTCCAGGTGCAGGTCGGCCCCGGAGCGCACGGCCTGGGTGGCGTAGGCGAGCGGCGTGGTCCAGGGGCAGACGACCGACTCGCCGGGCACCGCGAGCGCGCCGAGCGCCCCGGGGCCCAGGTGGGGTTCGAGCGCGCGGAGTTCGGCGGCGCCGACGAGCCGGGTGCCGTGGTGCCCGTTGCGCGCGGCCTTGGCGGCGAGCCCGGGGAGCGCGGCGGACTGCTCCTCGTCCCAGGCGACCAGCAGCGCGCCGACGGGCTCGACCGGGATGCCGGTCTCCCGGGCGTACGCGGCCAGGAGACGGGAGCCCTCGCGGACCAGCCGGGCCTCCAGGGAGCCCGGGACGGCGTCGAAGCCGGTGTGCAGGATGGCCGTGTTCGCCTTGGAGCTGCCCTCGCCGACGTCCCCGGCGGCCTCCACGAGCGCGACCCGCAGGGAGGGGTACCTGGCCAGCTCCCGCGCGATCGCGCAGCCGACCACCCCCGCGCCGACGACGGCGACGTCGTACGCGCCGCCCGGCGCCGCGCTGTCCGGCAGGGCCCCGCGACGGGTGACGCTCACGGGGCGGTCACCCCGAGGGGCGCTCCGGGGGCCGTGCCCCGCGCGGCCCCGCCCGCGAGCAGCCCGTCCACGGCGGTGCGGAAGCGGGCCAGGCGCTCCGCCGCCTCGGCGGGCGGGATGCGGGGCTCGTACACGGCGGACGGCTTCCATTCCGGTACGGCCTCGTGGACGGCGAGTCCGGGGGAGTGGCCGAGGCGGGCGACCGCCGCCACGCCGAGCGCCGTGGCGTCGGGGAGCGCGGAGACCTCGACGGGCCGCTGGAGCAGGTCGGCCTGCGTCTGCATCAGCAGCGCCGAGCGGGTCAGCCCGCCGTCCACCCGCAGCGCGGTCAGCGGGGCGCCGAGGTCGGCCGCCGCGGCCCCGGCGAGCTCCACCACCTGCGCCGCGATCCCCTCGCACAGCGCCCGGACCAGGTGCCCGGGGCCGGTGTCGAGGCCGAGTCCGGTGAGCGAGCCGCGCACCTCGCCGCGCCACCAGGGGGCGGCGAGTCCGGCGAGCGCGGGGACGAAGGTGACGCCGCCCGTGTCGGGCACCGAGCCGCCGACGGGGTCGAGGTCGGCGGCTCCCGTGATCACGCCGAGCCCGGTGAGCCAGCGGACGGCGGAGGCGGCCGTGAAGACCTGCCCGTCCAGGCAGTAGCTGGTGCGCCCGCGCAGCCGCCAGGCGACGCAGGACACCAGGCCGGAGTCGCCCCGGCGCGGCGCGCCGCCGGTCTGGGCGAGCAGGAACGCCCCCGTGCCGTACGTGCATTTGGCGGTGCCGGGCTCGGTGACGTGCTGGGCGAGCAGGGCCGCCTGCTGGTCGACGAGGAGCCCGGTCAGCGGGAGCGGTGGTCCGAAGGCGGTGGTGGTGCCGACCGGCGTGTCGCAGTCCACCACGCGCGGCAGACGTTCCCCGCCGAGGCCGTAGGTGTCGAGCGCGGCCCCGGACCAGGCGGCGGTGTCCAGGTCGAGCAGCCCGGTGCGCCCCGCGGTGGCCGTGTCGGTGACGAAGGCGCCCGTGAGCCGGTGCGCGAGCCAGGAGTCGCTCGTGGTGACCACTCCGGCCCCGGTGAGGCTGCGGCGGATCCAGGCCATCTTGGGCGCGGCGAAGTAGGGATCGAGCGGCAGGCCGGTGATACGTTTCAACTCCGGTTCGTGCGCGGCGAGTTCGGAGCAGAGTGCGGCGGCTCTGCGGTCCTGCCAGACGAGGGCGTCGGTGAGCGGTTCCCCGGTGGCCGGGTCCCAGGCGAGGACGGTCTCGCCCTGGTTGGCGAGGCCCACCGCGACGACGGGCGCGCCGGCCTCGGCGAGCGCCGTGCGGCCGGCCGCGACGACGGAGGCGTACAGCTCACGGGGGTCCACCTCGACCAGGCCGCCGGGCAGGGCGCGGGGGTGCACGGGGGCGAAGCCGGTCCCGATCACCCCGCGTTCGGGGCAGACGACGAGCGCCTTGGTGCCCGACGTGCCCTGGTCGACGGCGAGTACCGGGCCCGTCATGCGCGCGACTCCCTGCTGCTGTGCGGTGGGTGGGGATCCTTGATCGTGGAACCGGTCAGCCTGATGCAGCGGGGACGCCCCGTCAAGACGTACGGGGAGAGCCCGTCAGTTTCCGAAACACCACTGACATAAAGTCAAATTCAGTCGCTGGCTTGATAGTTACGGTCACAGATGAAAGTGGACCGGTCACGTCCAGCGACCTCTATAGTGATCGCCGATCAACGGCCGGGATGGCCAAGGGGACCGACCAGCCCCTCCACCCACCTCACCGAGGAATGATGTCTCCCACCCGCCACCCGGCGTCCCCCACCCCCCGTACGGCCCCCTGATGGCCGCACAGGGCTTCCGGCCCGTCTACCACCCGGCGGGCCACGACCACGCCTTACGGGGTGCCGTCCAGGACCTGCGCACCGGCCGCTGGGTGGCCATGGCCCGGCTCCTCGACGAGACCGCCGGCTGGCCGGGCTGGACCCGCCGCACCCAGGTCCTCGCCGCCGTCGCCGCCGGCACCGACGTCGTCGCCGCCTGGCGCGCCGAGCAGCCCGACTCCATCGCCGCCGCCGTCATGCACTCCCGCGTCGCCGTCGAGCGCGCCGTCCGCGCCCACCGCGCCGCCCACGCCCGGACCCGCGAGCTCTGGCAGGAGGCCTGGACCGCCTGCCGGGAGGCCGTCGAGCGGGCCCCCGCCGACCCGGTGCCCTGGGTCGGCCGGCTCGCCCTCTCCCTGCTCGACACCCGGCAGAGCATGGCCGAGCACCGGCTCCCGCCGCCCGCGCCCATGCTGCCGCCCGGCCCCTGGGGACTGCTCGCCGAGGCCGAGAAGCGCGACCCGTACAACCGGGAGGCGCACCACCGGATGCTCCAGTTCGTCTACGCCCGGCGGCCCGGACCGCTCTCCGAGGCCGTCAACTACGCCCAGTGGGCCTCCTCCTCCGCCCCCGTCGGCTCCGCGCTGCACGCCCTCCCGCTGTACGTGCGCGTCGAGCGCTACCGGCGCGACCGCGGCCACGAGCGCGCCCTCGACCTGCACTGGGTCGCCGAGGACGCGGTCCGCGACGCCCGCCGGGCCATGGACACCTGGTTCCTCTTCAGCGCCACCGAGGAGGCCAGCCTGCTCGACCTCAACCACCTGGCCCATGCCCTG
The DNA here is from genome assembly GCF_055582325.1 of Streptomyces sp. NPDC042100. Classification (NCBI taxonomy): domain Bacteria; kingdom Bacillati; phylum Actinomycetota; class Actinomycetes; order Kitasatosporales; family Streptomycetaceae; genus Streptomyces; species Streptomyces sp. NPDC042100. The sequence goes on from NZ_JBVJDK010000007.1 coordinate 371,909, forward strand.
TACGGCGCGCTCAAGTTCGCCGACGGGGCCCGGGTGTTCGAGGCGCTCGGCCCGTACTGGACCCCGCAGCCCTGGGCGTACCGCACGCCCGTCCCCGACGAACGCGGGCCCGCCGAGGAGGTCTTCCTGCGGGCCAGGGCCCGCTGCCTCGGCGCCCCGGAGTCCCGGCCGGGCGCCTGACCGGCCGCCGCGCGTCTCCCCCCCCACCAACACCCCCGTACGTCCCGTCCCCGGAGGAACGCATGTCCCGCACCGCCCCCACCGACGCGATACGCAAGCCGCCACCGGCGCAGGACGCCGAGGAGGCGAGGCTCAGAGAGCTCGGCTACCAGCCGGTCCTCGCCCGCCGGATGGGCGGCTTCGGCAACTTCGCCATCAGCTTCTCGGTCATCTCCGTGCTCTCCGGCTGCATGACCCTGTACGGCTTCGGCCTCGGCACCGGCGGCCCCGCCGTCATGCTGTGGGGCTGGGCTGGTGTCGGGCTCTTCGTGCTGTGCGTCGGTCTCGCCCTCGCCGAGGTCACCAGCGCCTACCCCACCTCCGGGGCGCTCTACTACATGGCGGACCGGCTCGGCGGACGCCGCTGGGGCTGGTACACCGGCTGGCTGAATCTGCTCGGTCTGCTCGGCGCCATCGCGGGCATCGACTACGGCGCCGCCCTGTTCACCGGCGCCTTCCTGAACCTCCAGTGGGGCATCGCCCCCACCGCCGGCTCCACCTTCCTGATCTTCCTGGTGATCCTGCTGGTCCACGCCGTGCTCAACCTCTACGGCGTCCGCCTGGTCAGCGTGCTCAACTCGATCAGCGTCTGGTGGCACCTCGGCGGCGTCGCCCTCATCGTCGGCGCGCTGGCGATCGTGCCCGACCACCACCAGTCCGCCACCTTCGTCTTCACCGAGTTCGTGAACGACACCGGCTGGGCCAACCCGCTCTACGTCGCCGCGATCGGGCTGCTCCTCGCGCAGTACACCTTCTCCGGCTACGACGCCTCCGCCCACCTCTCGGAGGAGACCGCGAACGCCTCGGTGACCGCCGCCAAGGGAATCGTCCGCGCCATCTGGGCCTCCTGGATCGCCGGTTTCGCCCTGCTCGCCGGGCTGACCTTCGCCATCCAGGACTACGTGGGCACCCAGAACAGCGCGACCGGCGTGCCGCCCGCCCAGATTCTGCTTGACGCGCTCGGCGAAGGCGGCGCCAAGGCGCTGCTGCTCGTGGTGATCGTCGCCCAGCTCTTCTGCGGCAACGCGGAGGTCGCCGCCGCCAGCCGCATGGTCTTCGCCTTCAGCCGCGACAACGCGCTGCCGGGCTCCGCGCTCTGGCGCCGGGTCAGCAGCCGCACCCAGACCCCGGTGCCGGCCGTCTGGCTGTCCGTCGCGGTCGCGGCGGTCCTCGCCCTGCCGTCGCTGTACTCCGCCACCGCGTACGGGGCGGTCACCGCCATCAACGTCATCGGCATCACGCCCGCCTACGCCATCCCGATCTACCTGCGGCTGCGCAAGGGGCGCGACTTCGTCCCCGGCCCGTGGAACCTGGGCCGGTGGAGCAAGCCGATCGGCTGGATCGCGGTGGTCTGGGTGGCCGGCGTGACCGTGCTCTTCTGCCTGCCGCAGAAGTCGCCGGTGACCGTCGACAGCATGAACTACGCGGTCATCGCGCTGGCCGTGGTGCTCGTGCTCGCCAGCGTCTGGTGGTACGTCGCCCGCCGCTCGTACGGGACCCCCGCGGCCTACGGCAACGCCCGCGAGGAGGCGGAGATCGCGGAGGGCATCGTCTGACGGGGCCTGGCGGGACGGGCCACGGACGGGTGCGGCCGGGCTGCCGGGCGGGCGGGGTGGACGGGCCCCGCCGGCCGGGTGTCAGCCGCTGAACTCGTAGGTCCAGGAGCCCGTCCGGGCCGCCACGTCGATGTCGGTGACCTCCAGCGCGTGCCCGTGCTGGTCGCTCACCACCCGGTGGACGCTCAGCCGTGCCGCCCCGGCGGACATGCGGTCCGCCGGGTGGCCGGCGGTGTCCTGCGGCACCCCGACCGACTCCCGGTGCGTGGTGCGCAGCCCCGCGTGGTGCATCCAGTGGTAGAGCAGCCGCAGGTCGGGCCGCTGCCGAGAGTGCTCGGCGCCGCGCCGGTAGCGGGCCAGCTGCGGGATCTCCAGGAGCGCGGGGCGGGAGAACCAGGACACCGACCGCTGGAGCGAGACCCCCGAAGGGGTCAGCACCGCGTGCCGGTGCACCAGCGTCGGCTCCCCGGGCGCCAGCGAAAGCCGCGCGGCGAGCGCCCCCGGCGGTGCCTCCCAGGACAGCGCGGCGCGCACCAGCGCGTCGGCCGCCCGGGGGCCCCCGGGGAAGGAGCGCCGCGGGGCCGTCGGGCCCGGCCCCCGCTGCTCGTGGTCCGCCGAGGCGGCGAAGGTGCCCCGCCGGTCGGTGACCACGAGCCGCTCGTCCCGCAGCAGCTGGAGCGCGCCGCGCACCGTCTGCCGGTTGACGTGGAAGCGGTGGGCGAGGTGGCGTTCGGACGGCAGCCGGCTGCCGGGGGCGATGCGGCGCTGGATGAGGTCGTCCCGAAGTACTGCGGCGACCCGGAGGTAGAGCGGCAGCGCCGCCCTCGCTCCGGGCTCGGAAACGGGCTCGGCCATGTCACGGACCCTCTCTGTCATGCATGGTTCGACGATTGCTCGGCGTGAGCGTGCGAACCGCGTGGGTGAGCAATTCCTATCATTGGTCTAAACCATTCTGGAAGTCCGTTCGCCGAGAGTGGCCGAATCGGGTGTCCCGATTTGTAATGGATCGCAACGGAACAGCGGAGGCAGCGACGCTGGAAGAAGCGGGTGAGGCCGGATGACGACACCCTCCGAACGGGCCGAGAGAGGCCGGGCCGCGCGCAAGCGCGTCCCCCGCTCCTCGCACGGCCGCTGGATACCCTCCTCGCAGCGTCCCGACCCGCTGGGCGTCCTGGAACGCCAGTCCCTCGACCGGGTCCCCGAACTCGTCCCGATCCGCTACGGCCGCATGGCCGTCTCCCCCTTCGCCTTCCTGCGCGGCGCCGCCGCCGTCATGGCCGCCGACCTCGCCGCCCAGCGCCACACCGGACTCACCGTCCAGCTCTGCGGCGACGCCCACCTGCTGAACTTCGGCGTGTTCGCCTCACCCGAACGGACGCTCCTCTTCGACGTGAACGACTTCGACGAGACGCTGCCCGGCCCCTTCGAGTGGGACGTGAAGCGGCTCGCCGCCTCCATCGCCGTCGCCGCCCTCCAGAACGGCACCACCAAGGCCAAGGCCCACCGCGCCGCCCAGGTCTCCGCCGAGGGTTACCGCGCCGCCATGCGCCGCCTCGCCGGGCTCGGCGAACTCGACGTCTGGTACGAGCGGATCTCCGCCGAGGACGTCGCCTCCCTCGTCAGCCGTGCCGCCGACCGCAAGCGCCTGGAGCAGCGGCTCGCCCACGCCCGCCGCCGCACCAGCCTCCAGGCCTTCGGCAAACTCACCCGGAAGGACGAGACCGGGCGGCACATCGTCGAGGACCCGCCGCTGCTCGAACGCGTCACCGACGTCGACCGGGTCACCATCGGGAAGATCTTCAGCGACTACCGCAGCTCGCTCTCCGAGGAGCGCCGGATGCTCCTCGACCGCTTCCGCTACGTCGACACCGCCCGCAAGGTCGTCGGCGTCGGCAGCGTCGGCACCCGCTGCTTCATCCTCCTCCTGGAGGGCCGCGACGACACCGACCCGCTCTTCCTCCAGATCAAGGAGGCCGGGCCCTCGGTCCTGGAGCAGTACCTCGTCCCCAGCGTCTTCACCCACCAGGGCCGCCGGGTCGTCTGCGGACAGCGCCTCACCCAGGCCGCCAGCGACATCTTCCTCGGCTGGATGACCGGGCCCGAGCAACGTCACTTCTACTGGCGCCAGTTGCGCGACATGAAGGGCTCCGCCGAGGTCGAGACCATGTCCCCGGCCGTGCTCCGCCAGTACGCGCGGCTGTGCGGGCGGGCCCTCGCCCGCGCCCACGCCCGCTCCGGCGACCGCGTCGCCATCGCCGCGTACCTCGGCTCCTCCGACGTCTTCGACCGGGGCATCGCCGACTTCGCCCTGCGCTACGCGGCCCAGAACGCCGACGACTACGCGGCGCTCAGCGCCGGCATCGCGGCCGGGGTGGTCACGGCGGCCCCGGGGGTGTGAGGGCCGGGGGCCGGTGCGGGGCCGCTCCGGCTACTCCGGGGCGACCCGGGCCACGTGCAGGGCGACGTACGCGACCTCCTCCTTCGGCAGCGTCACCCCGTACGTCTGTTCCACGTACTTCGCCACCCGGTCCGCCGCGCCCATCGCGCGCGGGTAGCGCGCGGCGAGCTGCTGGTGGAGGAAGTCGTCGGGGCTGGTCAGGAGCCGCCCGGAGAAGAGGCGCTCGGCGAAGTACTGGAGGTGCGAGACGAAACGGGAGCGGTTGAGGTCGTCCTGCTCGAAGTGGGCGGCGGTGGTGTGGGTGACGATCTGGAGCACGGAGCTGATGAAGGAGACGACCTGCATCGGGTCGGCGTGCCCGGCGGACGAGTCCGCGTTCACCAGGTGGAAGGCCACGTTCGCCGCCTCGTCCTCGGGCAGCTCGGCGCCCAGGCGCTCACGCAGCAGCGCCACCGTGCGCAGGCCGATCGCCCACTGGCGCGGATAGAGCGTCCGCATCTCCCAGGAGAAGCGGTTCACCACCCGCATCCCCTGCCGGGACCGGACGACGGCGAAGTGGAGGTGGTCGGTCAGGGCGAGGTAGACGTGCGGGTCGAGGTCGAGTCCGGCGTCGGCGGCGAGCGCCACGACCTCACGGGTCAGTTCCAGATAGTCGGCCGGGATCGCCGACAGGAGCTCCAGCAGCCCCTGCCGGTCGGCGTCGCCGAGCCCGACGAAGACCTGGTCGGCGGCGTCCGGCGGGACGGCCTCGCCCGGCTTGTGCCCGTAGCCGATGCCCTTGCCGAGCAGGACGCGCTCCACGCCCAGCGCGTCGACGGCCAGGACCACGCTGGAGTTGAGCACCTTCTTGATCGTGTAGACCGGGTCGGGTGGCACGGTGCACTCCCTCGTGGTTCTGGCCGTCGGCGAGCGGACGGTGTGGGGCGTCGGGTCAGCTGAGGTCGGCGCCGTTGGTGGCGATGACCTTCCGGTACCAGTCGAAGGAATCCTTGCGGATGCGGCGGCCGGTGCCCTCGCCGAGGTCATTCTGGTCGACGTAGACGAATCCGTACCGCTTCGACATCTGCGAGGTGGACGCGCTGATCAGGTCGATCGGGGCCCAGCTCGTGTAGCCCATCAGCTCCACGCCCTCGTCGACGGCCCGGATCATCTCCGCGAAGTGCGCCCGGAAGTAGTCGATCCGGTAGGAGTCGTGGACCCGGCCGTCCTCGGTGAGCTCGTCCCGCATCCCGAGCCCGTTCTCGACGATGAACAGCGGCTTGCCGTACCGGTCGTACAGGTCGATGAGGGAGATCCGCAGCCCCACCGGGTCGATCTGCCAGCCCCACTCGCTGGACGGGAGGAACGGGTTCTTCACGCCGAGGACCGTGTTGCCGGGCGTGCGCTCGGCGTCGGGCCGTACGGACTCCGTCATCGACATGTAGTACGAGAAGGAGACGAAGTCCGCAGGGTGCGCGGCCAGCAGCTCCGTGTCGCCGTCCTCGAAGGGGATCGTGACGCCCCGCCGTTCGAGGGCCTTGAGCGCGAGGCGCGGATAGCCGCCGCCGGCCTGCACGTCCGTGCACAGGTACAGCATCCGCTCCTTGAGCTGGGTGGCGGCCACGTCCTCGGGGTGACAGGTGTTCGGGTACGTCGTCAGCATCGTCAGCATGCAGCCCATGCGCGCGTCGGGGACCAGCTCGCGCAGCATCCGGGTCACGGAGGCGCCCGCCACGAACTGGTGGTGCAGCGCCGTGTAGCAGGCCTGCTCCTCGCTCATGCCGGTGAGCGTCTCCGGGATGATGCCGCCGGACGTGAACGGGTGGCGGAGGATGCCGTCGATCTCGTTGAACGTCAGCCACAGCTTCACGTACGGCCCGAAGCGCTCGAAGCACACCTTCGCGAACCGCTCGAACAGCGCGATCGTCGAGCGCTCGACCCAGCAGTTGTTCTTCAGCGCCAGGTGCAGCGGCGGGTCGTAGTGCGAGAGCGTGACCAGCGGCTCGATGCCCAGGCGGCGCATCTCCCGGAACATCGCCGTGTAGTGGGCGACGCCCTCCTCGTTCGGCTCCTGTTCCTCGCCGGTCGGGAAGAGCCGGGTCCAGGCGATCGACACCCGCAGGGTCTTGAAGCCCATCTCCGCGAAGAGCGCCAGGTCCTCGGGGTAGCGGTGGTAGAAGTCGATCCCGCGCCGCTTGGGGTAGGCCGCGTCGTCGGGGTCGGCGATCGCCTTCTCCACGCCCTCCTTGGTCCAGGTGTGGAACGCGGCGTACTCGGTGGGGTCGAGGTGGGGCTTGTAGGCGGCGACGTCGGAGACGGCGGGGCCGCGACCGCCTTCCTTCCAGGCGCCTTCGACCTGGTTGGCGGCGAGTGCGCCGCCCCAGAGGAAACCGTCAGGCAGTGACATGAGCGAGCTCCTTCTCACGGATGAGGGCGAGGGGGGCACCGGCCTCGACCGGCCCGGTGGCCAGGTCGGCGACCGTGTACGCCCCGGTGTTGAGGACGATGACGGGGGTGGTGAGCGCGTACCCGGCGGCGCGGACGCCGTCCAGGTCCACGTCCAGGAGCGGCTGGCCGGCCGTGACGCGGTCGCCCTGGGCGATGTGCGCGGTGAAGTGCTCGCCGTTCAGCTTCACGGTGTCGATCCCGACGTGGATCAGGACCTCGGCCCCGTCCTCGGTGGTGATGCCGACCGCGTGCTTCGAGGGGAGCAGGGAGGTGACGGTGCCGCCGACCGGGGCGAGGAAGCGGCCCGAGGAGGGCTCGACGGCGAGTCCCTCGCCGAGGACGCCGCCGCTGAACACGGGGTCGGGGACCTCGCTCAGCGCGATCGCGGTGCCGGTGACGGGGGCGATGAGGAGGGCGCCGCGGGCCGGGACGGTGTCGGCGGCCCCGGCGCCGGCCTCTGCGGCCTCCGTGGCCTCCTCGGCCTCCGTGGTCCCGGCGGTGTCCGGGGCCTTCCCTTCGTCGCCGGCGGGCGTGCCGCCCGCGTCCTTCCAGGTCACGGCGGCGACGAGGAACGCGGCGGCGAAGGCGACCAGCAGGCCGATGACGGCGTGCAGGATGTTGTGCGGGGTCGCGCTGTTCACGAACATCGACATCGAGGCGAGGCCCGGACCGACGACGGCGTGCGCGGACACGTGGGTGATGCCCACGTACGTGCCTCCGGCGAAGGCGCCGGCGACGACCGAGAGGAGCGCCCGCCGGTTCTGCAGCGTCACGCCGTAGAGCGCCGGCTCGGTGATGCCGAACAGGGCCGAGACACCGGACGAGAAGGACGTGGCGCGCAGGTCCGTCCGCTTCGTCCGCAGGGCGACGGCGAAGGTGGCGCCGGCCTCGGCCATGTTGTGGGCGAGCGAGGCGGGCAGGTAGAGCAGCTCGGCGCCGGTGGCGCCCATCGTGTTCAGCGTCGGCGGAAGGAACGCCTTGTGCATCCCCACCGCGATCACGAACGGCAGCGCGGCGGCGAGCAGCGCGACCGCGACCCAGCCGAGCGTGGAGTGCAGCCACAGCATCCCGGACGTCAGCACGGTGCCCATGTTGTAGCCGAGCGGGCCCAGGAAGAGGACGGTCGCCGGGACGACGATGAAGAAGCACATCATCGGGACGAAGAACACCCGGATCGGTCCCGGGGTGATCCTGTTGAAGAAACGCTCGACCACCGCGAGGAAGAGGACCGAGAGAATGGCCGAGAACACCTGCGAGTCATAGCTGATGCTCTTCACGGTCATTCCGAAGAGGGATATTCCGCCCTCCTGCTGGAGAAGTGCCGTGAATCCCGGATAGAGCAGGACTCCGACGACCGCGACCGCCAGCGGAATATTCACGCTCAGCTTCTTCGCCGTGGTGTAGGCGACGAAGAGGGGGAGGAAGGCGAAGACCGCGTTCGGGATCGCCAGCAGCACCAGATAGCTCGGGCTGGTCTCGGAGACCCAGCCCAGCGTCGAGACGAGGATCAGCAGCGACTTCAGCACACCGGCGCCGGCGATCGCGGGCACCACCGGGGTGAAGACGCTGACCACGAAGTCCATCAGCGTGTTGCCGGCCCGCTTCCACGTCCACGCCTGCTTGACCTGCGGTGCCGCCGTCTCGCCGGACGGGGCGCCGCCGAGCAGCCGGTTCAGCGCGTTGTAGACCTCGATCACCTGGCTGCCGATGATCGCCTGGGTCTGCGGCGGGCCCATCACGACCTCCAGCACGCCCGGAGCCGCCCGCAGCCTCTCCTTGTCCGCCGCCCCGTCGTCGACCAGGGCGAAGCGCAGCCGCGTCGAGCAATGCTGCAGCCCGGCGACGTTCCCGGCGCCGCCGACCGCTTCGAGGATCGCCTCCGCGCTCCTGTTCGCGTCCATGTCGTACCTCCTTTTCGGGCAACAAAAAAGGACCCGGGCTCCGCACACGAATTGCCTTCGTGTGAAGTGCTCGGATCCTGCCTGCCTGACCAGTCACATGTCCTGCTCCCACTCTCCGGTCGGGCCGGGGGGAATGTCAAACGACAAAGGTCCCGGTATCGGTGGGACGTTGGTCCGTGGGGGAGGTGGATCGCGCGGTGCCGAATTCGTCGTACGGTGGGATTCCCGAACCGTACGCGTCTGATCCGGGAGCTTTCCCATGCGCCATTCCGACCGGCTGCGCGAGGCGCTGGCCGCCCACACGACCCTGTCGCTCGCCTACACCGACGAGGACGGGCCGGGAGCCTGCGCCGTGCTCTACGCCGTCACCGACCGGGGCGGCCTCGTCTTCCTCACCGCCCGCTCCACCCGCCACGGCGTCGCCCTCGCCGGGCAGGCGCCGGAGGCGCGGGTCGCCTTCACCGCGCACCAGGACGGACAGGCGTGGCCCTCGCTCGCCGGCGTCCAGGGCCGCGGCCTGTGCGAGCGGGCGAGCGGCGAGGACCTGGCGGAGGCGCGCGCCGCGTACGCGCGCCGCTACCCCTTCGTCGCCACGGCCGGCCGCCTCGCCCGCGCCCTGTCCCGCGCCGACCACTGGGTGATCCGGCCGAGCTGGCTCCGGCTCATCGACAACAGCCGGGGATTCGGCCACAAGACGGAGTGGAGCGCGTCGGAGCAGTGCTGAAGCCCTCGGGGCCGCGAAGAATTCCGGCAGCTCCAACGATCTTCAGTGATCTAATGATCGACGGCCGCGAGGGCGTCGATCATCCCTTTGTCATGCCTGTGGCGAGATGGGTGATTCGGCCGGTGTGTGGTCCGCTCCCCAGGCACCCCGCCGAGGGTGCGTTTTTCTCGTCACCACGGCAAGGGATGTGAAGAGCTGGATGAGGAGACCTTCCATAGCGGTGGGCTCTGCCGCGCTGTGCTTCGCTCTGCTCGGTCTGTCGGCGGGCGCCGGCACCGCCACCGCGGCACCTGTGCGACCGGCGGAGTCGGTCGAGGCGGGGACGCCGCCGGCATCCGGCAGCACTGCGGCCGCCCCGGCCCTCCAGGCAGCCGCACCGGGCGCCGCTGTCCGGGCCGCCGGCCGCGGAGCCCGTCACGACTACAACGGTGACGGCCGCAGCGATCTGACCGCCTGGTACGACTACGCGAACGGGAAGGACGCCGTACGGACCTTCCTCGCCGGTTCCGACGGAGCCTTCGCCGCGCCCGGCGTGGGCTGGGAGGCCCCCGCCGGCCACTACTGGGTCGAGAACATGAAGCGCCTCACCGGCGACTTCAACGGTGACGGGGTGGGTGACCTCGCGGCCTTCTACGGCTACGAGGACGGCCGGGTCACCCTGCTGACCTGGCTCGGCCGAGGCGACGGCACGTTCCAGACCCCGCTCCACTCCTGGACCGCGGCGCCGGGCAACTGGAACTTCGACGCGATGACCGCCCAGTCCGGCGACTTCAACGGGGACGGCCGTGACGACGTCGCCGTCTGGTACGCCTACGGAGACGGCAGCGACAAGCTCTTCACGATGCTCGCCCGCCCGGACGGCGGATTCGGCGCGCACTTCTCCTCCTTCCAACGGGCCGCCGCAGACGGCTGGTACGTCAACCGCATGAAGTTCGCCACCGGCGACTTCAACGGTGACGGCCGCGACGACCTCGCGGCGCTGTACGGGTACCGGGACGGCCGCGTGAAGCTGATGTACTGGGCCGGGCGGACCGACGGCGGCTTCGCCGAGCCCGTACACGGCTGGGAGTCCACGGGCTGGGCGTTCCGGCAGACGAGTCTGCACGCGGGTGACTTCGACGGTGACGGGCGTGACGAACTGGGCGCCTGGTACGACTACGCGGACGGGCACGACGCCGTGGTCCGCTTCCGTCTCGGGACGGACGGCGCGTTCGCCCCGCCCGGCACCCAGCGGGAGATGCTGAACCTCGCGGCGGGCTCGTACGATCGCTCGCGCATGAAGATCGTCACCGGTGACTTCAACGGGGACGGCCGCGACGACCTGGCGACCCTCTACGGCTACACCGACGGACGGGTGAAGACGATCACCTTCACCGCCAAGTCCGACGGCCACCTCAATGGTCCCTTGCACAGCTGGGAGTCCGAGCCCGGCAACTGGACCTTCGGCCAGGTCCACATGATGGAGGGATACACCAGCCCCACCCTGCTGCCCTACTGCCCCACGGTGTTCGGGCACGGCGGGTGGCCCGCGGACGTGACGCGGTGGCGAGAGGACCAGATCCGCGCGGCGAACCACCCCCGGGGCCTCGCCCAGGAGAAAAGCTGGGGCGCGCGCGGCGTCGAGGCCGATCTGCGGCTGACCAAGAACGGCACGCAGGCCGTCATGTGGCACAACAGAACCACCTACGGGCTGACCGGGGCGTCCGATTCCATCGCGGACCTCACGTGGGCGAGCGGGCCGAATCCGCTCAAGGGACGCACCATCGAGCACGGCCCCTACGCCGGGGAGACCGTGTACACGTTCGACGAGTGGCTCGGCAGCGCCAAGGCCCTGGACATGGCCGTGCTGGTGGAGGTGAAGAAGGAGACGAGAGACCTGCTCCTCAGCGGTGACACGTCGATCCGGGAGGCGGCGTGGAACGAGGTGCTCGCCCCGATCGCCAAGCGCATCGGGTCCCAGGAGATCATGATCTACACGCATGACGCGGAGCTGGATCCGGTGCTCCGGAGCCGGGTCACCGCGGCGGGCCTCTCCGCGGCCCTCAACGACCTCCCCGACTGGTACGACGTCGTCGACTGGCAGGAGCCGCCCCCGCCGGCCTCCGGCAACTACGCCTCGTGGCAGCGGGCGCTGGACGCCGACGTGACCCGTCTGGCCACCTCCTGGACGCCGGGCCTCACCAACTGGATGGAAGGACGCTGCGTCTGACGTTCGCGGCGTGATGTGAGGGCGCGGGGAGGCGATCGTGGTCGCCCCCCCGCGCCGTCAACCGACTACGGCGGGCCCGGCCGCGTAGGGCGGGCTCGCCGGAGACGACGGACTCCTCAGGGCTCCCTAAGGCTCCCCGCGCAGCAGCGGCGGGCCCTGGGGGGTCTCCGGCACCGGGCGGAACAGCACCGCGCGTGCCACCGACGGCTTGAACAGGACCGTCAGCGGAGCCGTCAGTGTCAGCGCCTCCCGGAACGGGGTGCCCACCACCGGGTCGCCCGCCGCCCGCTCCTGCACCCGGCGCAGGTACCAGCCGGTCAGCCGGTCCGCCGCCTTCGGGCGCAGCGCGTCGCCCGTCGCCCCCGGCATCTTCTTGTCGGCCCCCGCCGAGATGTCCCACGCCTGCCGGGACGCCTCGAACAGCGCCCGCTGCACCCGCAGCGTCGTCGGCGTGCGCCGCGGATCGCCGAGAGCCGCGCGCAGCGCCAGCGCCGACAGCGCCGCGACCGCCATGCCCTGCCCGTAGATCGGATTGAAGGCGCACAGCGCGTCACCCGTCGACAGGAAACCGGCCGGGCGGCGCCCCGGACGGTCGTAGCGGCGCCGCACGTTGTCCGTCTTGCGGGCACCGAACACCGGCGTCAGCGGCTCCGCCTTCGCCAGCCACTCGCTCACCACCGGATGCGGCAGCTTCGCCGCGAACTTCTCGAACAGGCCCTCCTCCGTCGACGGCACGTCGTCCCGCAGCCCCGACAGCGTCACCACGTGCCGGCCGTCGCCCAGCGGCAGCACCACTCCGCCGTGCACCTGACGCGGGCCCGGCACCATGTAGTAGCCCAGGGCGTCCGTGGACGGGTCCGCGGCCGGCGAGCGGTAGAGCCTGGTGCCGTACGCCAGGCCCGTGTCCAGCCTCTCCTCCACCGGAGCCTCCGCGCCGAGGGCTTCGAGCCAGGCCGGCGCCCGCGTCGAACGGCCCGAGGCGTCCACCACGAGATCCGCCTCCAGCGCCCGCTGCTCCCGGTCCGCGCCAGCGCCGCGCTCCCGCACCAGGACGCCCCGCACCCGCGCGGCGTCCCCGAGGAGGCCGACCGTCTCGGTGCCCTCGACGATCTCGATCCGAGGGTCGGCGGCGACCCGCTGCCGCACCAGCCACTCCAACTGCGGGCGCGGGCCGGTGTAGAAGTGCGCCGTCGCGTCCGTGCGGCGGTACCACTGCCCGTTCTGCCACTGGATCATGTCCTGCGGCACGCCCACCTTGGGCGCGCCCAGATCCGCCAGTTCGCGCATGAAGCCCGGCAACAGTTCGTCGAGCGCCCGCTGGCCGCCCTCGATCAGCACGTGGAGGTGCCGGCCCTGCGGGACGCCGGGCCGTGCCTCCTGGCCCTCCGGGTAGCGGTCGCGCTCGACCACCGTGACCCGCTCGGCGTGTTCGCTCAGCACCCTCGCGGCGAGCAGGCCCGCGAGACTTCCCCCGATGACGACCGCGTGACGTGTCCCGCGGCGCCCCAACTCCTTTGCCATTCTCGCCCTTTCGCGTGAGTGGATGTGCCGGTCCCGTCCGGGAGGGACCAGTATCCACCGTGCGGGGGTGGGGTGGGGTGGGATGAGGTGAGCTGAGGTGGGGAGCGGGAGCGGGGGAGGGGGTGGGTGGCGGTCCTTCAGCGCGGGAGTTCCGTCAGTGCCTCGTTCAGCCACTGGATCCAGAAGCGTTCCAGGTCGATCCCGCCCCGCAGCACCAGGTGCCGCAGCCGGTCCGGCTCCGCCGCCCTCCGCTCCGGCGGGAAGTCCCGGGCCTCGATCTCCAGATACTCCGCCAACTGTCCTCGGTGCAGGGCGAGATGGCGTTCCAGCTCCGCCCGCAGGTCCCGGCCGCCGACCACGGCCGCCGCCCGCATCCGCAGCAGCAGCGCCGAGCGCGTCGGCTTCGGGTCCTCCGGTGTGTCCACCCAGCCGGCGAGCTCCTCACGGCCCGCCGGCAGCACCTCGTACTCCTTCTTCTGGCCCCGCGCGGGGACCTCGGCGGGCAGGGCGCGGATGTGCCCCGCCTGCTCCAGCCTGCCCAGTTCGCGGTAGATCTGCTGGTGGGTGGCCGACCAGAAGTAGCCGATCGACCGGTCGAAGCGGCGCGTCAGTTCGAGGCCCGAGGAGGGCTTTTCGAGCAGCGCCGTCAGGATCGCGTGCGGGAGGGACATGCCCCGCATCCTAGATTCGGCCCGGCGGCCGGGCAGGCGCCCGCCCGGCCGCCCGACTGCCGGTCGCCGCCCGCGCGAGGGCCGCCGGCCACCGGGCCGCCGGGCCCCGCTCACAGGGTGGCGGCGAGCCTCGTGCCCTGGTCGATCGCCTGCTTGGCGTCCAGCTCCGCCGCCACGTCCGCCCCGCCGATCAGGTGCGCCGTACGGCCCGCCGCGACCAGCTCCTCGTACAGACCGCGCCGAGGCTCCTGGCCCGTGCACAGGACCACCGTGTCGACGGGCAGCACCTTCGCCTCGCCGTCGATCGTCACGTGCAGGCCCGCGTCGTCGATCCGCTCGTACGACACGCCCGCCACCATCGTCACGCCGCGGTGCTTCAGCTCTGTGCGGTGGATCCAGCCCGTCGTCTTGCCGAGGCCCGCCCCGACCTTCGTCGTCTTGCGCTGGAGCAGGTGCACCTGGCGCGGCGGCCGGGGGCGCTCGGGGGCGCGCAGGCCGCCCCGCGACGCGTACGCCGTGTCCACGCCCCACTGCCGGAAGTACGTCTCCGGGTCCTGGCTCGCGCCCTCGCCGCCGTCGGTCAGGAACTCCGCCACGTCGAAGCCGATGCCGCCGGCGCCCAGGATCGCCACCCGCTCGCCGACCGGCGCGCCGTGCCGCAGGACGTCCAGGTAGCCGACCACGCTCGGGTGGTCGACGCCCTCGATCTCCGGGGTGCGGGGGGTCACGCCGGTGGCCACGACGACCTCGTCGTACTCCGCCAGGTCGTCCGCCGACACCAGCGTGTCCAGGCGCACCTCCACGCCCCGCTCGGCGAGCTGGACGCGGAAGTAGCGGAGGGTCTCCTCGAACTCCTCCTTGCCGGGGACGCGCTTGGCGACGTTCAGCTGGCCGCCGATCTCCGCCGCCGCGTCGAACAGCGTGACCGCGTGCCCGCGCTCCGCCGCCGACACCGCGCAGGCCAGGCCCGCCGGGCCCGCGCCGACGACCGCGACGCTCTTGGCGCGGCGGGTGGGGGAGAGGACCAGCTCCGTCTCGTGGCAGGCGCGCGGGTTCACCAGACACGAGGTGATCTTCAGGCTGAAGGTGTGGTCCAGGCAGGCCTGGTTGCAGCCGATGCAGGTGTTGATCGTCTCGGCACGGTCCGCCGCGGCCTTCGCCACGAAGTCCGGGTCGGCCAGGAACGGGCGCGCCATCGACACCATGTCGGCCCGGCCCTCGGCGAGGAGACGTTCGGCGACCTCGGGCGTGTTGATGCGGTTGCTGGTGACGAGCGGGATCGACACCGAGCCCATGAGCCGCTTCGTCACCCACGTGTACGCGCCGCGCGGGACGGAGGTCGCGATCGTGGGGATCCGGGCCTCGTGCCAGCCGATGCCGGTGTTGATGATCGTGGCGCCGGCCGCCTCGATCTCCTTCGCGAGGGCCGTCACCTCGTCGAGGGTCGAGCCGCCGGGGACCAGGTCCAGCATGGACAGGCGGTAGATCAGGATGAAGTCCGTGCCCACGCGCTCGCGGATGCGGCGCACGATCTCCAGCGGGAAGCGGACCCGGTTCTCGTACGAGCCGCCCCAGCGGTCGGTGCGGTGGTTGGTCGCGCTCGCGATGAACTCGTTGATCAGATAGCCCTCGGAGCCCATGACCTCGACGCCGTCGTAGCCGGCCTCCTTGGCGAGCTCCGCGCAGCGCACGTAGTCCTCGACGGTCTGCTCGACCTCGGCGTCCGACAGCTCGTTCGGCGCGAAGGGGCTGATCGGGGCCTTGACCGGGCTCGGGGCGACGAGGGCGGGGTGGTAGGCGTAGCGGCCGAAGTGGAGGATCTGCATCGCGATCCGGCCGCCGGCCTCGTGCACCGCCTCGGTGATCAGGCGGTGCTCGGTCACCTCCTCGGCGGTCGTCAGCTTGGCGCCGCCGTCCCAGGGGCGGCCGGCGTCGTTCGGGGCGATGCCGCCGGTGACGATGAGGCCCACACCGCCCCGGGCGCGCTCCGCGTAGAACGCGGCCATCCGCTCGAAGCCGTGCTCGGCCTCTTCCAGGCCCACGTGCATGGAGCCCATGAGCACCCGGTTGGGGAGCGTGGTGAAACCGAGGTCCAGCGGGCTCAGCAGGTGCGGGTACGGGGTGGTCGGGGCCATGGGGGCGCCTCCTCGCGCGGGGTCGTCACGGACTGTTGTAGACGACCCGCGGAGGCTTGTGCAACTAGTTGCATAAGGGTGGGCGGGGGATGTGGGGCACACCACAGGTGGGTGGGTGCTCGTGGGTGGGGCGGGGGCCGTCCTCTCCGGCCCGCTCAGTCCTTGCGGTACGTGTACGCCTCCCGCGCCGCCGACGTCACCGCGTCCAGGTCGCCCCCCGCGCTCGCCGTCACCAGGGCGGCGACGGCGCCCTCGACGAACGGGGCGTCCACCAGCCGGGTGCCCTCCGGGAGCTCGTCGCCCTCGGCCAGCAGGGCCTTCACGGTGAGGACCGCGCTGCCCAGGTCCACCAGTACGGCCACCCCGGCGCCGGCGTCCGCCGCCCTCGCGGCCTGCGTGACCAGGTCCGCGCTGGTGCCCAGGCCGCCGTCCGGGGTGCCGCCCGCCGGCAGGACCGGCGACGTGTCCCCGCCGCCCGCCAGGCCCCGCGCGAGGTCCGCCACGGCCGTGGCCACGGCCGCGCTGTGCGAGACCAGGACGATGCCCACGCGCTTGTCCGTCATGCCGCCGCCTCCGCGAGTGCCGTGATGAGGAGTGCCGCCGAGGTCGCCCCCGGGTCCTGGTGGCCGATCGAGCGTTCGCCCAGGTAACTGGCCCTGCCCTTGCGCGCCTGGAGCGGTACGGTCGCCAGCGCGCCCGCCTCCGCCGCCTCCCGCGCCGCCTCGAACGAGGTGCCCAGCGCCTCGGCCGCCGGGACCAGCGCGTCCAGCATCGTCTTGTCGCCCACCCGCGCCCCGCCCAGCTGCGCCACCGCGGCCACGCCCGTCGCCAGCGCCTCGGCCAGCTCCTTCCGGGAGACCTCGGGAGCCTCGCCGAGCGCCTTGCCCGTCCGGCGCAGCAGGGTGCCGTAGAGGGGGCCCGACGCGCCGCCCACCGTCGAGATGAGGCGGCGCCCCGCCGAGCCGAGGAGCGAGCCGGGGGTCGGCGCCTCCTCCGCACCCAGGGCCGCCGCCACCGCCGTGAAGCCCCGCTTGAGATTGGCCCCGTGGTCCGCGTCGCCGATCGCCGAGTCCAGTTCGGTCAGGCGGTCGGCCTGCTCGTCCACCGCCGCCGCCGTCCGCTCCAGCCAGGAGCGGAAGAACGCGGCGTCGTACGTCGGTTCGCCCACGCCGCTCACCGGCCCCAGCGCAGCGCGGGCGTCTGCACCGGCGCGTCCCACAGGCGCAGCAGCTCCTCGTCCGCCTCGCACAGCGTCACCGAACAGCCCGCCATGTCCAGCGACGTCACGTAGTTGCCGACGAGCGTGCGGGCCACCGCCACACCGCGCTCCCCGAGCACCCGCCGCACCTCCGCGTTGAACCCGTACAGCTCCAGGAGCGGCGTCGCGCCCATCCCGTTCACCAGCGCCAGCACCGGGCCCTTGGGGCGGAGGTCGTCCAGGACCGCGTTCACGGCGTAGTCCGCGATCTCCCCCGAGGTCATCATGGGGCGCCGCTCGCGTCCCGGCTCCCCGTGGATGCCGACGCCGAGCTCCAGCTCGCCGTCCGGCAGGTCGAAGGTCGGCGAGCCCTTCGCCGGGGTCGTACACGCGCTGAGCGCCACCCCGAAGCTCCGGGACCGGTCGTTCACCCGCCGCCCGATCGCCTCGACCCGCTCCAGCGGCGCGCCCTCCTCGGCCGCCGCGCCGGCGATCTTCTCCACGAAGAGCGTCGCCCCCGTGCCCCGCCGCCCCGCCGTGTACAGGCTGTCGGTCACGGCCACGTCGTCGTCGACGAGGACCTTCCCGACCCGCACGCCCTCGTCCTCGGCCAGCTCGGCGGCCATCTCGAAGTTCAGCACGTCCCCGGTGTAGTTCTTCACGACGAACAGCACCCCCGCGCCGCTGTCCACCGCGGCCGCCGCCCGCACCATCTGGTCCGGCACCGGCGAGGTGAACACCTCCCCGGGGCACGCCGCCGCGAGCATCCCCGGCCCCACGAACCCGGCGTGCAGGGGCTCGTGTCCCGAGCCCCCGCCCGAGACCAGCGCCACCTTCCCGGCCACCGGCGCGTCCCGGCGCACCACCACCCGGTTCTCCACGTCGACGTTCAGATCGGGGTGCGCCGCCGCGATCCCGCGCAGCGCGTCCGCGACCACGGTCTCCGGAACGTTGATCAACATCCTCACTGACGCCTCCTCGTGAACAGACAAGTCGCTGATCACGATCCTCGCAGCTCGGCCGCGCGGGCGCGGGTCTTCTCAGGAGCTTCGCTGGAAGAACTCCACCTCCGCCAGGGCCAGATGGCGGCCCCGGGACAGCCCCGCCGGCTCGCCCAGGACCAGCCGGACCTTCGTCACGTCGCTGATGCCCGTCGCGAAGGTCTGCGATCCCGGCTTGTCGCTGAGGGAGAGGGTGGTGCGCGTCGTGGTGTTCTCCTTCGTCGTCACCTCCATCGTGATCCGCAGGGCCCGCCCCTGCGCCGCGTACGCCTCCGGGTCCTGCGAGGCCCCGTTGGTGATGATCACGTCCACCAGCCGGAAGGGCCTGGCGAACGTGTACGTCACCGAGGCGCCCGCGCCCGGCGCGCCCCAGTAGCGGTTGCTGAGGCCGTCCGTCGTGTCGCCCGCCGGGTGCCCGGCCAGCTCGCCGCTCGCCCGTACGAGCGACGGTGTCACCGCCTTCGCCTTGCTCAGCTTGTCCCGCGTGTCCTCCACCACCCGGCGGCCCGCCGGGAGGAGGAACAGCGCCGCCGCGCACAGGGCCAGCAGCACGGCCAGGACCACCAGGAGCCGCACGGCCCGCCCCGAGCCCGCCCGGACCCGGCGCCGGAACGGCCAGACCGTACGCCACCACGGCAGCGGCGGCGCCGCGACGGGCGGGTCCAGACGGGCCGCGCAACGGCGGCAGAAGCGGCGGTCCGGTGCGTTGCGGGTGCCGCACGCCGGGCAGGGCGACCCGGGCGTCTCCTCCTCCGCCGGGACCGCCCGCACCCGCGGGCGCGCCACCGCCGCCCTCGCCGGCTGCACGGGGGAAGGGGAGGGGGAGGGAGAGGCAGGAGGGGGAGGGGGAGGGAGCGGGGGTGTGAGGGTGGGCGGGCTTGGTGCCGGTGCCTGCTGGGGTGCGGTGGGTTCCTCGGGGCTCGTGCCGGGTTCGGACGCGGGCTCCTGGCGGGGCCCGGACCGGGGCGTGGGCCCGGGCGCGGGCGTGCGGTCCGGCCAGTCCAGGTACGCGCCGCAGTTGCCGCAGAAGTCGTCCGTCTCCCCGTTCGGCGTTCCGCACGCCGGGCATTCACGCACCGTCCCCGCCCCCTTCGCCGGACGGCGGGCCCGGCAGGACCTCCACCCGGCAGACCGTGTGCACCGGGCACAGGGTGCGGACCAGCGCCCGGACCACCTCCGCGTCCACCGCCGGCTCGCGCAGCGGCCACACCCGGACCAGGACCTCGTCCGCCGGGGGCGGCGGCAGTTCGGCGCCCGGGGTGGTGGACCAGGCCGCCCCGCCGTCGCCGTGGACCTCCGCACCGACGCCGAGGACCAGCCGCAGCGCGTCCACCAGGCCCCGCCGGGTGCCGCGGCGGCGGTGCAGCTCCACCGCGCGCGCCACCGCCTCGCGCCGCCGCTCCCGTGGCCGGCGCGGGTCGTCCGCGCCGCCCACCCAGGTCGCCAGCCAGGCCAGGAAGTCCTCCGGGGCCAGCCTCGGGTCGAAGTAGGCGGGCAGGTTGTCCAGGGTCGCGAACACCGGCGCCAGCACCGTGTCCAGGCCCGCCGTGAACCGCTGCGCGAAGTCGTCCTCCGCGTACAGCGCGGGCAGCCGGCCCCCGATCGGGTAGCGGCTCGGCAGCCCCGGGACCGCCGCCCGGCTCACGCGGACCCCTCCTCGGTCCGTGCCGTCACGACGACCTGGTGCCGGTACGAGAACACCAGCGCGCCCGCGTCCAGGTCGATCCGGTCCACCGGGGCGCCGCGCCGCCCGGTCACCGGGTCGGCGGCGAACAGCCGGATCTCCTCCACCAGCACGTCCCCGACCGCCCGTTGCAGCACGCCGAACACCTCCCCGTACTGCACCGGCCGCCCGAACGGCCACCCCGTGCCGTCCGGGCCGCCGCCCAGCGGATCCAGGTGCCGGAACAGCGCGGCGAGCGCCGCCTCCCGCACCCGGTCCACCGCGTCCGGCGGCGCCGACAGCCGCGCCACGACCGTCACGCCCTGGTAGAACGGCGGCTCCACGACCAGCCGCGTGCCGATCAGGCGACGCTCGTCGAGCGCGGCGGTGATCGTGCGCAGCGTCTGCTCCGACGGGATCAGCTGCTCGAACCGCAGCCGGTCCTCCTCGTCCGGCACCGCGTCCGGCACCACCAGCACCCGGACCGCGCCCGGCCCGCCCCCCGCCGGCAGGCAGCGCACCCGCCGCACCGAGGGCGCCGCCTGCCGCGCGACGATCTCGTGGTCCTCCGCGGTCACCGCCCGCTCCTGCGTCCGCAGCGCCTCCGGGGCGCGCAGCCGCGCGTTGTCCAGCGTCTCCCCGGCCACCCCGCCGCGCGCCGCCTCCCGGTTCACCACCCGTGTCACGTACGGCACCGAGCTGCGCAGCACCGAGATCGCGCCCCGCGCCACGTTGCCCGCCGGACCGCCGCCGGTCCGGTAGCGGGCCACCCGGATCCGCGCGCCCTTCGGCGGCACGGCTCCCCGGGCCCGTAACGTGCCGTCCGGCTCGCGCAGCACCGGCGGGAACGTGAACTCGCCCAGCGTCGCGTCGATCCGCACATGCCGGTCCGCCGGACCCGAGCGCCCGAAGTGCTCCACCGGCTCCCACCGCTCCCAGCCCTCCGGCGAGGACACCTCCACCACCGGCGGCTCCCCGTCGAGCAGCACCGGCGGCCGGCCCAGCCGGAAGCTCTGCCCCGCCACCCCCTCCGAGGTGCCCAGCGGCACGTCGGTCACCGTCTCCGCGTGCTCCACCGTCATCGTGCCCCCGACGGTGAACACGGCCGCCTCCCGCACGGTCGGCGACTCCGAGTAGAACGGCTGGCCCGGCTCCGCCTCCGTCACCCGGCAGCGCAGCCAGCCCGCGCGGGTGCCCGCGACCACCGACGCCGTGTGCCCGGCCGGTACGTACACGATCACCTCGCCCGGCCGGTTCAGCCCGCCCGTGCCGTCCGCGCCCGTCTCGCAGCGCCGCCAGCCCGCCCCGTCCCACGCCTCCCACACCAGCGGCGGCTGGCGCGGATCGACGCCGACGCCCCGCACCCGGCTGTCCAGGCGCACCGCCACGACGCAGCGCGGCACCGCCGTCGGCAGCCCGAACAGCAGCGCGTCGCCCGGCTCCGGCGCCGCCTGGAAGCACGGCACGTCCCGCCCCTCCGCGAGCGCCCCGGTCACGTCCGTCTGCGCGCCTCCCCGGGGCGCGGTCACCAGCCGCGTCAGCTCCGCCGGCACGATCCGCAGCCGCTCGACCGTCGCGAACACCACCCCCTCGTCGCCCGTCTCGTCCGCGCCGCCCGCCACCGTCGTCACCTCGGTGCCCGCCGGCAGCGTCACCGTGTCGGGCTGCGGCGCCGACAGCCAGAAGTCCACCTCCGCGACGGCCGCCGACGGCGGGAACAGCCGGATGCCCAACAGGTCCAGAAAGGCCAGGTAGTTCTTGTCCGGGACCCGGTTCAGCCGGTACAGGAGCTGGTCCACGAGATAGGCGAACGTCTCGATCAGGGTCACGCCGGGATCGGACACGTTGTGGTCCGTCCACTCCGGCGCACGCTGCTGCACGTACCGCTTCGCCTCGTCGACGAGCTGCTGGAAACGGCGGTCGTCCAGATTGGGGGAAGGCAGGGCCATCAGTCGCCGACCGTATTCCCGGTCCCCTCCTCGGAGGGGATCGTGTAGAAGGGAAAGACCAGATTGCGCGGGTCGTTGGTGCTCCGGACGGTGTAGCGCACGTCGATGTACAGGGTGCCCGCGTCGACGGAGTCGAAGACCACGACCACCTCGTCCACCACGATCCGCGGCTCCCACCGCTCCAGCGCCTCGCGCACCCGCTGCGCGACCCGCCCCGCGGTGTCGCCGTCGCCGGGCGCGAACACGTACTCGTGGATGCCGCAGCCGAATTCCGGCCGCATCGGGCGCTCTCCGGGCGCGGTGCCCAGGATCAGCCGGATCGCCTCCTCCAGCTCCCGCTCCCGCTCGACCATCACGATCCCGCCGGTGGGCCCGACCCGCATCGGGAAGCCCCAGCCGCGCCCGATGAACCGCTCGCCCATCACACGCCCCCGATCAGCACGTCCATGGCGCCGGTCAGGATCATCGCCCCGCACGCCGTGCGGTCCCGGGCCCGTGCCGCCGGGAGCCCGCCGATCAGGACCATCCCCGTGGCCAGTGCGGACGGGTCCGGCAGCACCACGTTCGCCGGGCCCAGCGCGACGTGCGGAGGGACCACGCAGACGTGCAGGCTGCCCACCACGGCGGCGGGCAGCCCGCCGATCAGCACCGTCGCCACGCTCAGGGCGGCGCCGGGCGGCGGCGTGGCGATCCGCCCGCCGTGGTCGGTGGGGTCGCCGGTACGGGCCGCGGCTGGCATCGGGCACTCCTCGGGAACTCGGTGAAGGGGGATCAGGGGCCGGGGTTCTGCGTCAGTTGATGCGGATCAGGCGGGCCTTCAGGACCGCCAGCAGGCCGCCGTCCACGGTCACGTCCGCGGTGCCGGCCACCCGGACCGTCCGCCCGCCGACCCGCAGCCCCGCCGTCGCGTCGATGTCCACCTCCCGGCCCGACACCTTCACCGTCCCCTGACGGGCGTCCAGCGTGATGCCGTCCCGGTCCAGCAGCACCGAGCTCACCGGGCGGTTCCGGCCCGCGTACACGGTCAGCTCGATCCGGTCCCGGCGGTCGTCCAGCCGGACCTCCAGCCGCTCGTCCCCCGTCACCAGGCGCAGCCCCGAAGGGCCCGGCGCCGGGGCGTCCAGCAGCTCCACACGATGGCCCGAACGGGACACGAAGGAGCGCCGGTTGACCCGGCCGCTCGTCGCGTCGACCAGCGGTACGTCGTGCGGCGACGGCGCGTCCACGCCGTTGTACAGCCCGCCGATGACGTACGGGCTGTCCAGCAGCCCCTGCTCGAAGCCGACCAGCACCTCGTCGTTCACCTCCGGGCTCACCACCCCGCCGCCGCCCCGCCCGCCCCACTGGACCGTGCGCACCCAGTCGGTCACATAGGTGTCGTCCAGCCACGGGAAGCGCAGCCGCACCGCGCCCCGCTGCGAGCCGCCCGGCTCCCGCACGTCCGTCACCACCCCGATCGCCAGCCCCGGGAGCCGTGGCCCCCGGCCCGGGGCGCCCGCGCCCGCCACCAGGCCCGCCAGCGAACGGTCCGCGCTCGCGCTCACCCACACCGTCGTGCGGTAGCCGCCGTGCGGCTCCAGGACGTGCTGCACCGCCGTCGCCGTGTAGCGGCCGGAGAACTCCGCGCCCACGTTCCCCAGCGCCACCGCCTTGCCCGCGCGCAGCAGCGGATTGCCCTCGGCCACCGCCTCCAGCTCCCCGAAACCCGCGCTGATCTGCGCCGCCGTCGCCCCCGCCACCGCCGTCGTCTCGGCCTGCGTCCGGTACGGGGTGTCCGTCACGGTCACCGTCGGCGAACCGAACCGGGCGGCGGCCCCCGGAGCGAGCCCCGGCACCACCGTGTCGCTCACCACCGACGGGCGCTCCGCCACCAGGGGCCGCTTCGTCGTCACGTCCCAGCCCCGCACCCGCACCCGCGCCGCCCCGTCGGCGGCCGACAGCACCGCCCGCAGAGCGAGCAGATTCCGCCCGTACTCCAAGACCAGCGGATTCCGGATCGCCGACGTGGCCGGATCCGGCGCCCCCGACGCCGGCGTGGGCCGGGTGAACTGGAGAAGCCCCTTGTCGTCCACCCGCACCCGCGCGCCGCTCTCCCCGGCGAGGAACTGCAGGAAGTCCCAGTCGGAGACGTTCGCCTGGGACAGCTGCCGGTACGTCACCGGCGCCGCCTCCACCGTCCCGACCGCGAGCCCCGCGCCCGCCGCGACCTTCCGCACGATCGCCGCCGCCGTCATGTCGCGGAACGCCACGACCTTGCGGCCCCGTTGGAGCCGGTGGGCCTTCGAGTACGCCCGCACGACGGTGAACGAACCCGTCCGGTCCCGGTCCAGCTCCAGCGCCGTCACCTCGCCGTGGAACAGGCGCTCCCGCGCCTGCCCCTTCGCCGTCACCACCGACACCGTCAGCGGCGTGCCGATGGTGATGCCGGTGGCGCGCAGGAACTCGTGATCGGGGTCGCGGTAGGTGAGGACCGCCGTGTCGGGCAGCGCCAGGTTCTCGTCGACCACGCAGCTCACCAACTGCGCCGCCCACACCGGCGGCAGCTCACCGGGCGCCGCCACGATCGGATCGGCCGCGAACGACCGGCCCCCGGTCTCGAACCCGCTCATCCCCGGCCCTCCTCGTCCCCGTACGGCTCCCCGCCCGCGTCCTGGAGCCCCGGCACCACCAGTTCGGTGCCCGGGACCAGGGCCATCGGGTCGTCGATCCCGTTCGCCTCCGCGATGGGCCGCCACGCCGTCGCGTCCCCGTACTCGTGCCAGGCGAGCATCGCCAGGCTGTCGCCCGCCACCACGGTGTGCGTGCTGCGCGCGGTGCGCGAACCGGAGGTCGGGTTCTGGCCGGGCGGATCGGTGCTCGCCTCCTCGATGGACAGCGCGCAGGTGGCCCGGAGCGGCTTCCCGTCGACGTCGAACAGCGTGTACGTCACCGACAGGCTCGACAGGACCCCGTCGAACGAGGTCGTCCGCGCGTTGCCCCACTCGAAGCGCACCCACGGGCTGGCGGGCTTCTTGCGGCCCAGGCTCGCCGGGGTCGGCACGCACGCCTTCATCAGCTTCTCCACCGCCTGCTCCACCGAGTTGTCGTGGGTGGCGGTGGCGTCGAGGAAGACCTCCAGGCTGAGCGCCCGGGGGCCGCTGCCCACGAACTCGGGCAGCGCCGACTGGCCGGCCATCCGGGACGGCGAGCGCCGCCACTCGGTGGTCTTGCGCAGCTCCAGCGAGGCCGGGTTGAACTGGAGGTCCAGCCGCGCGATCGTCCCGCCGGGCTTGGCGCCGACCGAGGCGGGGGGCTCCTTGAGCGTGAGCTGGGCCCTGGCGCGGCCGGCGCGGGCGGAGGGGGACATGACCGTGCGGTTCCTTTCCGGGGGCAGGGGGAGGACGGCGGTTCTCAGGTGGGCAGCAGGCCCGCGTGGGCGATCTCCAGGGTCTCCACCGCCGCCTCGGAGCGGGCCGGGTCGAAGGACGGGCCCTGCCAGCGGACGGGCACGATCCCGAACACCTGCCAGCTGATGATCCGGCTCAGGTCCGGGCGCAGCGCCACGATCTCGCCGTCCTTCGGCTCGACCCGGCGCAGCGTCGCGTCCAGCCAGCGCCCGATCTTCGCCGTGTCGGCGGTGACCGGCCGGGTGAGCGTGATGTTCGACCAGGTGACCCGGCCCGGCAACTGCCAGGTGAAGCCGTTGTTGCCGCCCTCGGCGTAGCTCTCCATCTCGACCTCGGCGCCCATGCCGGAGCAGGTGTGGAACGCGCCCAGGTCGTTGCCGCCGATCGCCAGCCGGAAGAACACGCTGGTCGCGAAGATGCTGTCGGTCATCGGTCCGCCTTCCGTCTCTCGTTCGTCCGTTGTGTCAGCGCCGTCCGTCGAAGGGCCTCCCGGCGCGCTCGCGCCCGCGCCGCAGCTCGGTGCGCAGCAGCCGTGAGACCGGGTCGATCAGCCGCCGCGCGAGGTCGTCCAGCTCGGTGTCGGACCCCTGCGGCGCCGCCCGCGACCCGGTGGCCGCCTGCACCGGGCGGGCCGGCCGGGCGGGTGCCGGGGGCGGCGGACCCGGGGCGGGCGCCGGGGGCGGGGCGGTCACCGGGAGGGGGGTACGGGATGCCTGCACCGGCGGCGTCGGCGTCGGCGTCGGTGTCGGGGCCGATGCCGGGCGCCGGGCGACGACGGGCCCGGTCGCCTCCGCCGGACCGCCTCCGGCGGCGCCATCGGCGTCCAGCCCCAGCGGCAGCGGCCGGGCGGCCAGCAGCCGATGCCGGGGCCCGGCCGGGCGGGCCCCGGGCCCGGGCCCCGGCCCGGACGCGGGTTCCGGTACGACGAGCGGCAGGGGTTCGTCGTACCGCCGGGCGGGTGGGGCGGGTGGGGCCGATCGAGCCGGTGAGGCCACCGTGGTCGGTGAGGCCATCGTGGTCGGTGGGGGCGGCGGGGCGTCGGGCCGCGGCGTGGCCTGCCCGGCCCGCTGTACGGACGCGGGCAGGGCCGCCAGGGGCGCCCCGAGCCCGCGCCGCGTACGCGGGGGCTCGGCGACCTCCGGCGGGGCGGGAGCCGGGGAGACCAGGGGCGTGTCGGGCGTGTCGGTCGGGTCGGGCGCGGCGAGTTGTCGCCGGGGGTGTACGTCACCCACGGCGGGTACGACCGGGACGCGGCGCCTGGGCATCAGGGGCGCGGGGGGTACGCCGGTGGGCCGGACGAGGTCCGCTCCGACGACCCGCGCCACCACGGGCGCGCTCCGTCGCTCCGGCGGCTCGCCGGGCGCGGGAGCGTCGGTGACGGCCCGTGCGACGAGCGGGCGTCCACCGGTGGAGGGCTGGCCCGGGGCCGGGTGGACGGAGGGCGGCGGCTCGACGACGGGCGCCCGGAGCGGCCCGGCGTGGGTGGCGCCGGTGGCCTGCGTACGAGGCTCGGGCGGCGGCGGGGTGCTCGGGAGGGCCCGCGCCACCACCGGTGCCGTGAACGTGGCGTCGGGGAGCGGACGTCGCACCCCCGGGCCGGCATCGGGAACGCTCCCGTCCGGCTCGCCCGGGTCGGTCGCGGTGCGCGACGGCGGGGGAGGCGAGCCGTTCCGGTCCGGGCTCCGGGGCGCGGCCCGCGGCAGGCCCAGCGGGGCCGCTTCCGGCCCGCTCCGGCCGGGGCGACCGGGCGTCCCTCGTTCCGGCGCGGTCCGGAGCGCCACGGCCGGTGCCGTCTCGGGTCGGCTCGCGCCGGGCTGACCGGGCGCGGACGGCCGTACGGTCGCCTCGCGCTCCGGCGCGGGTCGCCGCTGTACGGCCGGTGCCGCTTCCGGCGCGCTCGCGGGCGGTCGAACGGCCTCGGCCGACGCCACGGGCGCGCCTCGCTCCGGCGCGGTCCGCCGCGCCAGGGTGGGTGATGTCTCCGGCCCGTTCACGCCCGGTCGGTCGGGTGCGGCCGGTGGTGCGGGCGCGGTCGGTCGGGCCACGGGGGGTGTCGGGTCCGGTTCGCTCGGGCCGGGTCGGCCGGGCTGGGGCGGCCCAGCGGTCGTGTCCTGTGGGGGTGCGGGCCGTCGTGCCACGAGGGGTGCCGTCTCCGGGCCGCTCGCACTCGGCCGGCCGGGCGCGGCCGGCCTCACGGTGGTCTCTTCTCCCGGCGCCGACCGGCGTGCGCCGCTCAGCGGCGCCTCCGGCTCGCCGCCGCCCACCCGGCCGGGCTGGGCCGGTCGCGCGGGCTTGTCTTGTGACGGTGTGGTCCGTCGTGCCACGGGTGGTGCCGACTTCGGTTCGCTCGGGCCGGGTCGGCCGGGCTGGGGCGGCCGGGCGGCTGTGTCCTGTGGGGGCGCGGTCGGTCGTGCTACGGGGGATGCCGTTTCCGGTGCGCTCGTGCCTGGCCGGTCGGGTGCGGACGGTGGTGCGGGCGTGGTCCGTCGTGCCACGAGCGGCGCCGACTCCGTTTCTCCCGGGCCCGGTTGGCCGGGTTCGAGAGGCCGTACCGCCCCCTCTCGTTCTCGTTCCGGTGCCGTCCGCCGGGCCACGCTCAGTGCTGCCTCCGGCCCGCCCCGCTCGGGCCTCGGCGCCGTCGCCGGTCCTGCCGTCCCCGGCCCGGCTCCCCGCCTCGCGACCGGCCTCGGCTCCCGCCCCGCCCCCGCCCCCGCCCCCGGCGGCGGCGGTGCGGCGGCGGCCGCCTCCTCGGGCTGTCCGTCCGTCGCCGCGTCCGGCGCCTCGGGGATGTCCCCCGCCCGCGCGAGGGCGCGGAGCAGGAGGGGGCCCGAGGCGGTGTGGGGGAGGGGGGTCGTCGTCGGGTGGGTCACACCGTGGATCAGGCCCGGTGGGGCCGTCGGGGTCACCGCGTGGGCCAGGCCCGCGTCGAAGCTCGGGTTCTGCCAGGCGGTCAGGCCGTCGCGGAAGACCAGGCCGTCGCTGACG
Source organism: Streptomyces sp. NPDC042100 (assembly GCF_055582325.1). Taxonomy (NCBI): domain Bacteria; kingdom Bacillati; phylum Actinomycetota; class Actinomycetes; order Kitasatosporales; family Streptomycetaceae; genus Streptomyces; species Streptomyces sp. NPDC042100. The sequence goes on from NZ_JBVJDK010000007.1 coordinate 399,852, forward strand.
GCCAGCGGCGCGCGGGAGACGGTCAGGCGCGGGGCTTGTGTCCCGCGCCAGCCGCCGTCCCAGTCGGGCGGCACGCCGGTGTCGGGCCGCGCCGCCGGGGCCTCCGGCGACGCGGCGGCCCAGGGCCGCCGCCGTAGCCTGTCCCGCCATGCCATGCGTCAACCGCCTTCGTTCACAAGGGTGTTGATCCGGGCGATCTCGGTGACCCAGTCCTGGCGTTCGCCGTGGGTCAGGTCGAGGATGTCGTCGCGCTGCCAGTGGAAGTGGTAGGCGATGTACGCGATCTCCTCCCGGAGCCGGGGGAGCGCGTACGTCACGATTCCCCCAGGCGCCCACCGGAGAGGTCGACCTCGAAGGCCCCCTCGCAGTGCGGGCAGGTGACGGCCGCGCGGGTGTGCCCCTCGCTGTTGACGCGCCGGTAGAAGTCCTGGAGGAAGGCGACGTCGGTCGCGTACATCCGCTCCACGATCCCCGCGTGCACGTCGGTGAGCGTGCCGAGCCGGGTGATGACCTGGCTGAGCAGCACCACGCTCAGATAGGCCGGGTTCTCCTTGACCCGCAGGTCGATCTGCGGGCGCAGCTCGTCCCGGGCGGTGGCCAGCCGCATCGCGCCGTGCCGGTGCAGGGTGCCGTCCTCGTCCACGTACCCGCGCGGCAGCTCGAACTCGAAGTCGGTGCGCAGCCCGTGGTCCCGCCGCTGGGCGGGGGGCGGCTGCTCGGACGTCGTGGCGGGTGTCGTGGCCTGGAGGATCTCCTCCAGGCTGCCCGCCGTCACCGTACGGCGCCTCATTCGACGATGATCTCCTCGAACACGATGGTCACGGTCTCGGTGGCCCCGGAGGACTCGCCCGCCTTGAGGGAGGGGCCCTCCCACTTGGACGCCCAGCCCTGCATGAGCTGGATGCGCCTGACGGTGGCGCCGGTGCTGTCCTTGATCTCGATGGTGATGTTCTGCCGTGCGGTGTCGACGGCGCCGTTGTTCAGCGTCTCCTTGATCCACCGGGTGAACTCGCTGCTCTTGTCGAGGCCCCGGGTGATCGTGATCTCGCCGGCCTGCCGGGCGCCGGGCTGCTTGCGGATGATCTGCTTGCCCGTCGAGCTGACCTGGCGGACCTCGACGACCTCTTCCTCGACGCGCAGTCCGCTGATCTCCTGGACGGACTCGACCAGATAGCCGCCCAGCTGCACGCCGAAGACATGGGTGGAAAGCGCGTCGCCCTCTGCCATGAACGTCTACACCTCTCTACTCGCTGCTCGCTGCTCGTCGCTCACTCGTCGACGAGGCTCGTGCTGTCGGAGAACTGGGCCAGCCGGAACACCACGAACTCGGCCGGCTTCACGGGCGCGACGCCGATCTCGCAGACCACCCGCCCCTGGTCGATGGACTCCTGCGGGTTGTTCTCCCGGTCGCACTTCACGTAGAACGCCTCCGCGGCGGTCAGCCCGAACAGCGCGCCCCGGCGCCACTCCTCGGACAGGAACGCGGTGACGTTGCGCCGGATGCTGGACCACAGCCGGTCGTCGTTCGGCTCGAAGACCACCCACTGGGTGCCCAGCAGGATGGACTCTTCGAGGTAGTTGAAGAGGCGCCGCACGTTCAGATAGCGCCAGGCCGGGTCGGAGGAGAGGGTGCGGGCGCCCCAGATCCGGATGCCTCGGCCGGGGAAGGCCCGTACGCAGTTCACGCCGATCGGGTTCAGCAGGTCCTGCTCGCCCTTGCTCAGCCGCACGTCCAGGTCCACGACGCCCCGGATGACCTCGTTGGCCGGGGCCTTGTGCACCCCGCGCTCGGCGTCGCTGCGCGCCCACACGCCCGCGACGTGCCCGCTCGGCGGGACGGTCGTGTTGCGCCCGGCGGAGGGGTCGAAGACCCGCAGCCACGGGTAGTACAGGGTCGCGTAGCGCGAGTCGTACCCCGCCTCGTCGTTGCGCCAGCGGCGCATCTGCTGGGCGGAGAGCCCGGGGGGCGCGTCGAGGACGGCGACCCGGTCGCCCATCTGCTCGCAGTGCGCGATCACGGCGAGCTGGACCGTGCGCAGGCCCTCGGCGTCGATGTCGCCGCGCTCGTACGCGCTCATCAGGTCCGGCACCGCGACCATGGTGATCTCGTCGATCGTCTCCAGGCCCGCGAAGCCGGTCCGGGCCTCCGCGTCGCCGACGTACTCGGCCGGGTCGAGCGGCGCCGCGCCCGCGGAGGCGTCCGGCGCGGGCCGCGCGGGGGCGGCCGGCGCGTCCGGGAGGGCGAGCGTCTGCGCGGCGGGCCGGGGCTGGGCGGCGGACTCGGGCCGCTCCGCGACCTCGATCAGGCGCGAGCCGCGCGCCTGGGTCACGAAGTACCCCTTGACGCTGCGGCGGGTGGACGCCTCGTACGTCTCAGCGACCTGCCCGTCCTGCCGGACCAGGACGCGGAAGCGGTCCTCGGGCGGGTTCTCGCCCTCCGGGTCGGCGATCTCCACGGACACGCCGGCCACGCCGGGCCGGGCCGCGACGAGGAAGCCGCCGACCTCGACCGAGGGGGCGGCCGGAAGCTCCCCGGCCCGCTCGCCGGAGGCGCCGGGGGCGTCGGAGGCGTCGGCGGTGTCCCGCGCGGGGCCGCCGATCCGGACGACGTACGCGGCCCCGCCGCCGTTGGCGAAGTAGCCGTGCACGGCGAGCGGCAGGTACGCGCCCGGGGCGAAGCCGCCGAAGAGGCGGGCGAACTGCTCCCAGCCGGTGACCAGCGTCGGCTCGTGGAAGGGCCCGCTCCGGGCGAAGCCGACGAACGCGGCGACGGCGGTGCCGACCCCCTCGATCGGGCGGGCACCGGACTGCACCTCCTCCACGTACACGCCGGGGGTGAGGTACGTCGGCATGGTCGCTCCTTCGGTCGGCTCGCCGCCGGGACGGGCGGCGGTACGCGGTGATCGGCGCCGCACCAGCCTTTCCGGCGGGCGCCGGTGGCGGCAGGGGCGCACGGACCAGGCCGGGGGCACCGGCGCTGCCCTCGGGGGGCGCCCGCCGCGCCCGCCGGTTCACATCTCCGCGACCCGGGACAGGTACGGCCCGAACTCGCCCTCCAGGACCAGGCGCCCCAGCTTCCGGTACTCCTGCGCGACGGCCGTCACCAGCCGCTCCATCGTCAGCGGCTCGTCGGCGGCGGCCGTCGCGTACGCGGCGGTGACCGCGCAGGCCCGGATCGAGCCGCCGGCCAGCTCGAAGCGGTCCGCGCAGAAGCCGAGGTCGAGGTCGGCCGCGCGGGGCAGCCGCCTCCCCAGGCAGCGCTCCCACAGGGCGAGCCGCTGGGCCGCGTCGGGCAGCGGGAAGTCCGCGATCACGTCCAGACGGCGGGTGAACGCCTCGTCGAGGTTGGCGCGCAGATTGGTGGTGAGCACGGCGATGCCGTCGAAGGACTCCATCCGCTGGAGCAGGTACGCCGACTCGATGTTGGCGTGCCGGTCGTGCGCGTCCTTCACCTCCGCGCGCTTGCCGAAGATAGCGTCGGCCTCGTCGAACAGCAGCACGGCGTTGACGGCGGCGGCCTCGGTGAAGATCCGCTCCAGGTTCTTCTCGGTCTCCCCGACGTACTTGTCGACGACCGTGGACAGGTCCACCACGTACAGGTCCATGCCCAGGTCGGCCGCGACGACCTCGGCCGACATCGTCTTGCCGGTGCCGGAGGCCCCCGCGAACAGGGCGATCACCCCGCGCCCGCGCCCGCCGCCGGGCCGCATCCCCCACCGGCCGAGCACCCGGTCGCGGTGCCGGGCCCGCACCGCGAGCTCCTCCAGGCGACGGCGCGTGACGGCGGGCAGCACCAGGTCGTCCCAGCCGACGGCGGGCTCCACCCGGCGGGCCAGCCGGGCGAGCCCGGCGCCGTTCTGCGCCCGCACGGCGGTCGCCAGGTCCCCGGGGGACACCGGCCGTCCGTCCAGGGCCGCCGCGCGCACGGCGGCCCCGGCGGCGCGGCGCAGCTGCCCTGCGTCGAGGCGGTGGGCGGCCACCGCACGGGCGAGCGGCGCGGCGTCGTCCGGGGCGCGCCGGGGCCCGTGACCGTGCCCGTACCGCTCCGAGGCCTCCGCCAGGGCGTGCCGCCAGCGCTCCGCCTGCCGCTCCGGGGACGGCGCCGGGACCGGCAGGACGACCGGCGCGTCCGGCGCCCAGGCGGGCTCCCAGTCGCCGGTGCCGTACGTGAAGAGGGGGACCCCGCGCAGCTCCGCCGCCACGGTACGGAGCATCCGGGCGCGCTCGCCGGGCCGGTCGGGCAGCTCCTCCAGCGGGCCCAGCAGCACGCCCGCGTCCGCCAGGCGCGCCTCGCGGGCGACGGTCCTGGCGAGCGGGCCGAGCGCGTCGGCCGCGCGGTGCCCGAGGGCCGCCGCGTCCAGCGGCAGCGCGCCGAGGCCTCGGGCCCGCAGGGCGGCGACGGCGAGGCCCGCCGGGTCCCCGCCGAGCGCCCGCAGGTGGACGTGGCCGAGGCCGGCCGAGGCGGCGGAGCGGTCCCGGGCGACGGGGTCGGCGGCCGGGTCCTCGGCGGCGGAGCCGAGGACGTCGGCGAGCAGCGGGTCGGGGGAGGCGTCGCCGAGGAGGTGGGCGGTGACCCGGTCCGGCACGACCAGGACCCGTGACAGCGGGGGCCGTTCGGGCTCGGTGACCTCGACGAGGCCGCCCGCGACGAGCGGCGCGGCCGGGCCGAGCCGGAATCGGGCGGCCGGGACCCCGGTGTGCCCGCACAGGTCGAGGGCGAGCCCGACGGTGGGCCGACGGCGGCTCAGGTCGTCGTTGAGGTAGCCGTACAGCTGCTCGAAGCGGGCGTCCAGGTCCGGCGCCAGCGCGATCAGCAGCAGGTCCACGTCCACCGGCGCGAGCCCGAACCGCGCCACGAGCCCGCCGAGCGGCGAGCCGGGCGGCGGGGGCTCCGGGGCGAGCGCGGGGAGCCGGGGGTCGTACGGGGGATCGAGCACCCGCGCGACGGCCTCGGGCGTCAGGAACCGCCCCCGGTAAGGGTCGTCGGGGTCGGGGTCGACGGCGGCCCGGACCCCGACGGCCCGCCGCACCCGCTCCTCGACGACGAGCAGGCGCCGCCAGAGGTAGGGGAGGACGGCATCCGAGCCGTCCGGCGCGGAGCGGCGCCCGGGGCCGGGGTCCGGTCCGGGGTCCGGGGACGTCGGCCCGGGACCGGCCGGACCGCCCGCTCCCGGCCCGTCTCCCGGGCGGCGCTCCGGGCCCGGTGTCCCGGCCCGGTCCGGGTGTCCCGTCCGCCCCGTGGCGGCCACGTCGTGGGCGGTGTCGGTCACGGGCGGCGGTCTCCTCGTCTGCGGCGGGCCGGGGGGAGCGGGCGGTCGCGGGGCACGGCGAAGCCCTCGTCGGGGGCGGGGGGAGGGAGCTCCGTGTAGCGGAGGCGGCGGGAGCCGGCGTCGTCGTCCGGGCCCGAGCGGACGACCAGGCCCTCCGTGACCGGGGGTGCGGCGAGCCGGGTGAGGGACGCGAGCGGCGCCCGGACCCGTACCGCGATCGACGGTTTCAGCTCGCCGCCCAGCGCCGACCACACGTCCGAGGCCGACGGCGCGTCCGGGCCCCCGGCGCCGGTGTCCAGCGGGACCAGCAGGCCGAGTTCGGCCAGCGTGCCGCCCAGCAGGTGCGCGGGGAGCTCGTCGCGGGCCGTGAGGCAGACCAGGACCCGGGAGAGCAGCCGGTGCTCGTCCTCGGGGCGCCCCGCCCAGGCGGAGACCAGGTACGTCAGCTCGAACCAGCGCGGCGGGCCGCGCCGCGCGACGACGAACCCGGCCTCGTCGTAGACCTCGCCCGCCCCGCTGCCGCGCCGCGTGTGGTCCTCGCGGATGTCGTACAGGAACACGCAGACCGTGGGCGTGCTGCGGCGGGCCGCCCAGTCGCGGGTCGGCGCGTCGAAGGCCACCTCGACCCCCGCCGCCGCGAGCCCGGACTCCGCGAGGAGGCGGCGCAGCGCCTCGTCCACCTCGTCGATCACCGGCGGTTCACCCAGTCGGGCGGCTGGACCGTGCCGGGGACGACGAGGAAGTCCGTCCGCACCGGGCCGAAGCCCGGGCCGGTCGCGGTGATCGTCCTCGGCCCGGTGAGGTCCTTGGCGAGGATGAGCAGCTGCCCGGTGAACGAGCCGTCCGGGCCCGGCACGGTCGGCGCCGCCGCCGCGGTGATGCCGGGCCGCCAGGTGAACCGCACCGGCACCCCGGGCGGGAAGTCCGTGCCCCGCACCGAGGTGACGAAGCCGGGCCTGCCGATCGGCGGCACCGCCACGATCCTCGGCTGGAGCACCCGGACCCGCTGCCGGGCGGTGTTGTCGCGCGGGTCGGCGTCCGTGCCCGTGGTGGTGAGCACACCGGTGACGTCCGAGGAGAAGGCCCGGTCGGGGGTCAGGACGACCCGGACGACCGCGCGGGCGCCGGGCGCCAGGTCCGGCAGCGCGCACGTCCAGCCGCCGTCGCAGCCGGGCGGCGGCCCGTCGTGGGGGACGCCCCGGGGCAGCCCGATCCGCAGCCGGAGGCCGGTCGCGAGGGCCTGGCGCCCGTTGCGGACGGTGTACGTGACGACGACGCGCCCGCCCACGTACCCCGGTTGGGGCCGGGCCGTGATCCGCACCCCGGGCCCCGCGCGCGGCTCCGGCGGCTCGGGCGGAGGCGGTGTCGTCGGCGGCGGGGTGGTGGTCGGCGGGACGGTCGGGACCGGGGTCGTCGGCGCGGGCGTGGTCGGGGTCGGCGTGGACGGCGACGGCGACGGCGGTGCCGGCTCCCGCACCGGCACCAGCGTGCGGCCCGTGTTGTCGCTCGGCGCGGGGTCCAGCACCGCCCCCGTCACCGACCAGTCCACCGGCTGCTCCCCGGCCACCGTCCCGGTGAACGTGACGTCCACGGGGACGGTGGCACCCGGCGCCAGCACCCCGAGCGCGCAGCTCAGGGCGGCCGGGTCGCAGACCGCGCCGGGCGTGCCGGGCGCGCCGAGCGCGGTGACGGTCAGGCCCGCGGGCGGGTCGAGCGTCAGGCGCGTGCCGGGCGAGGCCGCCGGGCCCTGGTTGACGACCTCCACCCGCACGGTCCCCGGCACTCCCACGGTCAGCGGCGGCACGCTGCCGGGCGCCCGCACGGCGAGGTCGACGGACTGGCGGACGGCGGGCTCCTTCTGACGGCCCGGCAGCCCGGCGGTGAGCGGGGTCACGGTGCCCGTCGCCACGTCCACCAGGCGCAGCTTCTCCGGGCTGTTCGCGGCGCGCGCCGCCCGCGAGCTGAACACCAGGCTCCGCCCGTCGGAGGTCCAGGCCGCGTCCCGGGGCTGGAAGGGCCCGCCGTATCCGGTGTCGGGGAGCTCCCGCCCGCAGGCTCCCGGCACGTCGCGGGCCGCGTCGGGCAGCAGCACCCGGCAGCCGGGCACGCCGCCGCCCGCGTCGAGGGCCGCCAGCAGCAGCCCGTCGCGCTCGTCGACCAGCCCGCCGCCGCTCTTCCGGTTGAACGCGACGAGGGTGCCGTCCGGGGAGAACGCCGGGCTGTCGTCGATCACCCGGCAGCCCGGCGGGCACATCAGGGCGCTCAGATCGCGCTGCTCGCCGAGCCGGTCGACGGGCACGGTCCACACGTGCTTGTTCCCGCCGACGCCGTCGATCACCTGGGCGCGGGTGAACGCGAGCGTCGTGCCGTCCGACGACCAGGTCGGCTGCGCGTCGCCGCCCGCCGCCTGCCCGGCCGGCGGCACGACCTCGCCGCGCGGCTCCCCGGTCGCCGCGTCGGCGATCAGGACCCGCGCCGGGCCGGAGGCGTCGCCGACGCCGCCGGGCGAGGTCCGGGTGAAGGCGAGGAGCCGCCCGTCGGGGGAGAGGGTCGGGTCGGTGTCCCAGTCGCGCGGCCCCCGCCCGGCCAGCGGCAGCACCCGCTCGTTCGCGCCGTCGGCGTCCGCCGTCCAGATCCGTTCGATCCGCGCGTCCGGGGTGCCCTCGAAGCGGGTGAACAGGAGACCGCGCCCGTCGGGCGTGTACGTCTGCCGCTCGGTCCACGGGTCGAAGCCCGGCGCGGGCCGGAACAGCGGGTCGCGCGTCGGATCGGTCTCGGTGTCGGCGGCCGGGTCCTCGTTCAGGACGGCCCGGCCGAGGTCGCGCGGATCGGCGCCGTCCGACCGTACGTCCTGGAGCGTCACCTCGTGCGGACCGCGCGCCGACACCCGCTCGACGACGGCGCCGCCGCCCTCCTGCGGGCCCAGCCAGGTGGGCGAGCCGACCTCCCGGTCCTCGCTCAGCACCACCGAGGGCGTGTCCTGCGTGCGCGCGGTCACCCGGAAGACGTGGTCCCAGTCGCCCTCGCAGTCGCAGGTGCGGTCCGGGCTGAGGAACAGCACCCCGTTCCCGTCGGGCAGCCACGCTGCCCCGTGGGTCCGCCACTGCTCCGGCGTACCGGAGAACAGCGGCCCGCCCGTCGCCCCGCCGGTCCCCGCGTCCGTCCACCGCAGCCGGGGGCCGCCGGACCCGTTCGCCGTGTACGCGATGAGGTCCCGGTGCGCGGCGTCGTCCACCGGGTTCCACACCGGCTCCCCGGCCGTCCCCTGCCCGGGGTCGCTGACCAGCTCCGCGTCGCCGCCGGCCAGCGGGCGCGCGTACACCTGCCGGCCGAGCGCCGGGTCCGCGTCGCTCGCGTACGCGAGCCGCGCCCCGTCCGGCGACACCGTCGGGTGCTCCTCGTTCGCGGGGGAGTCGGTGAGCCGGGTGAGCCCGGTCCCGTCCGTGCCCACCCGCCACAGGTCGCGCTGGCCGCCGCCGGGCGCCGCCGCGTCGAACACCACGGCCAGCCCGTCGGGGGTGAGCCGCGGGTTCGCCGCGTCCAGGCCGGCGGTCAGCCGGGACACCGCGCCGTCCGCCGCCCGCAGGTAGATCTGCGGGGCCTGCTCGTCGCGGCGGCTCGCGAAGACCAGCCGGTCGCCGAGCGCGGCCGGCTGCACGTCCAGGTGGGCCGGGCCCTCGCCGAACAGCGGGGCGCTGGTGGTGCCGCTGGTGACCCGGCCCAGACTGCGGTGCCGGGTCCCCGCGTACGCGATCCGCACGTCGCCCGCGGCCGCCCGGGGCCCGGCCTCGGCGCGGTCGGGGGCGGAGGCCGCGGTCACCGCGAGCAGGGGGACCAGCAGCAGCATGGGCGCGCCGACCCTTCCCCAGCGGTGCCGTCGGCCGCCGGAGCCGCCCGTGCTCATCACGGTCCACCTCACAGTCCGGTGCAGCGGGGTCCTACGACCCGGCCACCCTGCCCGCCCCCGCAGGCCGCCCGGCAGGGCCGCGGGGGCCGCACCCGGGGGAAGCGCCGGGTGCGCTTTGGGGCAGTCGCGGCGGTCAGATGAGCCCGTTGCGCAGGGCGTAGCCGACCGCGTGGGTGCGGTTGCGCAGCTCCAGCCGCGTGATGACCTCGTGCAGCACGTTCTTGACGGTCCGTTCCGAGTACGAGGTGGTCCGCGCGATCTCGGCCGTGTCCAGCCCCTCGGACACCAGCCGCAGCATGTCCGCCTCGCGCGGGGTCAGCGTCGACAGCGACGAGACGTGCGGGTCCAGCGCCGAGCGCTGGAGGCTGCCGACGTGGCTGAGGAGCTTGGCCAGCAGGTCGCCGGGGAGCACGCCCTCCCCGTTCGCCATCGCCACCACCAGCCGCAGCAGCCGGTCCTGGTCGGCCTCGGCGCGCCGCAGCACCGCGGTCACCCCGCATTCGATGGCCCGCTGGAGCGCGTCCCCGGACTCGAAGGTGCCGACCACGAGCCCGGTGCGGGTGCGGGAGTTGTGCCGCAGCCGCCGCAGCAGCGCGGCGGTCTCGTCGTCCACGCTGTCCACGGTGACCAGCGAGACGCGGGCCTCGGCGGCCCGGACCCCGTCGAGCAGCTCGACCTCGGGGCGCTGGCGGAGCTGGTGCACGACCCCGACGTGCAGCACCGGGTCCGAGGCGTAGACCGCCACGGTGATCCGCCGGTCCTGGAGGGTGCCGCCGGGGGCGGGCGGCACGGCCGGGAGCTGGTGCCGGGGCACCTCGCCGGGGTCGGGGGCGTCGTGCGTCCGGGGCGCGTCCCGGGTCCGCGCGGCCTCCTGGACCGGGGCGGGGTACGCGGCGGTGCCGGAGGGGGTGACGGGTCCGCTGTGCTGAGCTCGGCTCATGGGTCGCTACCTGTTCGGTGTCGTCGAGACGTGCGCGGAGGGGGCGGGAGGTACGGGGCGGGGCGGCACGGTGGGGCGCGTCGGTCGGCGCGTCGGTCGGCGCGGTGGGCGGCGCGGCCGGGCCCCGGCAGGCACCTCGGCTGCCCGGGGCCCTGCCCTCGCGACCGTGGAGCCCCCGGAGCCGGCGGCCTAGCGTCGTCGGGGTGACGTCCTCAGCTGCCTCTGCCAGCGCTGGCGCGCCCGGTACCGACATCCCGAGGGTGTCGGTCGTCCCCGGCGGCACAGCGACCACCAGCCTCACCGTCCGCAACGACGGCGACATCGTCGAGGCGTACCGCCTGGAGGTCGTCGGCGACTGCGCCCCCTGGACCACGGTCGAACCCGACCGGATCTCCCTCTACCCGGGCACCTCGGAGACCGTGACGATCCGGCTGGCGCCGCCGCGCTCCTCGCGGGTGCGGGCCGGGGAGGTGCCGCTGGCCGTGCGGGTGCTGCCCACCGAGCGCCCCGAGGCGGTCCGGGTGCCCGAGACCGTCGTCCACGTCGGGGAGTTCCGGGAGCTGCGCGCCGAACTGGTCCCGCGCCGCCGCCGCGGCTGGCTGCGCGGACGCTACCGGCTCGCCGTGCGCAACGAGGGCAACGCCCCCGTCCGGGTCGCCTTCGCGGCCGGACAGCAGGGCGAGGAGCTGCGCTTCGCCTTCCAGCCCACCGCCCAGGACCTGGAGCCGGGCGAGTCGGCGGAGGCGGGGCTGCGGGTCAGGGCGGGCGGCCCGGTGTGGTTCGGGACGCCCACGACCCGGCCGTTCACCGTGACGGCCGGCGAGGCCCGGGATGCCCCGGAAGGCACGGAGGCCGTGGCCGGCGCGACGGGCGCCGCCGGGGCCGGCGGCGTGAGCGGTGGCGACGGGGCGGGAGCCCCGGGAGGTGCGGCCGGGGCGCCCGGCACCCAGGGCGAAGGGGCCGGTGACGTCCCCGTACGGCCGCCGCTGGACGCCGAGTTCGTGCAGCTCCCGCTCCTGCCGAGGTGGCTGCTGGCGCTCCTCGCGCTGCTGCTCGCCCTGCTCGTCGCCTGGTTCGCGCTGGTCCGCCCGGCCGTCCGCAGCACCGCCAAGGAGGCCGCCGACGAGGTGGTCCAGCAGCGGCCAGCGCCCACCGCCGCGCCGAGCGCACGGCCCTCCGGCACCGGCGACGGCACCCGGCCCGGCGGTTCCGGCGCCACCACCGCGCCCGGGACCGGCGGCGACGGCGGCACGGGCACCGGACCGGGCCGGACGGGCGGCGGGCAGCAGGGCTCCGCCACCATCGACCTGGAGACCTCCGGCGGCCGGACCGCGACCGGCACATACACCGTGCCCCCGGGCAAGGCCTTCGGGATCACGGACATCGTCGTCGCCAACTTCCAGGGCGACGAAGGCGTGATGACCATCGGCTTCGGCGATCGCAAGATCACGACGATCGCGCTGGAGACCTTCCGCAACCAGGACTACCACTGGGTCACCCCCATCAGGATCACCGAGAGCCAGACCGTCACCGTCCAGGTGACCTGCGCGAAGCCGGGCACCCCGGCCTCCGGCCGACGAGCGGAGAAGTGCCACGAGGTCCTGAACGTGAGCGGAGTGCTCAGCGACCTCAGGTGAACCAGGCGGCGCGCCCATCCTGGGGCATCCGCGGCTCCGCGCAGGGACCCGGCCCCCGGCGCTGGCCGGAAAGAAGTCAAGGAAGACCGGGAAAGAGCGCTCTCAAGACGGAACCGGCGGGGCTCCCGGCTCTCCTCGGAGAACCGGGAGCCCCGCCGGCTCCCGCGCCTACTTCCGGATCCGCCCCGATCCGGAGGCCCCGCCGCCGCGCCCGCTCCGCCGCGACCGGGTCCGCTGCGGCTCGCCCTCCGCCGGGGCCGGTCCACGGTCGTGCCGGTACGCCTCGTCGGCCCAGTCGGCCAGGCTGCGCAGCTCGGTCTTGAGCTCGTCCCAGGTCTTCATGACGTTGCCCATGGTGCGGATCTCGAAGGGGACCATGACGGCGCCCTCCTCCAGATGCGGGGCGATCTGGTTCATGCCGCCGAAGACCCGCTGCTGGTACACGTGCGGCACGCCCCGGATCGCCGACATGGCGAAGTCGTAGAGCGAGACCGGGCCGTCCTCGATGTCCCGCGTCGAGTCCTCCTGGAACTCCAGCGTCCGCCCGTCCCCGGAATTCTCCTGGTATCCCGCGAGCAGGGTGAGGATCTGCTCGTCGCGGTCGGTCAGGAACGTCCTGAACTCGGCCTTGAGCAGCGCGTGCACATCCGAGAGCCGCGACCGGGACAGCACCGCCGTCAGGTTCTTGATCTGGCCCTCGTCCTGCTCCTCGGCGACGTAGTCCGCCACCGCCGCGACCTGCGTGAAGAACAGCTGGCAGTAGCCGTCGAGGGCGTCCGTGTCCTCGTCCTGCTCCTTGCGCTTCCTGTCGGCGGTGTCCGCCAGCTCGTACATGTCGACGACCGCCTTGGCGAACGCCTTCGCCTGGGTCAGCCGGAAGCGGGCCCGCCGGTTCGGCGCCCCCTGCGTGTCGGGCGCCGCGGTGCGCAGGTGGTCGAAGAACAGCGGCATCCCCTTGAGCGGCACGCCCACCGAGTAGTGCACGAACAGGCCGTCGCCGAGCCCCGGCTGCCCGGCGTGCTCCGGATAGTCCAGGTCCGGGGCGACCCGCGCCTCGGCGCCGCCCGGCAGGATCTCCAGCTCCAGCGGCAGATCGGCCAGCGGGGTCCGCTCGGTCTCCTGGTAGAAGCGGTCGCGTACGGCCCTGATCTCGTCGACGAGAGCGTCGAGCCGCCCCTTCCCCGCCTCGGCCTGCGAACCGACGACCCGGACCGCCCCCGTCACGAACTCGATGTTGGAGTAGCCCGCCCCGGAGTTCAGGCTCCGCTTGTCGGAGACGACCTTGAAATCCTCCCGGGTGCTCTTCGCGAGGTCGGTGTCGCCCTCGAACTGGTTCCCCGCCGCGTCCTCCACGGGGAGACTGACCTCCGTCTCGAAGCCCAGCATCCGCTGCACCGGGGCGGCGGCCCGCTGCGCGGGCACGGCGTCGGCGCACCCGCCGGAGCCGTGTGCCGGGTGCGCCGCGGCTGCCGCTCGCCTCGCTACGGGCGGGGGCCCGCCGGACATGACCCGGCGGGCGTTCGCCTCGGCCGCGCGCTCGAAGGCGTCGGCGGGGTCGGACAGCGCGAGCCCCGTGCCGTCGTCGCTGCCCGCGACCGGACCCTCGCGCTGCTGGACCACGTGCGTCAGCTCGTGCGCGAGCGTGTGCCGGTCGCCGCCGCCGGACCCGATCACCACGTCGCGGCCCGAGGTGTAGGCCCGTGCCCCGATCGCGGCGGCCGAGCGCCGGGCCGTGGCGCCGGTGTGGATCCGTACGTCCGAGAAGTCCGCGCCGAGCCGCGCCTCCATCTCCGCGCGCAGCGCCTCCCCGAGCGGCCGGCCGGGCCGCCGCAGCACCTCGTGGACGAGGGCACCGCCGCCCCCGTCGTCCGCCTGGTCCCGGTCCCGCGCGCGCTGGACGGCGCGCGCGACGGCCGCGTTCCCGACGAGGCCCTGAAGGGCCGCCGCGTCCACGGACCCGGCGGACGCGCCCGCCCGGCCCGCCCCGTCTCTCCGTCCGGTCCAGGCCGGCGCCGCCGCCCGGTCTGCCCGGTCTGCCCGGTCCGTCCGGCCCGCCCGGGTCTCGCCGACCGCCCTCTCGCCGGACGTGCCGCCCCGGCCCTCGGCTCTCGCGCGCACGGATCGCCTCCCGTTCGTCGTCACCGTTCCCGCTCCCGATGGTGCCGCCCCCGGGCCCGCCCGGACAGGCCCGGGAGGGCAGCGCCGGGGCCGTACCGCCTGCACCCCCGCCCGAGGGACACGGGAGGACGAGCGACGGGGCTGTTCCGGGCAACGAATCGCCCTCGTCCGTGTGAGCCTGCGCGGCCCGGCGGGTCCCACGCCGGAGGATGCCGGAAACCCGGCCGCGTGGCGCGTGGCGAGGAGGGGGACAGAGAGAGGAGCCGGCCGTATGACCACCCGGAGGAGGGCGGGTGCCCGCCCGGCACCCCTGACGGCCCTCGCCCTCACCCCGTTCCCGTTCGTGCTCCTCTCCCTCTCCCTCTCCCTCCTCCTGTTCCTGCCTCCGTCTCCGGCCCTCGCCGCCGACGGGGGGAAGCTGACCGCCGTGAGCGCCGCCGAGGGCGGTGCCGTGGAGCTCGACGGCACCGGCGAGCCCGGCCGCGTCGGCGGCCCGCTGCGCCTGGTCCTCAACGCGAGCCTCGGCGTCCCGAGCGTGGCCGTCGCCGCCGTCCTGGAGGCCGAGGGCGACCCGCACGACGCCCCGTGCACGGACCCGGAGAAGGTCCGCGCCCGCCTGAGGGACGCGCCCGTGCGGCTCGCCGCCAACGAGCCCGTCCCGGTCACCGTCGACCTGACCCTGCCCACCGAGTGCGCGGGCCGCTCGGGCGTCCTCGTCGTCTCCGGGGCGAACAGCGAACCGGTCTCCGTGCGCTTCGCCCTCGTCCGCGACGTGGAGCAGGAACCGCAGTACGCGGCGGCCCTGTGGTCGGCCCTCGGCCTCACCGTCGTCGCGTTCCTCTGGATGGTGCTGCCCTTCCGGCGCGAGGCCACCCACTGGGGCCAGGTCGAACCGCCCATCGACTCGCCCTGGTCCCTCAAGGACAGCTGGCTCACCAACGTCACCGCGCTCGGCGCGCTCCTCGGCACCGTGCTCGGCACCGGCGGGGTGCTCGGCGAGTGGCTGCCGGGCATCTCGCCCTCGCACTTCGTGAAGCTGAACCTGCTGTTCGGCGGCGTGATCCTGTTCGCCCCCGTCATCTACGCCGCCTCCTGCACCTGGGGCCGCGCGGACCTCCGCGTCCGCCGCACCGTACGGGAGACCCTGCGCGCGGCCCGCCGCGACAAGAGCCGGAAGCCGCCCCCGCCGCCGTCGCCGAAGTTCACCGCCACCGGCTGCGGCTGGGGTCTCGTCGCCTCCTCCTGCACGACCCTGTTCGGCGTGTACGGCCAGCTCGCGGTCCTCGTCGCGATGACCTGCTCGGCGAACACGGAGACCTGGCCCAAGGGCCTCCTCGTCGCCGCCCTCGCCGTCGCCGCCCTGGTCGTCTTCGTCTACGCGGTCCGGTTCGTGTACGGGGCGCTCGCCGAGGGCTTCGAGGACCGGCCGGCCCCGCCCGCCCGTGACGCCCAGGGCACGCGGAGCGACCGGCCGCCCGCCTTCGAGCCCCGCAGCGCCCCGCGTACGGGGACCTCGGCCGCCCTGTGAGGAGCGGGGCACATGGCGCCGCCGCCCCGCCGGACGGATCCTGAAGGGGAGGGGGCCCATCCGACACCGCACGACAGCAGGAGGCGGCGGGCCATGACACGGCACCTGGAGTGGAAGGTCGGCCTGGATCTGGTCGAGGACGGCGGCACGACCCGCGCGGAGGCGCGCCTGGACACCGGTACCTCGCGCCTCACCGGCCGAGGCAGCGCCCGGTGCGCCCCGGCCGACGTGGACGTACCGGCGATCGGCGACGAGATCGCCGCGAGCCGGGCCATGAAGGACCTGGCCGGCAAGCTCATGAACGAGGCCGGCCGGGAGATGGAGGCCGCCGGAGCCGATACCGTGCCCCGGCGCACCGGACCCGGATACGGCTGGCCGGAGGCGGTCTCCTGAGGGACCGCCGGAACGAAACAGCACGAAACCGCACGAAACTGCACGAACGGAACGCACGGCGGAGCGGGCGGCGGAGGCGGGCCGGAGCCCGGGCCGGCGGGTCCGGTCCGGGCCCGCCGCTACCCGGCTTCCCCGCCCGGGGCCTCCGCGCCCTCCCCGTCGTACGCGAGCCGGTCGACGACCTCGACCACCCCGTCCACGTCCTCGCAGAGCCGGACGAAGACCGGCCCGATGCCCCGGCGCGGCAGCGTGCCGCTGAGCGTCACCCGGCCCTCGGCCACGTCGATGTGCAACGAGGCGGGCGACAGGCCGAGGATGCGGGTGACCACGTCCTCCAGGATCTCCTCCTGGATGGCCCGGTCCCGCCGCAGGAACAGCTGGAGCAGGTCGCTGCGGCTGAGCACGCCGATCAGCCGCCCGTCCGCGTCGACGACCGGCAGCCGCTTCACGTGGTGGCGTTCCATCAGCCGCGCCGCCTCGACGGCCGTCCAGGAGGGCCGGGCGGTGTGGACCGGGCTCGACATCATCGCCTCGGCCGTGCTCGGGCCGTCCTTCGAGGTGTGCCGGCGCATGAGATCCGCCTCCGAGACCACTCCGACCGGCCGGTCCTCCGGGTCCACCACGGGCACGGCCGTGATGCCGTACTCGTCGAGCAGCCGCGCGATCTCCTTGAACGGCGTGCCGGGCTGGACCGCCACGGCGGTCGGTGTCATGAGGTCGGCGACACTGCGGTGCCTCATCTTCGTCCTGTCCCTTCTCGGCTCCTTTGTCCATGATCCCTCACGGGATCGGTGGTCGGAGCCGGGAAGCGGACGGGAGGGGCGCGCTCAGGGCGAGGGGGAAGGCGAAGGGGACGAGGCCGGCTCGGTCGGCTTCGGCAGGTCGTAGACGTGGTCCGGGGTCACGATCTCGGTGATCGCCTTCCCGAAGAGCGTGCTGGGCTCGGTCTGCCCGTGCGGGATGTCGGTGTTCAGGAGCACGACCAGGGTCGCCTGTTCCTGGGGCAGATAGATCGTGAGCGACTCGTAGCCGGGCAGCGAGCCGTTGTGGCCGATCCAGCCCTCGACGTTGAAGATGCCGAGGCCGTAGCCGGTGTCCGTCATGCCGCTCGCGGAGTCCGTCTTGAGGCGCTGCGCCTGGGTGTCGGCCGTCAGGAGCGTGCCCGTGGCGACGACCTTCGCCCACGTGCGCATGTCCTGGAGGTCGGAGATCATCGCGCCGGCGGCCCAGCCCCAGGACGGGTTCCAGTCGGTGGCGTCCTCGACCTGGCCCGTCGCCGTCTGGTTGGTGTAGCCGTGGGCGTGCGGGTGGGGGAACTCCGCGCCGGTCGGGAACAGGGTGTGCTTCAGACCGGCCGGCCGCACGACCTTCTGGTCGATGTAGTCGTGCAGCGGCATCCCGGAGACCTTCTCGACGACCAGGCCCAGCAGGATCGTGTTGGTGTTGGAGTACTCGAACTGCGTGCCGGGCGCGAAGTTGACCGGGTGCTTGAACGAGTAGTCCAGCAACTCCTGTGGAGTGAAGGGGCGTTGCGGGTTGGACGTGAGCGCCTTGAAGAAGCCCTCGTCCATCGAGTAGTTGTACAGGCCGCTGCGCATCCCGGCGAGCTCGCGGAGCGTGATGCGGTCGCCGTTCGGGACGCCGGACACGTAGTCGCCGATGGGGTCGTCGAGGCCGACGCTGCCCTGGTCGACGAGCTGGAGCAGCGCGGTGACCGTGAAGGTCTTGGTCTCGCTGCCGATCCGCATGTAGAGCCCGGGGCTCATCTGCTGCCCGGTCGCCTTGTCGGCGATGCCGAAGGAGCGGATGTACTCGCCCTTGCCGGGGGCGGACAGCGCCACCATCACGCCGGGCACGTTCGCCTCGGTCATCACGCCCTTGATCGCGGTGTCGAGCCGCGCGGCGACCTCCGGACTGAGCTGCGGGAAGCGGTCCGCCGAGGAGGGTGACGGCGAGGTGGGCGTCGGCGAGACCGGTGACGGCGACGGGGTGTCCGCCGTGGTGCTCGCGGCGACCGGGCCCGGTGGTTCGGGGGCCGGGGCCGTCGCGCCGTAGGCGGCGCCCGCTGCCGCCGGTACGGTCAGGGTCCCGGTGAGGGCCACACCGATGCAGAGCCTGCGCCAACGCGCCTGCGAGTACCTCACGGCAGCCTCCTGCCAGACGAGGGCAACTCCGTCTTCCAGGCTAGGCCCGCGCCCCCGGCCCCGCACGGTGGGCGCGGCCCCGCCCTCAGGCCCGGAACACCCGGGCCAGCGCCCCGGCCAGGCCCTCCGCCGTGGGCGGATCGAGGCGCGCTCCCAGGTAGCCGTCGGGCCGTACCAGCACGGCCGTCGGCGGGCGTACGGAGAAGGCGCGGGCGAACTCGCCCCGCGCGTCCAGGTACACGGGCAGCTCGGGCGGACCGACGCTCGCGCCGGGCACCTCGCCGGGCACCTCGCCGGGCACCTCGCCGGGCGCCGCGCCGGGGGCGAGCAGCGCGAGGGAGCGCACCGCGCCGTGCGACAACTCCCGCGCGTGCTCGGCGAGTCGGGCGAAGCCGCCGCTGGTCCGCACGTCCCCGTAGAGCAGCAGGACGTGGTCCCGGCCGCGCAGCAGCTCGTACAGGCGCAGCGGCCGGGCGGCCGTCCCGGCGGCGAGTCCCGCGCAGTCGGGCACCCGGTCGCCGGGCCGGGGTCCGGGCCCGCCGTCGTCGGGGGCCGCCGCGACGAGGGGGCCGGCCCGGTAGCCGACGAGCAGTTGGGCCTCCCGCAGGAGCAGCGTCTCCGGGGCCTCCGGGTCCGCCTCCACGCCCCCGCCGGCGTGCCGCACGGTCCGGCCGACGACCTCCTCGCCCACCGGGCGCCGCTCGGCGTCGTAGCCCGCGAGCAGCCCGGGGGCGGCGGTGCCGTCGAGGGCGAGGGCGAGCTTCCACGCCAGGTTGTGGGCGTCCTGGATGCCGGTGTTCATGCCCTGCGCGCCGGTCGGCGGGTGGATGTGGGCGGCGTCGCCCGCGACGAACACCCGGCCCTCGCCGTACCGGTCCACCAGCCGGTGGCTGATCCGGAACACCGACGACCAGCGCAGCGCCGACGCGGTCGCGGGCCGGGGCGCGAGGCGGTCCAGGACCGCCTGGAGGTCGGCGAGCCCGGGCGCCCGCGCGCCGCCGTCGAGCCCGTGCGCGGGGGCGCTGTCCCGGGGCCCGCCGCTCGGCGGTCCAGCGCTCCGGGGCTCGCCGTCCCGGGGCGCGGTGGACAGCTCGGGCGGCACGTTCATGGACACGCGGTAGCGCCCGCGGCCCGGCAGCGGGATGCAGACCAGCACGTCGTCCCGGGCTCCCGGGCCCGCCGGGCCGCCGTCCGTGCGGGTCGAGCGGACCGCGTACCCCGGCGGCAGGTCCCAGTCGAGCTCGACGTCCCCGAGCATGTACTCCTCGGGGAAGGCGCCGCCCTCGAAGCCGAGCCCGAGCCGCTTGCGCACGACGCTGTGGGCGCCGTCGCAGCCCACCAGGTACCGGCAGCGGAGCTCCTCGGCGACCGGCGCCCCGTCGCCTCGGCCGGTGACCAGGCGGGCGGTCACGCCGTCCGCGTCCTGGTCGAACGACACGAGTTCCGTGCCCCGTTCGACCGCGGTCCCGAATCCGGCCAGGAACTCCTCCAGGATCCGCTCCGTCTCGTACTGCGGCAGCGAGGCGAAGCGGTACGGCACCTCCGGGGGCAGCGTCAGCTCCAGGCGGGAGCGCTCGGCGCCGTCCACGTACCGGAGCTGCCCGCGCAGCGGCACGGACGCCTCCAGGGCCGCCCGGACGCAGCCCATCCGGTCCCAGACCTCCAGCGTGCGCGGCTGGATGCCGACCGCCTTGGCGTAGGGGAGGCGGGCCGGCAGCCGGTCCACGATCCGCACCCGCGCGCCTCGGCGGCGCAGTTCGGCGGCCGAGGTGAGCCCGACCGGTCCGGCACCGACGACGAGGACGTCGGTTCCGTGGCCGCTTCCGCTGGTGGTCTCGCCGCGCATCTCCGCGCCTCCGGATCCCTGGCCGTCACGGGCCCCTCCACCATCGTGGGCCGAGGGGACCGCCGGGCGCACGCCGGGGCGGGGCGAGCCTGGGGGGAGCCTGGTGAGCCGAGGGTCCACCCCCGGCTCACTCCTCCGCCAGGACCTCGCGCAGCGCGGCGACGGCGTGGTCCCGGTGCTGGTCCAGCCACCGCACGGCCGCGTCGACGTCGCCGGCCGCGAGGGCCGCGATGACGGACCGGTGCTCGTGCACGGCCAGCTCCCGGTGCGCGTCCTCGGTGTAGTAGAGCGAGCGGTACGCGTCCGTCGCGTCCCACAGGGTGGCGATCAGGCGCACCAGGCGCGGCATCCCGGAGGCCTCGACGAGGGTGAAGTGGAAGCGCCGGTTCGCCTCCGCCATGGCCGTGACGTCACCGGCGGCTGCCGCCCGCTCGACCTCCCGCTGGGTCTCCTCCAGGGCGTCGTGGACGCCGTCCGGCAGGCGCGGGGCGGCCGTGCGCACGGCCTCCGTCTCCAGCAGCCGCCGGATCCGGTAGATCTCCTCCAGATCGGCCAGCGACAGCTCGGCCACGAAGTAGCCCCGGTGGACGTGGTGGACCACCAGCCCCTCGGCCTCCAGGGCCTTCAGGGCCTCGCGCAGCGGGACCCGGCTCACGTCGAGCCGCGCCGCCAGCGTCTCCTGCCGGATCGCGCCGCCCGGCCGCAGCTCCCCGGAGGTGATGGCACGCCGCAGCTCCGCCAGGACGAACTGCTGGGCGGTCGGTGGCCGCCGCCTCTCCACGGCGCTGCTCATCACCGGTGGCCTTTCGTTTCGGGGAGCGCTCGGTCCGCCCCGGGTGTCCCGTACATCGTGCTCATCTTGCTACGGCCGGTGCGCCGCCCGCCCCGGCACCGGTCCGGCGTCCGGCAGCCCGGCCAGCAGCTCGGCGGTGTGCTCGCCCAGGCGCGGCGGCGCGGAGCGGTACGCGGCGGGGGTCGCGCCGAACGCGATCGGGTGGGCGACCTGCCCGGGGCCCGCCGCCTCCACCGGGACGCGCGGGGCGAGGCCGAGGCGGTCGGCGAGGGCGAACGCGGCGCCGAGGTCGTTGATCGGCCCGCAGGGCACGCCCGCGCCCGTGAGCTCCTCGAACCAGGCGTCGGCTGTCCGGCCCGCCAGCGGCCCGGACAGCTCCTTCACCAGTTCCTCGCGGTGCGCGACGCGAGCGCTGTTGTCGGCGAACCGGGGGTCGTCGGCCAGCCCGGGGCGCCCGATCCGCTCGCACAGCGCGCGGAACTGGCGGTCGTTGCCCACGGCCAGGACCAGCGGGCGGTCGCTCGCCGCGAACTCCTCGTACGGCGCGATGCTCGGGTGCCGGTTGCCCATGGCACGCGGGACGACCCCGGCGGCGAGGTGGGCGGCGGACTGGTTGGTCAGCGCCGACAGGAGCGAGCCGAGCAGCGAGACCTCGACCCGCTGCCCCTCGCCGGTGCGCTCGCGGTGCCGCAGGGCGGCCAGGACGCCGAGGCCCGCGTGCAGCCCGGTGATGACGTCGACGAGGGCGACGCCCGCCTTCGTACCGGAGCCGCCGGGCTCGCCGGTGACGCTCATGAGGCCGCCCATGGCCTGGACGAGGAGGTCGTAGCCGGGCAGGTGGGCGCCCTCCGCCGCGCCGAAGCCGGTCACCGAGCAGTAGACGAGCCCCGGGTTGGACTCCCGCACCCGCTCGTAACCGAGGCCGAGACGGTCCATGGTGCCGGGGCGGAAGTTCTCCACCAGGACGTCGGCGCGGTCGACGAGCGCGCGGGCCGCCGCCAGGCCGTCCGGGTCGCCCAGGTCGAGGGCGACGGAGCGCTTGTTGCGGTTCACACCGAGGTAGTACGTGGACTGCCCGTCGGCGAACGGCGGGCCCCAGGCACGGGTGTCGTCCCCCGTGCCCGGCCGCTCGATCTTCACCACCTCGGCGCCGAGGTCCGCGAGCAGCATGGTCATGTACGGCCCGGCGAGCACCCGTCCGAAGTCGGCGACGACGATTCCGGACAGGGCGCCCGGAGCGGGCGTCTCCGGGGGATCCAAGGGCATTCCGCTCTCCTTCGTCGGCGAACAGGCGAACAGGCGATCAAGCGATCTGGCGATCCCGTCGCCCGGCGATCCCGTCGCCCGGCGATCCGGTCGTCCGGTGATCGGGAGGTCCCCGGACCGTATGCGGTGGAGAGCGGGGATTCAAGACTGGATCCAATATCCAATCGGCCGCTAGGCTGCGGCACGCCGAGTTGCCTTTCGAGTCGTCGCAGTCGCCAGGAGGCCGTCCGTGAAGTCGTCGCCGAAGCCGTCGCGTCCGTCGCAGTCCTCGCCCGTCCACCCTCTCGACCTGCTCGCGGTCGACGGGCTGCTGACCGACGAGGAGCGCGAGATCCGCCGCACCGTCCGGGCCGCCGCCGACCGCGAGCTGCGCCCGCACGTGGCCGAGTGGTTCGAGGGGGGCGCCATCCCGGCCCGCGAGCTCGCCCGTACCCTCGGGGGCCTCGGCGTCCTCGGGATGCACCTGGAGGGCTACGGCTGCGCCGGGACCGGCTCCGTCGCCTACGGCCTGGCCTGCATGGAGCTGGAGGCCGTCGACTCCGGCCTGCGCTCGCTCGTCTCCGTGCAGGGCTCGCTCGCCATGTACGCGATCTGGAAGTACGGCTCCGAGGAGCAGAAGCTGCGCTGGCTGCCCGGGATGGCGGCCGGTGAGTACATCGGCTGCTTCGGCCTCACCGAGCCCGACGCCGGCTCCGACCCGGGCGCCATGCGCACCCACGCCAAGCGGGACGGCTCGGACTGGATCCTCAACGGCACCAAGATGTGGATCACCAACGGCTCCGTCGCCGACGTCGCCGTGGTCTGGGCCCGCACCGAGGACGGCGTCCGCGGCTTCGTGGTCCCCACCGACACGCCCGGCTTCAGCGCCCCCGAGATCAAGCGGAAGCTCTCCCTGCGCGCCAGCGTCACCAGCGAGCTCGTCCTGGACGAGGTCCGGCTGCCCGGTGACGCGGTGCTGCCGGAGGCCCGAGGCCTGTCCGGCCCGCTCGGCTGTCTCAACGAGGCCCGCTTCGGCATCGTCTTCGGCGCGCTCGGCGCCGCCCGCGACTGCCTGGAGGCGGCGCTCGCGTACGCCGCCGACCGGACGGTCTTCGCCCGGCCCCTGTCCTCGTACCAGCTCACCCAGGCGAAGCTCGCCGACATGTCCCTGGAGCTCGGCAAGGGGATGCTGCTGGCCCTGCACCTCGGGCGGCTGAAGGACGCGGGCGAGCTGACCCCCGAGCAGATCAGCGTCGGCAAGCTGAACAACGTCCGCGAGGCCATCGCCATCGCCCGCGAGTGCCGCACGATCCTCGGCGCCAACGGCATCACCCTGGAGTACCCGGTGCTGCGCCACGCCAACAACCTGGAGTCGGTCCTCACCTACGAGGGCACGAGCGAGGTCCACGCCCTGGTCATCGGCAAGGCGCTCACCGGCGAGCAGGCCTTCCGCTGACCCGCCCGCCGCACGGGGACCCGCCGCCCCCGGCCCTAAGGCCTGTCGTCACACTCCCGTCTGCCGCCCTCCGGGCGACGACGGGACGTTGACGACACCCCCTAGCCGGCCGTCACGCGGTCCACGAACGCGTGCAGGTTGCCCATCATCCGCTCGACGCGCTCCGGCACGCTCAGGGACTCCTCCTGCCGCAGCCCGCGCAGCCGGGGCTCGCGCTTGCCGCGCACGTACAGCGGGCAGGCGAGGTCGGCGCACACGTACGTGCCGACGGTGTTGCCCTCCCGGCCGCGGCTGCCCGCGAGCGGCGCCGCGAGGAGCGTGACGCCCGAGGAGGCGTGCGCGGTCAGGCAGATCTGGCACATGCTGGACTTCACCGCGCTCGTCCGGCCCACCGCGGGCACCCGCAGGGTCACCCCGACCGGGCCGTCGGGGCGCGGCACGACCAGGTGCGCGCGCAGTGGCGCGCCCGGGTCCACCCAGCCCAGGAAGTCCAGGTCGGGCCACGGCAGTTCGGCGAAGTCGAGGGGGGTCTTCAGGCGGGCCGCGTCGCCCTTCGTGCAGTTCACGAAGGAGGCGCGGATCTCTTTGTCGGTCAGCGGTTCCACCCTGGGACGGTACACACCCTCCGGCGTCCCGGGCATCCCGTTATCGGGCGGCGCCGGGTCAGGCCACCCACTCCGGCAGACCGGGCAGCGACACCCGCGCCGGGGCGCCCGCGAGGGCCGAGGCGAGCCGCTCGGCGGCCGTCTCGTACACCTCGGGCGGCAGCGTGTACGGGATGCGCAGCCGGTGCTCGTGGGTGCCGGGGTCCACGCCGAACCGGGCGCCGCCCTCCACCCGCACCCCGTGCCCCAGGGCGCGCGCCGCGAGCTGGGAGGCGATCGGGCGGCCCAGGTCGATCCACAGGCACAGACCGCCCGGCGGCAGCGTCCACCGCCACTCCGGCACGTGCCGGGCGAGCGCCGTCACCAGCGCGTCCCGGCGCCGCCGCAGCTCCTCGGCGCGGCGAGGGAGCAGCGCGTCGACGCGGTCCATCAGGGCCACGGCGACGAGCTGGTCCAGCACCGACCCCGCCAGGTCGTGGGTGACGCGCACCCGCGCCAGCTCCGTCACCATCCGCGACGAGGCCCGCGCCCAGCCGACCCGCAGCCCGCCCCAGCAGCTCTTGCTGAGCGAGCCCACGCTGATGATCTGCTCCGCCGCGCCGGGCCCGGCCGAGGCGGCGAACGGGCGGGGTGCCGGCACGTCCAGCGCGATGTCCGACAGGGTCTCGTCCACCAGCAGCCAGGTCCGGGTGGACCGGGCCGCCCCGGCCACCTCCCGCCGCTGCTCCTCGGGCATCAGCCGCCCGGTCGGGTTGTGGAAGTCGGGGATCAGATAGGCGAGCCGGGGCGCGGTCTGCCGCAGCGCCGCGTCGATCAGCCCGCTGTCCCAGCCGGTCTCCGTGACCGGCACGGGCGTGATCCGCAGCCGGTGGCCGCGCATCGCGTCCAGGGCGTTGGTGTACGAGGGGTTCTCGGCGAGCACCCGGTCACCGGGCCCGCCCAGCAGCGCCAGGGCCAGCGCCAGGGCCTGCTGGGCCCCGGTCGTCACCAGGATCTGCTCGGGCCGGGTGGGCAGCCCGCGCGCGGTGTACCGCTCGGCGACGGCCGCGCGCAGCTCCGGCAGCCCGTACGGGTGGTAGCCCTGGGTCGTCGCGTAGCGCGGCAGCTCGGCGGAGGCGGCGGCCAGTGCCTCGGCGAGCAGCCCGGCCGGGGCCTCGGGCGCCGCGAGGGCGAAGTCGATCACCTCGCCGCCGGCGCCGTGGATGGCGGCGGGCCCGATCGGCGACTGGCCCTCGGGCAGCGCCGTCCAGGTCCCCGCGCCCTGGCGGCTGTGCGCGTAGCCGCTCTCGCGGAGCAGGTCGTAGGCCGAGGTCACGGTGGTCCGGCTGACCCCGAGGGCCGTCGCCAGCTCCCGCTCGGCGGGCAGCCGCATCCGCAGCGCCACCCGCCCGTCGAGCAGGGTCTGGCGCACGGCCCGGGCCAGCTCCCGGTAGCCGAAGCGGCCCTCGGGCGGCGGGGTGAGCAGCGCGGCGAGCTGGCGCCCGCTGAGCACGCGGTCCGCCACGGTGACCACGGATCGGACCACTCGGTCCTGTGCCATGCCAATCACTCTCCATTGGCTGTGCTGTCCAGGCCAATAAGGCTACAGACTCCGGTCAAGTGGCCCTCGGGGCACTGCGAAACGAAGAACCAAGGGGAGAGGAGCGCGGCATGTCCGGACACTTCACGGACCGGGACGAGAGGGCGTGGCAGGGGCGGGCGGAACAGCGGATCGCCGCACCGTGGGGCGTGGGGCGATGGCTCAGGTCGCTCAGGTCGCCCGGAGCGTTCGGGCCGCTCCGGGCGCTCCGCTCGCTCGGGGGGCTCGGGAGGCGGTCGCGCCGGCGGTCCGCCCACCGCGCCGCCGTCCCGGTCGCCCGGCCCCGTCCCCACGGGCCGGCGTGAACAGGGTCGTGGCCGGCGTCGGCGGCTCGCCGGCCTCGCTCGCCGCCCTGCGGCAACCGCCCTCGCCCGTCGCGAGGGCGCCGGGCTCCTGGCCGTGCTGGCCTGGGAGCCGCCGGAGGGGGAGACGGTGTACGCCCGCACCCCCCTGGTGGTGCCGGGGCCGGTGCTGAGCCGGGGTGAGGCCCGGGTCCCGCGGCGGCACGCCCGTACCGCCGGACGGGTGCCGGGGGAGTCCCCGGCGTCGCCTCAGACGACCGGCTGAGCGGCGGGCGCGCCCGGGGCGGGCGGCGAGACCGGGCCGGAGCCCGAGGGCGGGACGGCGGCCGAGGCCGGGGACGACTCGGAGGAGGCGGCGCTCGCCGAGGTGGACGTCGAGGCGGACGTCGAGGTGGACGCCGAGCCCGTGATCGACGACTCCGTCGCGGGCGCCGACGCGCTGGAGGCGGAGGACGCGGGCGACGAGGGCGAGGACGCCGACGAGGACGGCGCGGACGGTGAGGACGACGAGGTCGGGGCCGACGGGCTCGTCGACGAGGTGGACGGGGACGTCGACGGGGAGGTCGACGGCGACGTCGAGGGCGACGTGGAGGTCGACGTCGACGAGGACGGCGAGGCCGAGGGGGACGTCGTCGGCGGGGGCGGCGGCGCCGTGGGCCGGTCGTGGCGGCCGGTGTCGCCGGGCTTCCGGGCGATCCAGCGGTCCTGGTGCGGGTCGTAGATCACGAAGATGTTGATGACCGTCACCGAGGGCTGGACGACCACGGTGTTGCCCGCCCGGTAGCCGGGCCAGCCGGTGCCGACCTGCTTCGGCGCCGACTGGGCGACCGGCGGCGTCAGCGGGTTGCCGCAGGCGCACCGCACCCGGGGCACCCCGTGGTCGTCCACCAGGACGGCCGTACCGGCCTGGAGCACGGACTGGAACGGGGTCGCGGACCCGTCACGGAAGCCGTGGTTGGTGACGCGGGTGTCGACGCGGAGCTGGACCGAGGTCAGGGAGCGCAGATAGCCGGGGACCTCGTTCGCCGAGATGCCGACGACCTTGGCGAAGGCCGCGTTCTTCGGTGGCTCGTCGGCGAGGAAGCGGATCTGCCGCTCGACGTCGCAGCTCGCGGTCCGGTGGGTGCCGCCGTACAGGCCGGGGGCCGAACCCTGCACGCTGCGCGTGGCGTTGGTGTCGGCGCCGGTCTCGCTGGGCAGTGGAACGGGCGACATCGACGCGCCGGTCGACTGGGCCGTCGAACGGGTGAAGGGGTCGGGTCCGGACGCGGAGGTGTTCTGCAGGAAGACCTCGCCTCCGCCGCCTCCGCCGGCCTCGTTCTTCCCGCTGCCGCCGTCGCCCCGGGTGAGGACGACGACGAGCGCGATCGCCGCCACCAGGACGGCGGTGACCGAGGCGACCTTCGGGACGGAACGCCACCAGGGGGGCTTGCCGCCGCCCCCGGCCGCGCCGCCGGAACCCTGGCCGGGCCCGGGGCCTCCGGGGCCGGAGCCGCCGCCCCCGCTCCCGCCTCCGCCGCTCCCACCCCCGCCGGAGCCGCCCCCGGAGCCGTCGTGCGGCGGGCCGGGGGGTGGTGGGGGTGCGGGCTGCCCGGGCCGCGTCGTGGGGCCCGAGAGGGGTCCCGAGGGCGGGCCGGCGGGGGGAACCGGGGGAACCGAGGGGGTGCCGGACGGCGGGTGGGAAGTCACGTTTTTCCCTTTCTTCCGTTCCGCGCCCATTGTGTGCGCCCACCGGGGCCCGCCCGCAAGCGGACCGCGCCCACCGGTACTAGCGTGGGCGAGGTGAGCACCTCCCCGGGGAACCCGGCCCGTGACGCGGCCTCGGCCCTCCTCACGGTCGTCGCCGGATTCCTCGCGATGGGCGTCGTCGCCGGCCTCGGCCTGTGGGCCGCGGGCGCGACGGACCTCCCCGGCGGCGCGGGCGCGTTCGCCGCCGTCCTCGCCGCCGTCGTCGTCATGGCGGCGGGCGGACAGGTCGGCCTGTCCGGCAGCGCCGGCGACCTCGCCGGTACGCAGGCCGAACTCACCGCCATGCCGCTCAGCGTCACCCTGGTGGGCGCGCTCGTCGCCGGCTTCTGCTTCCTGCGGCCGCTGCGCCACCACGCCGTCGCCCGGGGGCGCGCCCTGCTGTCGCTCGCCGTGCCGACCGTCGTGCTGTGGCTGCTCGCCCTCGCCGGCCTCTCCGCGCTCGCCCGGCACGACTTCCCGATCAGCGTCGGCGGCGGCTCCCAGGACACCGGAAGCCTCGGCGACCTCTTCAACGAGCTCCTGAACGCCGTGAACCCCACCGTGGGCTTCCGCACCGACCTCGGCCCCACGCTCTTCTACGGCCTGCTGTGGATCCTCGGCGTCCTCGTCATCGCCCTCCTGGTCTCCCGCGCGACCCCGCTGCCGGCCCGCCTGGTCCGCCACCACCAGGCCGTGCGGCCCGCCGCCTCCGCGATGCTGCTGCTCGCCCTCGCGTACGTGGCGATCGGCCTCGTCACCGGGATCGTCGTCGCCGCGACCAAGGGGCACGCCGCGCAGACCCTCGCCGTGCTCCTCCTCGGCCTGCCCAACGTCAGCTGGCTCGCCCTCGGCGTCGGCATCGGCGGCTCCTGGCAGGGCAGGGTGGAGGGCCCGTTCGGCCTGCCCATGCCGCAGATCCTCGACGACGTCCTGCGCGGCGGGAACGGCGGCAAGGACCTCTCCACCGTGGACCTGTCGAGCCTCGCCTCCTACGACTCCCGCGCCTGGTGGCTGCTGCCCGTCGCCGCCGTCCTGGTGCTCGCCGCCGCCTTCGTGGCCGCCGTGCGCTCCCCGGCGGGCACCCGGCTCTGGCAGCACGCCCTGCGCCTCGGGATCGCCTTCGCCGTCACGATGCTGGTCATCGTCCCGCTGACCCTCGTCCAGGCGCGCTTCGGCCTCTCGGTCCTCGGCATCGGCGACCTGGCGTCGCTCGGCGGCGAGGTCCTGCTCCGCCCGGACGTCTGGCGCACGGCCGGCCTCGCCCTGCTCTGGGGCCTGGTGGCCGGCCCCCTCGGCGCCCTCCTCGCGAGCCCCGTCCACCGCCGGGGCGAGGTGCCCGTACGACAAGAGGACGCGGGCCCGCCGCCGAAGGGGTGAGGACCGCCCGGGCGGGCGGCACCCGGGGCCGTCCGGGAGACCGCGCGCCGCCGCCCTCCGGCCTCGGTCACGCGCTCCGGCCGCCGCCCGCGACTACGCGCCGATCCGCCGGAACACGGCCCGCGCCCACGCCGGGGGCTCGGGCGGCGGGCCCTGCGGGGTGCCGCCGCCGCCCGTGTCGCGCGCCGGCTCCTTCGCGGGCCTTCCCCGCTCCAGCGCCGCCCGCAGCTCCGCCACGAACTCCAGGCACGTCCCGTACCGCTCCTCCGGCGCCTTCGCCAGCGCCTTGGCCAGGACCGTGTCCGCCGCCTCCGGCAGCCCGGCCCGCACCTCCGACAACGGCGGCGGCGGATCGTACTGCTGGGCCCACAGCACCGCGATGTCGTCGTCGCGGCGGAACGGCACCACCCCGGTCAGCATCTCGAAGACCACGCACCCCAGGCTGTACACGTCGCAGCGCCCGTCCACCGGCTTGCCCGAGATCTGCTCGGGCGCCACGTAGTCCAGCGTCCCGACGAACTGCCCCACCGTCGTGAACCCGGTCAGGGACAGCGACTTCTTCGTCAGCCCGAAGTCGGTCAGATAGACGTGCTCGGGATGGTCCCGGTCGGTGCCCTCGGCCACCAGGATGTTGCCGGGCTTCACGTCCCGGTGCACCAGGTCGTGCGCGTGCGCCGCGTCCAGGGCCGAGGCCACCTGGCCCGCGATCCGCCCCGTCGCCGACGGGCCGAGCGCGCCCTCGCGGTCCTCCAGGGCCCGCAGGTCCTGCCCCGGCACGTACCGCATCGCGATGTACAGCAGCCCCTCCGTCTCGCCCGCCTCGAAGACCGGCACGATGTGCGGGTGGTCGATGGCCGCCGCCACCCGCGACTCGTGCGCGAAGCGCCTGCGGAAGGTGTCGTCACGGGCCAGCTCGGGCGCGAGCAGCTTCAGCGCCACGGTCCGGTCCAGGTTCAGGTCATGGGCCCGGTACACCACCGCCATGCCGCCGCGCCCGATCTCGTCCTCGACCCGGTAGCCGGCGATGCGCTTGCCGATGAGCCCCGAGTCGCGGCCCACGGGCAGCTCGGCGAACCCGGGCTCCGGGGCCGTACCGGGCGCCGTGTCGGTGGGGACCGCCCCGGGCGGGCCGGGGTGCGGGGCCGCACCCGGGTCCGGGGGACCGCCGGGGGCCGTCATCGGCCGTCACCGGAGCCGGCGGTGCGGTCCGCGTCGGACCTGGGGACCACGCGCGTGCGCGACGCGCCGGGCGGAGCGGCGGCGTCGTCCGCAGGCGGAGCGCCGGCGGCCGCACCGGCCGCCCCCGCTCCGGGATCCAACCGGGGGACGACCTGCGTCGGCTCGTGCGAGGCCGCCGCCCCACCCGGCCCGCCGGGCCCGGCCGCCGCCGAGGGAGCGGCGGAGGCCGCGTACGTGAGCAGCCCGGTCCCGTCGCAGTACAGCCAGCGCTCGTGCTCCGCGTCGTACAGCCACAGCGACTCGCCGTCGACGACCATCCCCACCCGCAGCCCCCGGGTGCGCCGCCGGAACGTCTCGCCGTCCGCCCCGCCCCCGGCCAGCTCCTCCGCCGCCCGCCGGTACCGCCCCAGGGCGTCCTCCGCGCGGGCGATCAGCGGCCGGGGGTCGGCGGTGCGGGCCGGCGGGCGGCCCGCGGCGGGCGGGTCGTCGGGCACGGGGACGAGCAGCCGCGCGTCGACCCAGGCGGACCAGCCGTTGGAGCACAGGATCCGGCCCCAGTCCCCGGCCCGGTCCACGAGCCGCACCGGCAGGAAGGCGTCCAGCGGTGTCGTCGGCAGTCCCGGGCCGGGGGACTCCCAGGCGGGCAGCCCCGCGCGGGGCACGACATGCGTGGGCCGGAAGTCGGGCACGTACGAGAAGCCGGATTCCGGCACGACGGTGTTCACGGCACGCTACCTCCGCATGACGACCGGCTCGTGCCGGCGCAGCAGCCGGGCGACGACGAAGCCGAGGACGACACAGAGCACCACCAGCATCCCCATGTCGAAGAGCCAGGCGCCGACGGTGTGGGCCATCAGCGGGTCCGCCGTCTTGGCGCTCGGCGCGACGGTCCCGATGTCGATGGTCGCGCCCATCGCCGCGAACGCCCACCGGGACGGCACCAGCCACGCGAGCTGCTCCAGGACGGGCGTCCCCCGCACGCTGAGCAGGGCCCCGCAGAACACCACCTGCACGATCGCGAGGAGGACGAGCAGCGGCATCGTCACCTCCTCCTTGCTCACCAGGGCGGAGACGAACAGGCCGAGCATCATCGCGGTGAACGCGAGCAGCGCGACGGCCAGGGTGAGCTCCACGAGCGGGGGCATCAGCACGCCCTTGCCGCCCGGGACGTTCAGCGGCACGCCGACCAGCGCCACCAGGGTCAGGACCACGGCCTGCACGACCGTGATCACACCGAGGACGACGACCTTCGACATGAGGTACGCGGAACGGGACAGGCCGACGGCTCTCTCGCGCCGGTAGATGGTGCGCTCCTTGACCAGCTCCCGGACCGCGTTCGCGGCACCGGTGAGGACGCCGCCGACGCACAGGATCAGGAGCACGTTGAACGTGGACTCCGCGTTCAGGCTGCCCTCGGAGAGGGCCCGGGCCATCGCGCCCATGACGAACGGCAGCGCCACCATGATCACGAGGAAGGTGCGGTCGGCGGAGAGCGCGGCCGTGTAGCGGCGCACCAGCGTCCGCAGCTGCGACCACCAGCTCTGCGCCTTCGGCGGCGGCGCCGGGACCCCGGCCGGGGCGCCCGGTGTGCCCGGGGCTCCCGGCGCCCCGGCGGCGGCCCCGCCGCTCCCGGGCCGGGCCATCGGCTCGTCGATGTACCGCCGCTGGAGGCGCGAGGCGCGGTACTGCCCGGCCCAGTCGCGGTCCCGGTCGTTCTCGAAGGCCTCGAACGCCTCCGGCCACTGCGCGTAGCCGAAGAAGCCGAGGGTCTCGTCGGGCGGGCCGAAGTAGGCGACCCGGCCGCCCGGCGCGAGGACCAGCAGCCGGTCGCAGACGTCGAGGCTGAGCACGCTGTGCGTGACGACGATGACGGTGCGCCCGTCGTCGGCGAGCCCGCGCAGCATGTGCATCACGGAGCGGTCCATGCCCGGGTCGAGTCCGGACGTCGGCTCGTCCAGGAAGAGCAGCGAGGGCTTGGTGAGCAGCTCCAGGGCCACGCTGACCCGCTTGCGCTGCCCGCCGGAGAGGCTGTGGATCGGCTGCTCCGCCCGCTCCACGAGCCCGAGTTCGCCGATCACCTCGTCCACGCGGGCGCGCCGCTCGGCGGGGTCGGTGTCCTCGGGGAAGCGCAGCTCGGCGGCGTACGAGAGGGCCCGGCGCACGGTGAGCTGGAGGTGCAGGATGTCGTCCTGCGGGACGAGGCCGATGCGCCGGCGCAGCTCCGCGTAGTCGCGGTAGAGGTCGCGGCCGTCGTAGAGGACGGTGCCCCGGTCGGCGGGCCGCAGCCCGGTGAGCGCGTTGAGCAGGGTCGACTTCCCGGCGCCGGACGGGCCGACGACGGCCAGCAGGCACTTCTGCCCGACGGGGAAGGAGACGCCGTCGAGGAGGGTCTTGCGCCCGTGGTCGACGGTGACGGCGAGCTCCTGCACGTCGAGCGAGACCTCGCCGGTGTCGGTGAACTCGACGAGGTCGCCGCCGATGAGGCAGAAGGCGTGGTGGCCGATGCCGACGATGTCCTCGGCCGTCACCCGGGCACGCTCGACGGGGCTGCCGTTGAGGAAGGTGCCGTTGTGGCTGCCGAGGTCATGGATCCAGTACGTGCCGTCCGGCGCGGCCAGCAGCTCGGCGTGGCGGCGCGAGACGGTCAGGTCGTCGACGACGAGGTCGTTGTCGGGCCCGCGCCCGATCCGCACCCCGCGCGCGGGCAGGGGCCGCACGGAGGTCGGCTGCCGGAAGGTGCCCGTACGGGCGGGATACGAGACGGAGGACGGGCGCGGGGGGACGCGGGGCGCGACGGGACCGGGGTCCGGTACGCGGCCGGGCTCCGGTACGGACGCGGGAGCCGGCACCGGGCCGGGCTCCGGAGTGGCCGCGGGCCCCGGCGGCTCTGGTTCCGGTTCCGGGTGGCCCGGCCCTGGTCCGGGGACCGGCTCCGGCGGGGCGGACGAGGGGGCGGAAGGGGCCGAGGGGGACGAGAGGGCCGAGGGGGCCGAGAGGCTGGAGGGGGCCGAGGGGGCCGAGAGGGTGGCCGTGGGGCCGTCCGCCGGGTGTCCGAAGCGGATGACGGTGCCGGGGCCGACCGCGCTCAGGTGCACCCGCCGGTCGTCCGCGTAGGTGCCGTTCGTGCTGCCCTCGTCCTCGACCGTCCACCGGCCCCCCGCCGCCCGCAGCACGGCGTGGTGCCAGGACGCCCGGGCATCGGCCAGGACGAAGTCGCTGGTGGGGTCGCGTCCGATGCGATAGACGCGACTCGGGTTCATCACGGTCGCGTCCCCGCCGATCTCCACGACCAGCTCGGGCGCGGCGGGCGCGACGGGCCGCTCTCCCATATCCGAAATCCTACGGGGACGGGCGCGATCGCGCGCTCGCAGACCACCGGCCGGCGCGTGTCCCTCCCCGGAGCCGGCCGGCGGGGTCGCGCCGCGACTCGGCCGGGGGGCGAACACGCCACGGCCGAGTATGGTGGTCGCCCCGCCGCCCGGCGGGCCGCGCCGACGACGTGCGGGAGCCGTGCGGGAACCGCGCGGGAACGAGGAGGTGGGGGACCGTGCCGAAGGGTGTCACCGGGCGCCGGCCACGGACCCGCGAGGCCCTGTTGAAGGCGGCCCTGGAGACCTTCGCCGAGCACGGGTTCCACGCCGCCTCGATCGAGCGGATCTGCGAGCGCGCCGGGTTCACGCGCGGGGCCTACTACTCGAACTTCGCCGGGAAGGAAGAGCTCTTCCTCGCCCTCTTCGACGCGCACAGCGAGAAGATCGTGCGCCGGCTCGCCGAGTCCGTCGACGCGCTCGGCCCGGAGGAGTACACGCTGGAGCGGATCGCGGAGCTGGCCTCCCGGGTGGACCCGGACGAGCGCGACTGGTACCTGGTCAGCACGGAGTTCACCCTGCACGCCGTCCGCGACCCGCAGGCGGCCTGGGTGCTCGCCCGCCACGACGCCCGGCTGCGGGCCGAGATCGCCCGGGGCGTCGAGCTCGTCCTGCGCCGCGCGGGCCGCGAACTCACCGTCGACGCCGACCGGTTCGCCCGCCTGATCGTGGCCCTGCGGGAGGGCGGCCTGGCGCAGAGCTACGTCGAACCGGCCGCCCTGCCCCCGGGCACCCTCGAACGGGACTTCCTCGCACCGCTGCTGGAGTCCTGCACCCGGCCCGTCGTCAGTGGGACAGGTCCGGGTCCGAGGCCGTGATCTGGTCCCACAGCGGCCGGGCCTGGAACCAGCCGGCCAGCGGGGTGCCGAGCTGCCCGCGCGTGAGCAGCGCCGTCTCCCGGTCGATGAGCCGGGGCGTACCGGCGGCCATCGCCGCCAACTGCGCCTGACAGGAGCGTTCCATGGTGACGAACCACCACACCGCCTCGGCGACCGACTGCCCGACGGTGAGCAGCCCGTGGTTCTGGAGGATGACCGCCTTGTACGCGCCGAGCGCCTTCGCGACCCGCTCGCCCTCCTGCGTCTCGTTGACGACGCCCCGGTAGTCGGCGTAGATCCCGTGGTCCTCGAAGAACGCGCAGGCGTCCTGGGTGATCGGGTCGAGCGGGACGCCGAGGCTGGAGAAGGCCTTGCCGTAGAGGGAGTGCGCGTGGGCGGCGGCGACGGCGTCGGGCCGGGCGGTGTGCACCTGCGCGTGGATGACGAAGGCGGCCCGGTTCACCGGGCGGCGCCCGTCGAGGACACGGCCCTCGTGGTCGACCCGGATCAGGTCGGACGCCTTGATCTGGAGGAAGCTCATGCCGAAGGGGTTGACCCAGAAGGTGTCGGGCTCGCCCGGGTCGCGCACGGTGATGTGCCCGGCGACCCCCTCCGAGAAGCCGAACCGGCCGAAGATCCGGAATCCGGCGGCCAGTTGCTCCTTGCGGTAGCGGCGCTCCTCGTCGACGGTGGCGAAGCTCGGCGGCAGCGGCAGGGTCACCCCCTCCGGCAGCGGACCGACGGCGGCGGCGAGCGCGGGCGGCAGGGTGCTCATGGTTCCTCCCCGGGGTGCGGTGGGCGCGCGAGAGGCTACGGGGAAGGGGCGGGCCCGCCAATGACCTCACCGCTCAGCACGACGGGGACCGGCGGTGCCTCCGTGTGCGCACGGATCGCGAGCGGGGCCGCATGCGCTACCGTCGCACCGGCCGGGCAGCGTAGAAAGCGCTTGCTGCGACCGTTGGAGACCTATCCCCGCCGCCCGAGGAGCGAGCCACGTGAGCGACACCCCCGTGAAGGACCTCCTGGTGAAGGACCTCCTCGTGAAGGACGACCTCGTGAACAACCTTCCCGTGAAGGACGACCTCGCCAAGGACGTCCTCGTCTACACCCGCACCGCCGGCTACCGCCACGACTCCATCCCGGCAGGGTCCGCCACGATCGCCGAACTGGCCGAGGCGGCGGGGCTGCGGGCCGAGGCCACCGAGGACCCCGCCGCGTTCACCCCCGCCCGGCTGGCCCGCTGCGCCGCCGTCGTCCTCCTGTCCACGACCGGGACCGTGCTCACCGACACCGGGCGCGCCGCCCTCGAAGCGTACGTACGCGGCGGCGGCGGGCTCCTCGCCGTACACGCCGCCGCCAACGCCGAACCCGACTGGCCCTTCTACGGCGAGCTCCTCGGCACCCGCTTCGCCGGGCACCCCGAGATCCAGCCGGGCACCGTCCGCGTGGACGCCCCCGGGCACCCGGCGACGGCCTGCCTGCCGGCCCGCTGGCGGTGGACGGACGAGTGGTACGACTTCACCGCCAACCCCCGTCCCACCGGCGTGCGGGTCCTCGCCCGCGCCGACGAGACCAGCTACCGGGGCGGCACCCTCGGCGCGGACCATCCGCTCGTCTGGTCCCGGGAGACCGGGCCCGGCGGCGGCCGGTTCCTGTTCACGGCCCTCGGGCACGCCCCGGAGGCGTACGCGGACCCCGTCTTCCGCGCCCACCTCGCGGGCGCCCTCCGCTGGGTGACCGGCGGCTGAGCCCGGGCCCCCCGCGTCCGGGCGTGTCACCCCGCCGCCCCGCCCCGATTGCGCCGGGCGCCGGGGCGCGAAAGGTTGCCGGAGGGGGCGGAGGCCAGGAGGAGACGACATGGGCATCGCCACCGTGAACCCGGCGACCGGCGAGACGCTGCGCACGTACGAGGCCCACGGGCCCGCCGAGGTCGAACGGCGGATCGACGCCGCCCACGAGGCGTACCGCCAGTACCGCACCACCCCCTTCGCCGACCGGGCGCGTCTGATGCGGGCCGCCGCCGCGCTCCTCGACGAGGACACCGACGACATCGCGCGCACGATGACGACCGAGATGGGCAAACCGATCGCCGCCGCCCGTGCCGAGGCGGCGAAGTGCGCGAAGACCATGCGCTGGTACGCCGAGCACGCCGAGGCGCTGCTCGCCGACGAGCACCCCGCCGAGCAGGACGCGCAGGACGCGGGCGCGGACACCGCCAGGGTCGTGTACCGGCCGCTGGGCCCGGTGCTGGCCGTCATGCCGTGGAACTTCCCGCTCTGGCAGGTGATCCGCTTCGCGGCGCCGGCCCTGATGGCCGGCAACACGGGACTGCTCAAGCACGCCTCGAACGTCCCCCAGACCGCCCTCTACCTCGGCGGACTCTTCCGCCGGGCCGGCTTCCCCGAGGGCTGCTTCCAGACCCTCCTGATCCCCTCCGGCGCGGTCGAGGGCGTGCTGCGCGACCCCCGGATCGTCGCCGCCACGCTCACCGGCAGCGAGCCGGCCGGCCGGTCCGTCGCCGCGATCGCCGGGGACGAGGTGAAGAAGACGGTGCTGGAGCTCGGCGGCAGCGACCCGTACATCGTGATGCCCTCCGCCGACATCCCGCGCGCGGTCAAGACGGCGGTCACCGCCCGCGTGCAGAACAACGGGCAGTCGTGCATCGCCGCCAAGCGCTTCATCGTCCACCGGGACGTCTACGACGACTTCGCCGAGCGCTTCACCGCCGCCATGAACGCGCTCACCGTCGGCGACCCCCTGGACGAGAACACCGACGTCGGCCCCCTCGCCACCGCACAGGGCCGGGCCGACCTGGAGGCCCTCGTCGACGACGCCGTACGCCGGGGCGCCACCGTCCTGTGCGGGGCGAGCCGCCCCGAGGACCGGCCGCGCGGCTGGTTCTACCGCCCGACCGTGCTCACCGGCATCACCCCGGAGATGCGCGTCCACCGCGAGGAGACCTTCGGTCCCGTGGCCACCCTCTATCCCGTCGCCGACGTCGAGGAGGCCGTCGCCGTCGCCAACGACTCGCCGTTCGGGCTCAGTTCGAACGTCTGGACCCGTGACGCGGACGACCTCGCCTTCTTCGTGCGCGACCTGGAGGCGGGCGGCGTCTTCGTGAACGGCATGACCGCCTCCCACCCCGCGCTCCCCTTCGGCGGCGTGAAGCGCTCCGGCTACGGCCGCGAGCTCTCCGGCCACGGCATCCGCGAGTTCTGCAACATCACGACGATCTGGCAGCGCCGCTGACCGCACCCCCGCCCCCGTACCGTCCGGCCCGCCCCCCCGTACCGTCCGGCCCGCGCCCGCCCCGCCCGGCCCCCCGCCCGTCCGGCTACCGCCCCCGCGTCCATTCCAGCAGCTCCTCCGCCGTCCACGTGTTGATCACCCGGTCCGCCGGGACCCCGCACTCCTCCGCGCGGGCGCAGCCGAGGATCTGCCACTCCAGCTGGCCCGGGGCGTGGGCGTCCGTGTCGACGGCGAAGTGCGTCCCGGCCGCCAGCGCGAGCCGCAGCAGCCGGAGGGGCGGGTCGCGGCGTTCCGGACGGCTGTTGATCTCCACCGCCGTCCCGGCCTCGGCGCAGGCGGCGAAGACCCGTTCCGCGTCGAACTCCGACTCCGGGCGCAGCCGCCCGCCGCTCACCAGCCGCCCCGTGCAGTGCCCGAGCACGTCCATCAGCGGATTGCGGACCGCCTTCTCCAGCCGCCGCGTCATCGCCCGCGACTCCATCCGCAGCTTCGAGTGCACCGAGCCGACCACCAGGTCCAGCCGGTCCAGCAGCTCCGGCTCCTGGTCCAGGGAGCCGTCCTCCAGGATGTCGCACTCGATGCCGGTGAGCAGCCGGAACGGCGCCCACTCCGCGTTCAGCCGCGCCACCAGGTCCAGTTGCTCGCGCAGCCGCTCCGGGGAGAGGCCCCGCGCCACCTTCAGGCTCGGCGAATGGTCGGTCAGCACCGCCCACTCGTGCCCGATCCGGGCCGCCGTCCGGCCCATGTCCACGATGGTGCTGCCACCGTCCGACCAGTCGGAGTGGAGGTGGCAGTCGCCGCGCAGCGCCGCCCGCAGTGCCTCCCCGCCCGTCACCTCCGGCATCTGGATCTCCCGCTCCAGACGCTCCAGATAGGCGGGCACCCGGCCCTCCAGCGCCTCGCGCACGACCGCCGCCGTCTTCGGCCCGATGCCCTTCACCGCCTCCAGCGTCCCCGCCGCCGTCCGCCGCGCCACCTCCGCCGGGCCCAGCGCCGTCACCGCCGCCGACGCCGTACGGAAGGCGCGCACGCGGTACGTGGGCGCCTGCCCGCGCTCCAGCAGGAACGCGATCCGCTCCAACGCCGCCACCGGGTCCATCGCCCGCACCCTCCTTCCGCTCAGCCCGCCGAGCCGGCCGACCCCGCCGAGCCGGCCGACCCCGCCGAGCCGGCCGACCCCGCCGAGCCGGCCGACCCCGCCGAGCCGGCCGGGCCCGCCGCCGGCGCGGGCCCGATCTCGCACCACACCGCCTTGCCCTCGCCGCGTGGCTCCACGCCCCACCGCGAGGCCAGCGCGTCCATCAGCAGCAGCCCCCGGCCCGACGTCGCCGCCTCTCCCGGCGTGCGCCGCCGCGGCCACGCGCTCGACCGGTCCTGCACCGACAGGCGCACCCGCCGCACCGGCTCGGGCAGCACCTCCAGGGTCAGCACCGCGCCGCCCTCGGTGTGCAGCAGTACGTTCACCAGCAGCTCGCCCGTCAACAGCTCTGCATCGTCCGCCAGTTCGGGCATACCCCAGTCCGTGAGCGCCTGCCCGACGGCGGCCCGCGCGTCCGACAGGCCCTGCGGATCGGCCTGGTGGATGTACTGGTGGATGCGCGGAGCCCGCGGCGTCCCCGGGTCCGGACTGCGCCGCAGCACCAGCAGCGCCACGTCGTCGCCCGCGCCCCAGCGCTCCCACAGCCGCTCCGACAGGTGGTCGGCCAGCGCCTCCGCCTGCGGCGGCCCGCCGCCCACCGCCTCCGCGAGCGCCGAGAGCCCCGCCTCGATGTCCGTGCCCGGCTGCTCGACCAGCCCGTCCGTGCACAGCACCAGCGTCTCGCCCGGCACCAGGTCGAGCCGCGTCTCCGGGTACTCCTCGTCCCCGAAGACCGTCGCCAGCCCCAGCGGCAGCCCGCCGCGCAGCTTCGGTCGCCCGACCCGCCCGTCCGTGTGCCGGATCAGCGGCCCCAGGTGCCCCGCCCGCACCCCGCGCACCGTGCCGCTCGCCAGGTCCACCTGTGCGTACGTACAGGTCGCGAAGCGGTTGGTGTCCAGCTCGGCGAGGAAGCGGGAGGCCCGCGCCAGCACCGTGGACGGGGCATGGCCCTCGCCCGCGTACGCCCGCAGCGCGATCCGCAGCTGCCCCATGATCGCGGCGGCGTGCGTGTCGTGCCCCTGCACGTCGCCCACGACGATCCCGACCCGGCCGCGCGGCAGCGGGATCACGTCGTACCAGTCGCCGCCGACCTGCCGCCCGCTCCACGCCGCGTGGTACCGCACCGCGATCTCGCCGCCGGTGATCACCGGGATCCGGCGCGGCAGCATCATCGCCTGGAGCCCCGTGGCCAGCTCCCGCTCCTCGTCGAACAGGATCGCCCGCTGCAGCGACTGCGACACGATCGCCGCGAGGCCCAGCAGCAGGTTCCGCTCGTCCGCGTTGAAGGTGCTGCGCCGCCGGTAGAACAGCGCCAGCCCGCCCAGCTTGCGCGCCTGCGCGATCAGCGGCAGATAGCAGGCCGACTTGAACGGCATCCGCTTCACGTACGGTGCCAGTTCGGGGAAGTCCCGCCCCAGCGAAGGGAAGTTCGACACGAACCGGGGCCGACCGCTGAGCACCGTCTCCGCCAGTGGCAGCCCCCGGTCGAGCCGCCGGACCCGGAAGTCGTCGAACACGTCCAGCGCCTCGCCCGACAGGGCGATGATGTGAAGCGAGTCGTTCTCCACCAGCCCCAGCGCGAGCCCCTCCGCACCCAGCCGGGCCAGCCCGCCGGGGCCGGTCAGCGCCGCCGTCACGTCGTCCACCGTGACCGCCCGTGACAGCGCGTGCGTCGTGCGCTCCACGATGGTCGTCTGCACCTCGCGGCGTTTCTCCAGCTCCAGCAGGAACGCCGAGTGCGTCACCTCCGCCGTCGCGTCCCGCACGATCCCCACGATCCGGTACGCCATGCGCCCTTCCCGGCGCAGGATCCGCGCCTGCACGTGCGTCCATTGGGGTGTCCCGTCGGCCCGCTCCAGCCGCACGTGCGCCGTGTACGAGGACTCCCCGCCGGTGATCGCCCGCTTGATCACCGTGTCGAGCCGCGAGCGCTCCTCCGGGTCGAGCCCCCGCACCAGCGTGGCCGGCCGACCGTCGAACCGCTCGGCGGACACTCCGAAGACCAGCAGCCCGGCGCCGTCGACATCGATGGTGCCGGTGTCGAGATCCCAGTCGAAGCTGCCGGTGCGGTTCATGGCGAGACGCTCGGTCGGCCCGATCTCGCCACCGCGCGCGCTCAGCTCGTCCTCGGTCATCCTCCCCATTGTCGAACCGGCACCCCCCGTACGCCATGGCGGCGACACCGGCGGCCGGAGTGCTTTCCGCGCCGGCGCCGGGGCGCTTCCCCGCCGGGCCGTCACCGCGGTCACGGGGCGCGCGGGGACCTCGGCCAGAATGGGGCGGTGCAGCCCCTCTACCGCATCCTCGGTCCCGCCCAGGCCCTCCGCCCCGACGGGACCGCCGCCGCCCTCAACGGCGCCCGGCTCCGCGCCCTGCTCACCGCCCTCGCGGCGGCGGGCGGCCGCCCGGTGCGCACGGACGCCCTGATCGACCAGGTCTGGGGCGAGGAGGCCGGTCCGGCGGGGTACGGCGGCGGGGCGGGAGCCGGTGCGAGGGCCGGGACGGACAGGGACAGGGATACGGCGGGGACGGGTACGGCGGGTACGGCGGGTACGGGCACGGGCGGGCGGCTGGCGGCGCTCCAGGCGCTCGTCGGGCGGCTGCGCAGGGCCCTCGGGCCGGAGGCGGTCGCGTCGGAGCCCGGCGGCTACCGGCTCGTCGTCGGGGCGCCCGAGGAGATCGATTACTTCCGCTTCGAGCGGAACGCCGACGCCGCCGCCCGCGAGCTCGACGCGGACCGCCCCGCGCGCGCCGCGGAGCTCCTGGACGAGGCCCTGGAACTGTGGCGGGGCCCGGCCCTCGCCGACCTCCCCGGGTACGACACCGACCCCCTGGCCGTCCGGGCCGAACACCGCCGCACCCGCGCCCGCCGCGACCGGCTCGCCGCCGCCGTGGCCCTCGGCGAGGCCCGGGAGGCGGTCGCCCCCCTGGCCGAGCTGGCCGCCGAGCACCCGCTGGACGAGCCGCTGCACGCCCTCCACCTGCGCGCGCTGCGGGCCGCCGGCCGCCCGGCCGAGGCCCTCGCCGCGTACGAGACGGTGCGCGGCACCCTCGCGGAGCGC
Organism: Streptomyces sp. NPDC042100; assembly: GCF_055582325.1. Lineage (NCBI taxonomy): Bacteria > Bacillati > Actinomycetota > Actinomycetes > Kitasatosporales > Streptomycetaceae > Streptomyces > Streptomyces sp. NPDC042100. Next base: position 441,534 of record NZ_JBVJDK010000007.1, read on the forward strand.
CTGGGCACCGACCCCGGCCCGGAACTGAGAGAGCTGTACGAGGAACTGCTGACGGGCGCGGCGCCAGGGCCCCGCACTCCGCCCCCCGCGCACGGAGCCCACCCGAATCCGAATCCCCACCTGAATCCGCACCCGTACCCGTACCTGCACCCGCACCCGCACCCGCATCCGAATCCGAATCCGAATCCGAATCCGCTCCCGACCCCCCGTCCGGCACTGCCCCTCGCGCTGACCTCGTTCCTGGGCCGGGAGAAGGAACTGGCCGAGGTGGCGGCGGAGCTGGTGGGGGCGCGGCTCGTCACCCTGCTGGGTCCCGGCGGCGTCGGGAAGACCCGGCTCGCGATGGAGGCGGCCCGGGGTGTGGAGGGGGCAGTGGAGCGGGAGGTCTGGGTGGCCGAACTCGCGTCCGTGCGCGCGGAGTCCGATGTGCCGGCCGCCGTCCTGACCGCCTTCGGCGCCCGGGAGACCCAGCTCTGGAGCGGCCCCGCCCTGGCCGACGGCAAGGCGCGCGACCCCCTCGTCGCCCTCGTGGAGCACTGTGCGCGGCGGCGGATGCTGCTGGTGCTGGACAACTGTGAGCATGTGGTGGGTGCGGTGGCGGAGTTGGTGGAGGTGTTGCTGGCGCG